>JBBQNA010000045.1:0-17804 GCA_038329515.1 Candidatus Limnocylindrales bacterium | reverse complement strand
CCAACGACCACGATGGGTGACGCGGCACGACCGATGATGGCGGCGACCAGCTCCCCCACCGCCAGGGCCACCATGGCCGCGACGACACCCGCGACGGCACCCATCAGGAGATGCGAACGCGGTGCCCCGCGAGCGGGCATGGTGAGCGACTGGGCTGGCTGCATACCCTCTTGTACGCGGCGATCCCCCGAGCGGATGAAGATCCTGGGGCTACGGGTGGGTGACGGCTTCCAGGCGGCGCCGGTCGGAGGTCTCCAGCTGGATCGTGGAGTGCTCGATGTCGAAGTCCGCTGACAGGCAGCGACAGACCTCGTCCAGGACGCGAGCCGGGTCTGCGCCGGGCTCCAGCACTACGTGGGCCGACACGACGGGCTGGCCACTGGTGATCGTCCAGGCGTGCAGGTCGTGGACGTCACCCACGCCCTCGGCCTCCAGGAGGTGGCGCCGCACCTCGTCCATCTGAAGGCCACGTGGCACTGACTCCAGGAGCACCTCCGCGGTCTCGCGCAGCAGTGACCAGACACGCGGCAGGATGAGCAGCCCGATGAGCGCGGAGGCGACCGCGTCCGCGGTGTCCCAACCGGTGATGGCCACGACCAGCGCCGCGACGATGACCCCCACCGACGCCAGCAGGTCGCCGAGGACCTCCAGGTACGCGCCACGCAGCGTGAGGCTGCGCTGGCCGGGTGCCCGCAGCAGCCACAGCGAGACGAGGTTGCCGGCAGCACCCATCGTCGCGACGGCGAGCATCAGGCCACCCGCCACCTCCGTCGGCTGGCCCAGTCGTTGCCACGACTCATACAGCAGGAAGGCGGCGAGTCCGATGAGCAACAGGGCGTTGGCGCCCGCTGCAAGCACCTCCGCGCGGTACCAGCCGAAGGTGCGTGTGTCACTCGTCGGGCGGTCGGCCAAACGGATGGCGCCGAGTGCCAGCGCGATGCCCGTGATGTCGGTCATGACGTGGCCCGCGTCGGCGAGCAACGCGAGGCTGTTGGCGGCCAGGCCACCCACGACCTCCACGACCAGGATCGCGATGCCGATGGCCAGGACGAGCGCGAGGGGGCGTCGATCCGCCCCGGCCGCAGACCCTGGATGGTGATGGCTCATGTCGTGGGCACCGATGGTGCCGTGACGTTACATCGTGGGCAGGTAGTCCGGCGCCAGGTAGGTAGCCGGGTCGTCCTGGAATTCCAGGAGGCAGCCACGGCCGCAGAAGCCGTACTCCACGCCGGCATGGACGTGTGTCAGACCTGCGGGCCGAGCCACTGCGAGCTGCACGGACATGCCGCATACCGGATCGATGACAGTCGACGCATCGGTGGTCGGCTGGTGCGGGGGCGCTGAGTGGTCCATGTGACTCCTGGTAATCGCTGCTGATACTCCATGGGAGTATACGTCGAGCTCCGTCAGGAGCCTCCGGGCACAGATGTCCGGTATCACCGAACGGGCCTCGCCTGCGATGGCGATCCAGGGCCCCACAGGGTCGATCCACCGCCCCAGGGGCGGGTTCAGCCACACGATCTTCCGGCATGACCGAAGATCCGTCGGTCTGGGAGCAGCCAAGGCCGCAGGAGGCGACCGCTGACCGCGGGAGGACGACCGGGCAACCGAACCCGTTCGGTGTATCAGGAGGATCGCCTCAGGACTCCAGCTCGACCCCGGCGGTCGCCAGGCGCTCCAGCATCCGGTCGCCGTCGCCAGCGGCCAGGTCTACGGCGCGCACGAGATCAAGGCGCACGGTCGTCGCGAAGCCCAGCTCGCGGGCGTCCAGGGCAGTCGCACCCACGCAGTAATCGGTCGCGAGGCCGCACACGATCACCCGTTCGATGGCCCGCTCAGCAAGCAGCCCAGTCAGCTCGGTCGGGATGGTCGCGCCGGTCACCGTGTCGCGCATCGTGAAGCCGCTGTAGCCGTCCTCACCGTTGCTGCCCTTGCGCACCACGGCACCCCGCACAGCCAGGGACGGGTGGAGCGCCGCGCCCCAGGTATCGCGCACGCAATGGACCGGCCAGATGCCACCGTCCTTCGCGAAGTGCGGTGTCGAGGCCGGGTGCCAGTCCTGCGTATACACCACAAGCGAGCCGGCGGCGAGGGCGGAGGTGACCAGGGCATCGATAGGCTGAACCACCAGCTCACCACCGACCACGTACAGGGAGCCGGCAGGGTCGGCGAAGTCGTTCTGGACGTCCACCACGATGAGCGCGGTCCGCGGATCGAAAGCAGGCATGCGTGCCATCCTACGGCTCCCGTGACACACACCCCCTCCGCATCGCCACGCCCCGCGCCTGCCGAGCGGGAGTCGTTCATCTGGGGCCTGTTCCTGTCGCTGGCGCTCATCTGGGGCTCGTCGTTCCTGTTCATCAAGATCGGCCTCGACGCGGGTATGCCGCCGTTCACGCTCGTCACGTGGCGGATGGCGATGGCCAGCCTGTTCCTGGTGGTCGTGCTCCGGTTGACCAATGGCCACTGGCCCCGCGCCACGGGCGCCCTGTCGCGACTGACCATCCTGGCCTTCTTCAATGTCGCCGTGCCAGGGCTGCTCATCAGCTGGGGTGAGCAGTCGATCTCGTCGGCACTCACGAGCGTCCTCAACGGGCTCAATCCCCTGTTCACCATCGTCATCGCGGCGCTGGTGCTGCGTGACGAACCCATCACCCTGAACCGGCTCGCGGGTCTGCTCATCGGGTTCGGCGGCGCGGCCCTGCTGGCCTCCCCCAATCTGGGCCAGTCAGGATCGGGGGTGAGTGCGACCGCCGCGCTCCTCGGCGAGCTGGCGGTGACCCTGGGCGCCCTGTCATATGCCATCGGAGCGGTGTACTCGCGGCACCGGATCACGGGCCATGCGCTGGTGGACGACCCCGATACTGGGCCACGCCGGGCGACTCCGGTGGAGATCGCCCTGCCCCAGGCGGCCCTGTCGGGGATCATCTGCGGCGTGTTCGCGATCGTGTTCGAGCGACCCGCCGGTGGTGTGCTGTCGTTGCCACCCGACCCGGCGTCATGGTTCTCGGTCACGTGGCTGGGCATGCTTGGCTCCGGCCTGGCCTACCTGCTGTTCTTCCGATTGGTTCGGGCGTGGGGCGCGACCCGGACCACGATGGTTACGTACGCGATGCCCATCGTCGGCATCTCCCTCGGCCTCATCTTCCTCAACGAGCAACTGCACCCAGTGGAGATGGTGGGCACCGCCCTGATCCTCGGGGGCCTGGTGCTGGCCAACTCATCGGTGGGCCAGCGGGTGCTGTTCCAGCGGTCACCCCCGGCCCCTTGATGAGATGCGCTATCATCTAGCGCATGGTCCAGGCAGCACCCATGATCGCCGCGCTCGATGATGCCGGCTACCGTCTCACGGGACGGCGACGCGAGGTCGCCGAACTCATCGCTGCCCGAGAAGGCCACTTCACCGCGGCCGACCTCATCCTCGACGCTCGCGCGCGCCGCCTCGGCATCGGTCGGGCCACCATCTTCCGGGCGCTCGAGCTCCTGACCGAGCTGAAGCTCCTGGAGCGACTCGACCTGCCGGAAGGTGAGCATGCGTACGTGACGTGCGAGCCCTCGCACCACCATCATGTCGTCTGTTCCTCGTGTGGCCGCACCCGCGAGGTGGAGGATCACGGTCTCCAGGAGGCGCTCGACGAGATCGAACGACACACCGGCTACGCGATCGACAGCCATCGGCTGGAGCTCTACGGCCACTGCCCCCGCTGCCGGACGCGCAGCCACTGACCCCACGGCACCGGCCGTCCATTCCCCGTACCTCGGAGGCTGCCTGAGATGGGCTACGCACGACTCACCATGAGACACAGTCCCAACGCGCGTTCACGATGGCGCGCCGCGGCGAGTGCGCTGGGCGCCATCGCGCTGCTGGCCGGCCTGACCGGTGGTGTCGGGGCCCAGTCCCCGGCCGCTTTCCCGGTCGTGCCATCGGCAGGCACCCCGAGCGCAGGGGCGCCAGCGCCCAGCCCAGCACCGGATGCCCTCACGGTGGTGACCACCACCACCGTGTTCGCGGACATCCTGCGCAACATCGCTGGTGAGCACGCCGATGTGGTGTCCATCATCCCCGCGGGTGTCGGGCCGGAAGACTACGAGCCCACTCCCGCGGATGCGCTGCTGCTGGCGGAGGCCGACCTCATCGTGTCCAACGGCGTGGGACTCGACGACTTCCTGCTCAAGCTGCTGGAGTCGGGGACAGGGGGCCAGACGCCGCGGCTGGTGCTGGGTGAGGGGATCCCGGCGCTGACCGTCGACGGTGAGCTGAACCCGCACTTCTGGCTCGACCCCACGCTCGTGGCGCAGCACTACGTGCCCACCATCATTGGTGCCCTGAGCACCGTGGACCCGGACCACGGCGGCGATTACGGGACCAACGGCGCCGACTTCACACGGCGACTGGTCGCCCTGGATGGGCAACTGCAGACTCTCGTGGCGACCATCCCGGAGGGGAACCGAAAGCTCGTCACATTCCACGACGCGTTCCCGTACCTTGCGCAGCACTATGGATTCGAGCTGGTGGGGGTCATCCTGGAGAACGTCGGCGCCGAGCCGACCGCAGCGGAACTGGCGGCACTGGTCGACAAGGTCCGGTCCGCCGGCGTGACGGCGGTGTTCAGCGAAGCCCAGTTCAACCCGGAGCTTGCTCAGACCCTCGCTCAGGAGGCAGGCATCAGCAGCATCGTCACCAACCTGTATACCGACTCGCTGGGTGAGCCGCCCGCCGACACGTACCTGGGCATGATGCAGACCGACATCGAACGGATCGCTGCCGCCCTGCGATGACGGACGCACCCGCCTCCATCGTGCTCGAACATGTGTCCGCCGGGTACGCTGGTCGTCTAGCCCTCACGGATGTAGAGCTTCGGGTGATGCCCGGATCGCTGCTCGCGGTGGTGGGGCCCAACGGGGCAGGCAAGAGCACCCTCCTGAAGGTCATGGCGGGCCTGCTGCAGCCCACCTCGGGACGGGTGGAAGTGCTGGGTCGACCGGTCGGCAAGGCCGCGCGTCGGGTGGCCTATCTGCCGCAGGCGGAATCGGTCGACTGGCAGTTCCCGGTGGCGGTGTCAGACGTCGTGATGATGGGTCGCTACCCGCTCATCGGAATCGGCCGGAGGCCATCCGGTATCGACCGTGACCATGTCGACGAGGCGCTCGAAACGGTCCGGATGTCGGACCTCCGGGGACGCCAGATCGGCGCCCTGTCGGGTGGCCAGCGTCGGCGCGTGTTCCTGGCTCGGGCCCTCGCAGCGGAGCCCGACGTATTCCTGCTGGACGAGCCAGTGACCGGGGTCGATGCCACGACCCAGGAGGAGCTGATGGACGTGCTGGACGCCCAGGCTCGGGCCGGTCGCACCGTGGTCGCCTCCACCCACGACCTGCTGTGTGCCGCCCAGCGATTTCACCAGGTAGCCTTCATCAACGGCCGCGTGGTGGCCACCGGTCCCGCCCGATTGGTGCTCGATCAGCGATTGCTGGCCGAGACGTACGGCGGTCACGTGCTCATCCTCCAGGGCGATGGCGGCACGGCGCTCGCCCTGGATGACGCCCATCACCACGACCAGGCACCCGGCCAGGAGCGCCATTTCCACGACGGTGCCGGAGGGTGAACATCGTGGACCTCATCACCGGGCCGTTGGCGTACGGCTTCATGCAGCGGGGCCTGCTCGCCGCGCTCATGGTGGGCATCGTGTGCGCGGTCATGGGCACCTTCGTGGTGCTCAAAGGGCTGGCGTTCATCGGCGATGCCGTCAGCCATGCGGCGTTCCCGGGGCTGGTCATCGCGTTCATGCTGGGCCTGCCTCTGTACCTTGGCGGCTCGGTCGCCGCCGTTGGCACGGCGCTGGCCATCGGTTGGGTCGCGCGGCGCAGCGGGCTGCGCTTCGATACGTCGGTGGGAGTCCTGTTCGCGGGCACGTTCGCCTTTGGGGTCATGCTCCTGAGCACCATCAAGGGGTACACCGGTGACCTGCTGGGATACCTGCTGGGCAACATCCTGGGCATCTCGGCGGGCGACCTGATCCAGATCGCCGTGCTGGGAGTCGCAGTCCTGGTGGTCATCGGCGTGCTTCGCAAGGAGCTGCTGTACGCCACGTTCGACCCGTTGGGGGCGGCGGCCTCCGGCCTCCGGGTCGGCCCCCTGGAGTACCTGTTGCTGGCGCTCCTTGGCGTGACCATCGTGGTCGGCATCCAGGCGGTCGGCATCATCCTTGTGGTCGCGATGCTGGTGACGCCGGCAGCGACCGCGCAACTCCTGGTCACCCGGTTCGACCGGCTGGTCCTGGTGGCCGTGGTGCTGTCGATGGCTGCCTCGATCGCCGGGCTCTACACCAGCTTCTACTGGAACCTGGCGGCAGGCGCCACGATCGTGATGTTCGAGACCCTGCTGTTCGCGGTGGCCCTGCTCCTGGGGCCCCGAACGGGCCTCATGTTGCGGGCGCGGGCCAGGCGAGCCACCACAGCGGGGCACGCAACGGAGGCAGCGCGATGACATTCCACGAGGTGCCATGAGTGATGTGGCGCCGGGCACGCTGTACGTGGGCACATCGGGGTTTGCGTATCCCGATTGGATGCCACGCTTCTACGCGCCGGGCACACGTGCTGTCGACCTGTTGCGAGCGTACTCGAGCCGCCTCAACGCGGTCGAGCTGAACAACACGTTCTATCGCCAGCCGACCCCCAAGGCCATCGACGGTTGGCTGGCGGCCACGCCCGAGACGTTCCGGTTCGTGGTCAAGGCACAGCGTGGCGCCGCGTGGCGCGCGTTCCGCGCCGATGCCACCGAGAGCGTGCCCTGGCTGACCGCCGCGTATCGGCCGTTTGGCGCGCGGCTGCGCTGCGTCCTGTTCCGGGTCGAGGCCACGACACCCCGCGATGACGACGCCCTCGCCCGACTGCTGGACGCGTGGCCCGCGGACCTGCAGCTGGCCATGGAGCTGTGCCATGCCTCCTGGGAGGACGACGACGTCCAC
Source organism: Candidatus Limnocylindrales bacterium (assembly GCA_038329515.1). Lineage (GTDB taxonomy): Bacteria > Chloroflexota > Limnocylindria > Limnocylindrales > CSP1-4 > JAFMJV01. Next base: position 10,839 of record JBBQNA010000045.1, on the reverse strand, counting down.
GATGCGTTGCGACAACGGGGTGTCGCGCTCGTGACGACCGATACCGACGAGCTGGAGGACCCGCCCATCATCCGGCGCATCGGCCCCCTGCTCTACCTCCGGCTCCGCCGCACGGCGTATACGGCGACCGACCTCGATGACTGGTCGGCCCGATTGGCGCCGTTCCTGGACGATGGCGTGGACGTGTGCGTGTTCCTTCGACACGATGCAGATGGCAGCAACGCGCTGCAGGCGGAGTCACTCCTGGGTCGCGCGATCAGAAGAGCGTGTCCGGACGGTCAGCCGGCGCGCTCGTAGGCGGCGCGGATCCAGCTTGCCACCGAGGCATCGACCGCCGCGAGCTCGGTCAATCGCACACGATGGCTGCACATACCCGACATCGGCTCGACCCGTGGGTCGTCCGGCGTGGCGTCCAGGTTCAGGCCCAGCTCGACCCGCTTCGCGGATGGCACCTGGACCAGCGCGAACTGCTGCCGCCGACGGAAGCTCACAGCCGACTTCTGGATGACCTGCTGGACATCGCCACCGAGTCCCAGGGCGATGGACGCGAGCGCGTCGTAGATCGGCCGCAGCTGGGCACGGCCATCCGCGTACTGGGCGGCAAGGAGGTCGTCCGGTCCCTGGGCCCCACCTGCCAGCTCATCCCGGACGCTCAGCGCCACCCGGTTTGCGTTGCCGTGACTGAGGGCGTATCGGGTCTTGAGGAAGTCCATGATCTGGCCGTGCCGCTCGAGTCCCGCCTCGCGCACAGCCGCCGTGAACTCGGGCAGCGTGACTCCCGTCGCCGCCTCGATGTTGCGCAACTGGGTCGCTACTTGCGCCTGGGGGTCGGTCATGGGTTGCGTCGCTCCTGCGTGACTCTGGGCGTGTCATCGTGGCGGGGCAGCAGGCCGGCGTCTTGCATGGATCTCACCTGGGCAGGGCGACGACCTCCGGCACGAACCCGGCGGCATCCCCTGGCTCGCCCGGGATGAACGTCCGTCGCTGCGCATCCATGTACTGCGTCGGCGTCACGCCCGTGTGGCGTCGGAAGTCGCGGATGAGGTGCGCCTGGTCGAACCAGCCAAGGTCTGCGGCCAGATCGGCCCAGGGCACATCGCCTGCCACATCGATGTCCTGGAGCATTCGACGCATCCGCAGGAGTCGAGCCAGGACGCGCGGGCTGAGCCCAACGATCCGGGTGAACTGACGGTCGAGATGGCCGTGTGACACTCCCACGCTGGCCGCGATCTCGGCGATGGGCCGGGTGGGATCCGCCTCCAGCAGGGCCACTGCGCGTGCGCAGCGGTCGAGGCCGGCGACCGGAGTCGGCGCCCTGAAGAGCCAGTCTTCGACCAGGTCGAGCATGGCCGCGGGTTCGTGCGCCTCGAGCAGGTCTCCACGCAGGCCGGTCGCGGGCGCCCAGACCGACTCGAGGTCGACGACGCGCCCGCGGAGCGTGGCCGGGACCACGCCCAACGCCGCCTCGCAGCCGATGGGTGCGCACACGACGCCGACGGCGAACGTCTCACCGGTCGGTGCATTGATGACCGGACGGTCGTGCGGCCCGATGAGGAAGCCGCGCTCGGCACGGAAGGCCGGACCGTGGCCGTCATCCGGGGTCTCGATGATGGCATCGCCGAGCACGATGACGGCGACCGTGGACCCGGTAGGTGCGATGCGCTCCCGAGCATAGGGGATGGTGCCGCGGGCATACCAGATGGACTCGACCATGCGTCGGAGGGGCATGGCCGGCTCGCGGGCGAGGTACTGGAACTCGAACGGATCGGGTATCTGCCACGGCTCCGTGCGGGGAGGTCACGACGACTGTACGCGACACGACGTGCCGCTCGCGCGTGGGTCAGGGCTGCATCACGAGCTTCGTAGGACGACGCGCCGCTCGTCGGTCACTTCGCGGAGCGGTTGAGCAAGGCCGGCTTGCCCGTTCTTGCCGATCTGGGTCAGCTTGCCCTTTCGCATCGGCGGGGCCGGCGTCAGTTGTGCCACCATCCGGTCCATGGACGACACGACGCCTGTCATCAGCGTCCGGGAACGCGACCTTCATCTCCATCGGCTACGTGATCGCCTCGTTCGCGCGCACGGAGGAGGCCGCCAACGGCATGACCAGCGTGGTCCAGTTCCCACTCATGTTCCTGTCGGGCATCTTCTTCCCCATCGCCCTCATGCCCTCGTTCCTGCAGCCGGTCGCGGCACTGCTGCCGCTGACCTACCTCGCTGACGCGCTCCGGCAGGTGATGGCCGGCGGGGTGCCGTTCGCGCCGCTGTGGGCGGACGGACTCATCCTTGGCCCGTGGCTGATCGTCAGCTTCCTCATCTCCGCCCGTTACTTCCGCTGGGAGTCGTGATGGCCACCACGCGCGATGACGCCGAGCGGGTGCAGGCGGAGAGCGCCGCGGCATGGGCCGCATGGCTGGCCGCGAACCACACCCGGACCACCGGCGTGTGGCTGGTCACCTGGCGAGCCCGCAGCGGCCGGCCGGTACTGGCCTACGAGGACGCGGTCATCGAGGCACTGCGATACGGCTGGATCGACAGCACGGGCGGCTCCGTCGACGCCGAGCGGACCGAGCTGTGGTTCGCACCCCGCAAGCGTGGCAGCGGCTCATCGATGCCGCCAGGGCGGACGGTTCCTGGACCCTGCTGGACGATGTCGAGGACCTCGTCGTGCCCGATGACCTGACCGCTGCGTTCGGGGCGTTCCCCGGATCGAGTGAGCAGTGGGACGCCTTTCCGCCCTCGGCGCGCAAGGGGATGCTGCAGTGGATCGTGCAGGCGAAGCAGCCCGGCACGCGCGCGAAGCGCATCGACGAGACGGCCCGCCTCGCTCAGGACGGCAGGCGCGCCAACGAGTGGGTGCCGCGCGACAAGCGCCCCTGACGCTCAGTCGTGCCCGAAGACGACCAGCAGCGGCATCGCGATCCAGCCATTGACCCGTGCCCCATCGACGCTGCGCACCCGGTACCACAGCCGATCCGAGGGCTGGCCGCACAACGCCGGGTAGCGGATGCCGGTCGTGGCGACGGGCACGCTGTCCACGATGAGGTCGTGCTCGCCACGCAGCGTCCGGACCACAGCGGCGCTGCTGTAGTCCTCAGGCGGTCGGCCGCCGGTGCCGGCCCGGATGATGGCGACCGAGCCCGGGCAGGCCAGTTGCGCGCTGGCGCGCTCGACACGCACACGGTCCGGGTCGAGCATCACCTGCAGCGTCGCCCGACACAGTGCTCGACCTTCCGGTCGCAGCTTGCACTCCACGAGGTGCGGCAGGCAGCCGTCCGTGTCGCAGTCGATGCCCGTGGCTCCGAGCACCCGGTCACCGCCACGGTCGGTGGAGAAGCCCAGCCACGTGGTGCCGTCGGCGCTCCGTCGCGGGACGCTGCGGTCACCGGTCCGCGCACGGACACCGCGGCAGATGGCGGGTTCCTGGGTCCGGAGACGACGGAAGTAGGCACAGGCCGTGGTGCCCGGTACGCCGTAGCTCGTGACCACGGTGTCGCCGGAGGCCGTGAAGTCGGACGACTCCGTCGTGGCGTAGGCGATGTAGCGACCCCCACGGGACCCGATCGCTGGCTGCGTGCTGCCGGCCGAGTGGATGGCCAGCGTGCTCCGGGAGCCGTCAACATCACCGAGCAGGAACCGATCACAGGTCCAGCCATCGGGACCAAGCGCCCAACCCGTGGTCGAGTCGTAGTCCGCCACGACGGGGTAGTGGAACAGGGCGAGGCCGCGCCGGGCGCTGGCTGGGATGCGCGCCGCCGCCGCGCCGATGGGCCGGGTCACGGACGGCCGGTCGTCCCCGCCGAATGCGATGCTGAGGCCACATTCATAGACCGGCAGGGAGCGCCACTCCAGGGCGTCGGACGCGGTTGATGGCCGTGTGGTGGGCGTGAGCGTCGGGGTCGGCCTGGGGGTCGGCCTCGCCGTTGGGGTCGCGCTTGGTGCTGGGGACGTACTCGGCGTTGGGGACGCACTCGCTGCTGGGGACGCACTCGGTGTGACATCGGGCTCAGAGGCACCGTCAGACGCCAGGAACCAGACCGCCCGATCGGCGGTCGGCACCATGAAGGCAGTCGTCACGGTTCCCTCGCCCAGGACCACATCCTCGCTCGCGAACAGCGACAGTCGGTCGCCGGGCGAATTCGAGGTCAGTGTGGCCGACCCCGCGTCGACGGGGAAACGGCTTGAGGGGAAGTCGCTGGACAATCCCAGCGCCAGGGGCCGATCACCGAGCCACGCGTCGACCGGACCGGCGTCCGTATCCAGGTTCACCAATCGCAGGGATGCACCCGTGGCGGGCGGCAGTGCCGTGTCGTCGATGACCATGGCTGTGCCGTCGCCACGCACGGCCAGTGTCCGCGCACCATCAACACCGAAATCGATGGCCGCCGTCACAAGCGGCTCGGATCGCAGTGGATCGACGCCGTCCGGGAACACATCCACCTCGTGCTCGCCCACGGGCACCCCGGCGTAGGCGGATGCGGATACAGGGGCGAAGTCGGTGAGGTCCGCCAGTGGAACACCGTCAAGGTAGACGTCGACGAGGGGTGCCACCGTCGGTGGCAGCACGATGCGCAGACTCGGTGTCGCCGCGACCGGCTCGGGCGACTGGGCGCCGACAGACTGCGGCAACAACATCGAGCCCACGACCATGGTCAGCAACGCCGACCGAGCACCACGCGACATGTGACCTCCTACATCCCGATGGGGTGCCAGACCGTCTTGATCTCCAGGAATGCGGCGATCCACTCCGGCCGCTGGGCTCGTGTGTCATCGAGCCAGTCGAAGTCGCCAGCGCCGGCGCGGGGCGGCCTCGCCACGCGCTTCATGTTCTCCACGGCTGCCTGCTCCAGCTTGACCCGCAGGTCGTCGGGGACGCCAAAGGCATCGATGGCGTTGACGTCCATATGCCCCGCCAGCCAGGGCACGAGCTCTACCCGCCGCCCCGAGATGATGTTGATGACACCTCCCGGCACATCGCTCGTGGCCAGGATCTCGGACAGCGTGATGGCGGGCAAGGGACGCGTCTCGGAGGTCAGCACGACCGCGGTGTTGCCGCCGACCACGACGGGTGCCAGACGGGACACGAGCCCCAGCAGCGACGACGCCTCGGGTGCGATGACACCCACCACGCCGGTCGGCTCCGGGAAGCTGAAGTCGAAGTAGCTCGCCCCGACAGGGTTCACGGTACCCAGCACCTGGCTCAGCTTGTCGGCCCAGCCGGCGTACCAGACCAGTCGATCGACCGATCGCTCGACCTGCTCCCGGGCGTCCTTCGCGGCCAGGCCCTCGGCGCGCGCGACCTCGTCCGCCGCCTGGCCCATGCGACCCTCCAGCAGCTCAGCGACGCGGTACAGCACCTGGCCCCGGTTCATGGCGGTCTTGGCGGCCCAGCCGGCGGCCGCTCCCCGCGCGATGCGCACTGCGTCCCGGACATCCTTGCGCGAACCACGCACCGCATTGGCGAGTGGCGTCCCGTCCGGTGACCGCACGACATACGAGCGGCCAGACTCCGAGCGAGGGAACTGTCCACCGATGTACAGCTTGTAGGTCTTGCGGACCTCGATGCGCTCTGTCGTCAGGTCGTCGGTCATGCGTCGGTATCCATGTAGGCCAGCAGGCCGTGGAGGCCACCCTCGCGTCCGAAGCCGGACTCCTTGTAGCCACCGAAGGGGCTCGTGGGGTCGAATCGATTGAAGGTGTTCGCCCACACGACACCCGCCCGCAGGCGACTGGCCATGGCCAGGATGCGGCTCCCCTTCTCGGTCCAGACACCCGCCGAGAGGCCGTACGCGGTGTTGTTCGCCTTCTCGATGGCCTCTTCCGGTGTCCGGAACGTGATGACCGAGAGCACCGGGCCAAAGATCTCCTCGCGCGCGATGCGGCTCGACTGGGAGACATTGGTGAACAGCGTGGGGCGCACGAAGTATCCCCGGGCGGGCAGCTCGCAGGCCGGCTGATATATCTCGGCACCCTCGGCGACACCCGCCGCGATGAGTTCCTCGATGCGCGCCAGCTGGGCGGCGTTGTTGATGGCGCCGACATCGGTGTTCTTGTCCATGGGGTCACCGACCCGCAGCGTGGAGAGCCGCTCCTTGAGGCGCGCCACGAACGGCTCCGCGATGGATTCCTGGATGAGCAATCGGCTGCCGGCGCAACAGACCTCGCCCTGGTTGAAGAAGATGCCGTTGATGACACCCTCGATGGCCTGGTCGAAGGGTGCATCGTCGAACACGATATTGGCGGCCTTGCCACCCAGCTCCAGCGTGAGCGCCTTGCCCGACCCGGCGATGGCACGCCCGATCTCCTTGCCAACGGCGGTCGAGCCCGTGAACGCGACCTTGTCCACACCCGGATGTGAGACGAGCGCGAGACCGATCTCGCCGGGGCCGGTGATGATGTTCACGACACCCGGTGGCAGGTCCGCCTGGCGGCAGACATCGGCGAACAGGAGCGCCGAAAGCGGTGTCGCGGAGGCCGGCTTGAGCACCACCGTATTGCCGGCAGCGAGCGCGGGCGCGATCTTCCAGGCGAGCATCAGCAGCGGGAAATTCCAGGGGATGACCTGCGCCGCGACACCCAGCGGCTTCGGGTCGCGGTTGGGGAACGCGTACTCCAGCTTGTCCGCCCAGCCTGCGTAGTACCAGAAGTGTGCCGCCGCGAGCGGCACATCCACGTCGCGCGACTCCTTGATGGGCTTGCCGCCGTCGAGGGTTTCGAGGACCGCGAACTCGCGACTGCGCTCCTGGAGGATGCGTGCGATGCGATAGAGGTACTTGGCGCGTTCACGGCCGGGCATCCGACCCCAGCTGGTCTCGAACGCCGAACGTGCGGCGGCCACGGCGCGGTCCACGTCGACCGTGTCCGCCATGGCGATCGCGGCGAGGGGCTCCTCGGTTGCAGGGTCAAGGGTGATGAACGTCTTCCCGCCGTGGGGCCGGACGTCCTGGCCGCCGATGAACAGGTCGTAGCGGTCCGCGATGCTGACCACATCCCGCGACTCGGGGGCCGGCGCGTACTCCCACGGGATGGCCTGGCCGTCGCCGAGGCCCCAGCTCGAAGGCGACCGGTCAACGCTCGGAACGAGGCTGTGCTTGGTGTCGGTAGCCATGGTCGCCATTATGGCACTCGGGTCAGGTCGTGCCCGCGGGCGCGTCTGTTCAGCAGCGGTAGCGCGCGATCGAGTACGACGCCTCGCAATAGCGAACATGGAGATGGTCGTCGTGTCCCGAGAACCAGGTCGTCAGACCCTCGCGGATGAGCACCGGATCGTTGAAGTAGATGAGCTTGACGTGTCCCGGCGCGGCGGCCCGGACGGCCTTGATGAGGGCCCGGGTGGCGCTCCGGTCGTAAGACGCCAGGCGCCAGTTGGTCCCCCACGTGCATTGGTTCTCGTGGTCGCGGATCGGCCGGAGATCGACGTCGAGCCCGACCTCGTGGGTCTCGTGGAGGGGGATGTTGCCGCCATGCTCGCGGCTGACATCACCGATCACCACGCGGCCGTGGCCCAGCGCCGCGAATGCCCTCGCGGCCGCCTCCACCTGGGCGATCGCCGCGCCCGTCCCCCAGTTCGCCCGGCCATTGCCGACGCTGTAGTCACACAGGCTCGTGGCATTGAACGCTGGGTAGTCGAAGTGCCACAGCAGCTTGCGCCAGGTCGCCGCGCCGACATTGCCGGTCGCCGTCATCCCCATGTGGCGCTGGAAGCTGATGACCGCTGTCCGAGTCGCCGAGCCGAAGACGCCGTTCACCGTCAATCCGCCATGGTGCTTGGCATTGAGCTGGCGCTGGATGACCTTGACCGCCTCGCCGGTGGCGGCCGGCCGCAGCCCGATGATCAGCTTTGCCCAGGTCGAGCCACCCACGACTCCAGTGGCGGTCAGCCCGTTGGCCGTCTGGAAGGTCATGACCGCGTCGCGCGTCGTCGTCCCGAAGACACCGTCGATGGCGAGCGGGATGGCGTGCGCCCGGAGCAGGCCCTGGGCTGCCCGGACATCGACACCTCGGTTGCCGAGGCTCTGGTTCGGGAAGTCGATCGTGGCCGCGGCGGCGCCCGGTGCGGTGGCGGCGAGCAGCAGGATCGCGAACCAGAGCGGGACCAGGCGGCGGACGGCGTTCGGCATGCCGGACAGGGTAGCCGCTGGCGCTAGCCCGACGAGCGCCCGAGCTCGGCGCGCCGGGGTGGGTCGGCGCCGGGCCGCTGGCAGGTGAGGCTCGCGACCTCGATGGCGAAGGTCGCCGCATCACGAAGGATCGCGGCATCGACGAGCTCGTCCCGGCCAGCGCCTCGCTCGATCCAGCGGGCAAGGAAACCGCCCCCGAACGCATCGCCTGCCCCGATCGTGTCCACCACCCGGGCCGAAGGCACCGGGATCTCGAGTGAGGCCGCAGCGGAGACCACGTGGACCGGCCGTGAGCCGTCCGTGACGAGGATGATCGTCGGACCTCTGTCGAGAAGCGCTCGGATCGCGATGCCGGGCAGCCGGTCCGGGTAGAGATAGGCGAGGTCGTCCGTGCTGACCTTGACGACGTCGGACCGGGCGAGCACTGCGGAGAGCCGCTCTAGATAGACCGCACGATCGCGGATCGCGAGCGGCCGGCAATTCGGGTCGACCATGACCAGCGTTCGCGGGTCGGCCGATGCAAGACCATCCGCCAGAGCCGTGGCCATCGGCTCGAGGACGAGTCCGAGCGTCCCGAGATGGAAGGCAGCGGGACGTGTCGCCAGGGCGGCCTCGACGGCCGACCTCGACAACTCCGGCGCGGCGGTCTCGGCAGTGTGGAATCGGTAGGTCGCGGCCCCGTCGTCATCGAGGTCGGCGATCGCGAGCGTGGTCGGCGCATCCGTGGCCTCGGCCATCGACAGGTCGACACCGTCACTGGCCAGCGCCGCTCGAAGATCGTGCCCGAACCGGTCTGTCGAGAGCCGGCCAAGGAACGTGACAGCACCACCGAGGCGCCCGATCGTGCGCGCGGCGTTGAACGGGCCGCCGCCATGGGTGGCACGGATCGTCCCATCAGGCTGGATGACGAGGTCAACGAGGACCTCCCCGGCGACGATGATCACGGCATCCATCCTACGAGGGCGGCGTACCCTGCATCGGATGGAGCGCAGTATCGACTCCCTCGAGCTGCTCGACGGGCCGCTCGACGATCCCGCGGCTCTTGTGGCGAACCTGCGCGACCTGCGCCGGGTCAACCGCTGGCTCGGCGGCGTCACGCTGAGCGCCACCGCCATCGAAGCGCTCGCGGCGCATCGCGACCAGCTGACCGTCCTCGACGTCGGGACCGGCGGCGCCGACATCCCGGTGGCGCTGCTCGAACGCGCGGCGGCGCGCGGGCGTGGGCTCGCGGTCGTCGGCATCGACAGCCGGCCCGAGGTCCTGGCGGCGGCCGCGCTGGCAAATCCGGCCCTCTCGGCGACGCCTGGGCTCGAGCTCCACGTCGGAGACGGGCTGGCCCTCCCGTACGCCGATCGCGCGTTCGATGTCGCGCATGCCTCGCTGGTCCTCCACCACCTCGAGCCCGAGGCGGCGGTCGCACTGCTCCGCGAGATGGCCCGCGTGTCGCGGCTCGGGGTGGTCGTCAACGACCTCGATCGGAGCCGGCTCGGCTGGCTGGGTGCCTGGCTGCTCGCGCACCTGCTGACGCGGAACCGGTTCACCCGCAACGACGCCCCGCTCTCGGTGCGACGCTCGTACCGGGTGCCCGAGATCGCCGGTCTGTTGCGGTCCGCCGGCTTGGCGCCCGTCCGGACGATCCGTGGCGCCTTCGGCCAGCGCTACGCGATCGCGGCGGTCCCGGCCGCCGACGGGCCCGGCCGCAGCGGATCGACGGACCCTGAGGGCGCGGGCGAGTGAGGGATCCGACCGATGGGGCGACGGCGGCGCGGCCCGGGTCAAGGCGGTCCGTCGAGCGACTCGGCGTGGCGATCGTCGGTGGCGGCCCAGCCGGGGCGGTCCTCGGCGCATACCTGGCGCGGGCCGGCCACGAGGTAGCGATCCTCGAGCGCGCCCCAGCCTGGCAGTGGCGCGCGGGCGGGGTCTTCACCTCGCCGGCTGCCGTCGTGGCGCTCCGCCGCGCCGGGCTGGACGCGGCGACCTTGGCCTCGGTGGCCCGGCCCATCCCAGCCATGCGGGTCGAGACCGGCTCCGGCGCGACGTTTCGCCTGACCTACGGCGCCGACGCCGGCGGCGAACCGGCGGTCGGCGTCGACCGGTCGCGGCTCGACCCGGCGCTGCTCGATCTGGCCGTCACGGCCGGGGGAGACCTCCGACGCGGCTGGCGTGTGACGGGTGCCGACCTCGACTCCGGCGTGCTCGAGGTCCGGCGACCGGACGGTGAGCGGACGACGCTTCGGGCATCGGTGATCGTCGGGGCGGACGGGCTCCACTCGGCCGTGGCCCGATCGGCCGGCGTCGCCCGCCCGGCCCGTCTCGACCCGCGCGTCGGGCTCACCTACCACCTCACCGATACCGACCCGATCGCCTGCCGCGACGCCCGGATGCGCGTGCTCCGCGACGGGTACATCGGGATCGCGCCGGTGGCCGGCGGGCGTGTCAACATCGGCATCGTCCTCGGGCGTTCGTGGCGGCCGCGGCTCATCCGGGATGGGGCGCGCGCGGTCGCCGACTCGATCGTTGCGGCCATCCCGCCGACGGACGGCGATCCCGCCGGCTGGCGTGACGGAGAGCCGCTCGACACCGTTGCCGGCGCCTGGCCGCTCGGCCATCGCGTGACGCGCCGCGCCGGTCCCGGCTGGCTGTTGGTCGGCGATGCCGCGGGTTTCCTCGATCCGTTCACTGGCGAGGGGCTCCACCGTGCGCTCGTCTCGGCCGAGCTGGC
>JBBQNA010000044.1:0-17853 GCA_038329515.1 Candidatus Limnocylindrales bacterium | reverse complement strand
CGCTCGATCCACCGGCGCTCGATCCACCGGCGCTCGATCCGTCAGGGGTAGTCGGGATAGCATCCCTGGAACTCCAGGCCCTGCGCGACGTATGGATCGTCGAAGGTACCGATCGCCTCGTCCCGCCTGACCTGGGGCAGGGTGACGTGGTCTCCCTCCCCGACGATGACCCGTTCCAACTCGTCGCGGATGACAGCGCCGGGTTCGTATCGGACGCTGAACCACACCCCATCACCCGCGACGATCGGCAATGACCCATAGCTGGCAGTGTGGCAGGCACCATCGGTCCGTCCAGGCCGGCTCATCGAGATCGGCGCTCCCCGATGGCGTCGTCAGTCGCGGGACGACTGAACCGGCCAACGATCGGCCTGCCGCTAGCAGTCTCAGGCGTCGGACCACTGGATCAGCCAAGGAATAGGGCGAATCGGCTGGATCCGCGGCTCCGCGACGTCCATGTTGGTTCGTTCAGTCGCTGGGCGACTCAGAGCCGAGGCCGGCGCCGGCCAGACCCCAGGAGGCACCGGGCCGAGACCGGCCGGCCAGACCTCAGGAGGCGCCGGCCCGGGCCCGGGGCCGGGCCCACGGGGACCGCGCGCCGGCGGCCACTCCGGGCTCCGCCTCCCCCGCGAGCCCGCCACTGGCACGCCCCGTGCTCCTGTCGGGGAGTCCGGAGCGCGCCGGTATACTCCCTTGGCGCTCGATCACGACTCGTGACTGCCCAGCGGCCACGGGACGCGGCTACACGGCTCACGCGCCCGCCCGACATCCCAGAGGGGTCCACCCCAAACCATGTTCGACGCCTTCCTTGGCCGGTTCTCCCGGGACATCGGGATCGATCTCGGGACCGCCAACACCCTGGTGCACGTCCGCGGACGCGGCATCGTCATCAGCGAGCCCAGCGTCGTGGCCATCGATGCGCGGACCAAGAAGGTGCTGGAGGTCGGTGCGGAGGCCAAGCGGATGGTCGGCCGGACACCCGCCAGCATCATCGCCGTGCGGCCGCTCCGGGACGGGGTCATCAGCGACTTCGACGTCACGGAGCAGATGATCAAGTACTTCGTGCAGAAGGTGCATGACCGGGTGGGGCTCATCCCCCGGCCGCGGATGCTGCTGGGTATCCCGTCGGGTGTGACCGAGGTGGAGAAGCGGGCCGTCCGTGACGCGGCTCTCAATGCCGGTGCCCGCTGGGCGCGCCTCATCGAGGAGCCCATGGCGGCCGCCATCGGCGCCGGCCTACCCATCGGCGAGCCCACGGGATCACTCATCGTGGACATCGGCGGTGGCACCACGGAGGTCGCGGTCATCAGCCTTGGCGGCATCGTGGTCGCGCGCAGCATCCGCATCGGTGGCGACGAGCTGGACCAGGACATCATCGCGTACGGCCGACGCGAGTTCAACCTGCTGGTCGGCGAGCGGACGTCGGAAGACATCAAGATCGCCATCGGCTCGGCATACCCGGGTCCTCATGACGAGCAGCACGTCACGTTCCGTGGTCGAGACCTGTTGACCGGCCTGCCGCGCTCGGTGGAGATCACCGCGGACCAGGTCCGGGAGGCCATCGAGATCTCGGTCGCCCAGATCGTGGAGACCATCAAGGACACCATCGAGGAGACGCCGCCGGAGCTGGTGGCGGACATCATGGACCAGGGCATCGTGCTGGCCGGTGGCGGGGCGTTGCTCCAGGGCCTCGACCGGCGCATCGCGGAGGCGACCCTGATGCCCGTCCACATCGCCGACGATCCGCTCACGTGTGTGGCACGCGGCACGGGTATCGTGCTCGAGCGGCTCGAGGATCCCATCATGGAGCGGGCGCTCGTCGCGGAGACGTATTCCCGCTCGCCCCGCTGACCTGACCCGTTCCGCCGCCGGTCCCACGTGGCCGGGCAGCACCAGGAGCGTCCACCATGCTGCGTGACCGACAGGCTCGAGGTCACATCGTGACCTACGTGGTGCTCATCGCCGTCAGCCTGATGCTGCTCGCGTTCAGCGACTCGCGGCCCTTGCGCGACCTGCGTGGCGGCGTCAACTTCGCGCTCGCGCCGGTCCAGGAGGCGCTCTCGGGCGGTGCCAGGTCCGTCGGATCGCTGTTCTCTGCGTTCGCGGAGATCGACCAGCTGCGCCAGGAGAACACGGCCCTCGCCAGTCGCGTCTCGCAGCTGGAGCAGGAGAACCTCCAGATCCCGCCGTTGCTGATCGAGAACCAGCGCCAGGCCGAGTTGCTCCGGACCAAGTCCTCCTTCGATCACAAGACCGTGGCGGCCGATGTCATCTACAGCGATGCCACCGGCGCCGAACGGGTCATCACCGTGGACAAGGGCAGTGATGCGGGCATCGTGCTGGGCGCCACGGTGCTCGCCCCTGGTGGCGCGCTGGCGGGCCAGGTCCAGGAGGTCGGCCGCAACTACGCCACCATCCGACTGCTCAACGACACCCGCTCCCTGGTCATCGGCCGGGACATCCGGACCCGCGCCACGGGGGAGGTGCGCGGCAACCTGTCGGCGCCCCTGGACATGGGCAACGTGCGCGCGACGGACGAGATCGCCGAGGGCGACACCATCGTCACCTCGGGCGGCTTTGGCAAGGACCTCAAGTCCCAGTTCCCGAAGGACATCGTCATCGGCCGCATCATCGGCGTGAACCAGTCGCAGACCAGCATCGTGAGTACCGCACTGGTCGATCCGGCAGCGGACCTTGACTCGCTCGAGACGGTCCTCATCATCACCGACTTCGTGCCCCCACAGCTGCCGGGGTCCACACCGCCACCGGACGCCGGGCCGACCGATGGCCCGGCCGCGGATCCGACGCCGACACCTGCGCCACGCCAGAAGACGCCCAAGCCCACGAAGCGCTGACGTCGGTCCCGACCCCGCACGCGCCGGGTCCGAACGAAGCACGTTGCTGCGGTCGCAACCACATCGCATGGCATCGTCGCGCACCACTCGCGCACCACGCGCGGCCACCCCGGGGGTACCCCGCTAGTACCCCGGTCATGCCCCAGGGGGCCCGGGCTCCATGCCGCACCCCACATCACCGACCCGGAGTACACCCGACAGGACCCGCGCCGCGACCCACCCGCGCTTGCCATATCGCCGCCGTCGGGGCACCATGGGGCCATCCGGCCCGGGACCATGCGGGTATGGATAAGGTTGCTTCACATAAGCGAGTCTGTGTGGAGTAACCAACACGTCCCTCCGGGCGTGATGTGCCCCAGAGATACCGGAGTGACCTTCGATGCAGCTCGCCCATGCTGCGCCGCGACGTGCCTCGCGACGCCCAGCAGCCATCGCCGCCACCGTCATGGCGTCGATGCTGGTGCTGTCCACCATGCTCGTATCCCAGGTGCGTGCGGCTGCCCAGCCGACCACCCCGGCGCGAGCGGCCGACGTCTCCGACGCCACCAACGGCAGCGGCACGATCTGCACCGGTCAGGGCGCCTACAAGGCGGTCATCGTGGTCGGGCCGGTCGGCAGTTCCACGGCTCGCTTCACGGACTGGGCGAACAAGATCGGCACCGCCGCGACCAACGCTGGCATGAACGTGTGCAAGGTATACACGCCCTACGCGGATGCCGCGACGGTGAAGACCGCAGCCAAGGGCGCGGACCTGTTCGTAGCCCTGATGCACGGCAACGGCTATCCCCATCAGACGTCGACCGGCAGGGCCGCAGGCGCGGACCCCAACGACGGGAACGATGCCACGGCACACGGTCTGGGCCTGAACGCCAGCTACGGCAGTTCGTCACTCAAGTACTACGGCGCCGATTGGGTCGTCACCAACCTGCACCTGGCGCCCAATGCCATCGTGGTCTTGAGCCACATGTGCAATACCGCCGGCAACAGCGAAGACGCCGACCCGATCCCGACGTACGAGTTGGCCATCGATCACGTCGACAACTTCGCGCGAGGCTTCCTGGCCAGCACCTCCTCGCCCTCGGGCAGCCACCCCAGCGTGGTCATGGCGCTCCAGAGTCAGAGCTTCGACCTGACCACCAAGACGCTGTTCACGACCCTCATGACCTCCACCGCGACCATGGACCAGGCGTTCATGAAATCCTACGGTGCGAACACCGGCTCGTGGCTGGGGTCGTACCTGCCCAACTACGGCGGCATCGGGACGACCGACTTCTACATCACCCGTCGCTCAGATGGCTCCGGCCTGCGCAGCAGCGGCCAGGTCCACCTGGACCCCGACCTCGCCTATCCGGGCAAGCTGCCGCCTGCCAGCTGGGACCGGTACAGGCCAGATGTCGCGTGGCTGAATGGCTTTGCGGGCAAGACCAGGAACATCCAGAACCCCAACGGCTCCGGCCAGGTCCGCTTCGGGTATGTCCGCGCCATCGCCGGCGACCTCACCCTGAAGGCCTCCACCTGGAAGGCCGGTGCATCCACGGGCGGGACCCCCACCCCCACGGCGACTCCGCGACCGACCCCGACCGCGACTCCGCGACCCACCCCGACACCGACCCCCGATCCGACGGCCACGCCTGAGCCGACGCCTGACCCGACGCCGACGCCTGACCCGACGGCCACGCCTGATCCGACGCCGACCCCATCGCCCACCGCAGCGCCTGCCCTGACGACGCTGCGGGCCGCCCAGGCTGAGGGCACCATCCCCGCCGGCGACGAGTCGCTACCCGTGTTCACGCCCAACGGTGATGGCACCAGCGACAGCCTGACGCTGCACTACAAGTCCACGGCGGCCGCCAAGCTCAGGGTGACCGTGGCGGACTCGTCCGACACCGTCATCCGGACGTTCTCGGTCGCCGGCAAGCGGGGCTCCTCCAGCCTCGTCTGGAACGGCAAGATGAACTCCGGGGCCATCGCTCCGGACGGTACCTACGCGGTCAAGGTCCAGGTGGTCGGCGGCAACAGCAAGACGACCAGCGTCAAGGTCCTGACGGCCATCAAGGTGCCCGTCACGTCGCGGGTGCTGGTGCATGCCTCGGACGGTGACAGCCTCGCCCAGTCGGCGAAGCAGTCCGTCGCCGTGCGCGCCAACGCGCACGTCCGATGGCGCATCCTTGATGCCCACGGCGACGTCGTGCGCACCGGTATCGACAACGAGCGAGTGAACCGCGGTACCACCACCTGGACCTGGGACGGCAAGGACGACGCCGGGGTCTACGTGCCCAATGGCGTCTACACCTCCATGGTCACGGCCACGACCTCCAAGGGCGCGTACAGCCACCAGGTCACCATCCGGGTGATGCCCTACAGCGTGGTCGGCGACTTCGTCCAGCGACCCGGCCAGTGGAACACGTTCGCGGTGTACGCCGCCGAGTCACACAAGGTGGCGCCCACCATCACGGTCAAGCAGCCGGGCATGGCCGCGTACAAGCTGACGCTCAAGAAGGTGACCACCAACCGCTGGTCGGCCATCTGGAAGGCTCGCCCGGGCAAGGCAGGGACCGCCACGTTCATCGTCTCCGGTACGGACGAGCTGGGCGGCAAGCAGTCTTCCAGCTGGAAGGGCGCCATCCAGTAGGTCCACGCCGCTGCGATGAGCGCGCCGGGTAGACTGCGCTGATGCTGGACGCGACGTTCGCCGACACCTGGGTCGTGCTACCGACCTACAACGAGATCGACAATCTTGAGGGTATCGCCGGCGCGATCCTGGAGCGTCTGCCGGGTGCCACGCTGCTGGTCGTTGATGACTCATCCCCGGATGGCACCGGTGACCTTGCCGACCGACTGGCGGCTGCCGAGCCACGTGTCCGGGTCCGGCATCGGCCGGGCAAGGAAGGCCTGGGCAAGGCGTACATCGATGGCTTCTCCCTGGCCCTCGCAGGCGGTGCCAGGCGCATCGTCCAGATGGATGCTGACTGGTCGCACTCGCCCGACTACCTACCACCGCTCGTGAACGCCCTGGCCGGCGGTCTGGACGCACCACGACCCGATGGTGCAGACCTGGCCATCGGCTCCCGATACGTGTCTGGCGGTGGCGTCGTCGACTGGGGCGTCGCCCGGCGCGTCATCTCCCGGGGCGGATCCGTGTTCGCGCGGGTGGTCCTGTGGCTGTCGCCGCATGACTTGACCGGCGGCTTCAAGGCATGGCGGCGGGAGGCGCTCGAGGTCGTCGACTGGCAGCGCGTCCACTCGGGCGGTTATGTGTTCCAGATCGAGACCACCTACCTCGCGAGCCGGGCCGGGGCACGGGTCGTGGAAGTGCCCATCGTGTTCACGGACCGCCGCGTGGGCGTGAGCAAGATGTCGCGGGGCATCATCGGTGAGGCCCTGCGGGTCGTGCTCCAGCTGCGCTGGGACGAGATCCGCGGGCGCGGGCCGACTGCGAAGCTCGAACGGCCAGCCGCCTCCGGCTCCTGATGGTGCGTCTGGGCGACCTGACGGCGCAGGCAGTCGAACGCCCAGCAGGCGCCACCGTCGTCATCGACCTGCGACTGCTCCAGGAGCCCGAACGGGCACCCATCACGGCGGCCTACTTACGAGCGCTCCTGGAGGCGTATGCCGTCGCACCGCTGCCCGGTGAGGAGCTCATCGTCGTCCTCCGCCGACGGCGCCCCGACCCGATCATGGAACTCGAGGATCACGGGCTGCGGGTCGCTGGTCGTCGCTGGCTGATGCCCTCGACGCGGCCGTTGCGCTCACTGGGCCTGCCACTCGACGCGCTGCTGTTGCGCGGCGCTGAGACGCGCGTCCGATCCATGGACCCGGCCGCCAGCGGCATCGTGTTCCACACGGCGGGCGGTGCCATGCCCACGCGCTCGGCGCTGCCGGTCGTGGCCACGCTCCTGGACCTGGCGCCCTGGGAGCTACCGGAGCGCTATGCCCGAACAGTCGCTGCCCGCTTTGGCCACCGGTCCCGGGTCACCGGCCTGCGGCAGGCTGCCCGGATCCTCGTCGCTTCACGAGCCACGGCAGATGCCGCTGCGCGCCTGCTGGACCTGGATCCTGAACGCATCGCGGTCGTGCCCCTGGCCGCTGACGATGCCTTCCGGCCGGGCCCGCCGGAACCGGCGCTGCTCCACGGGCTGCTCCATGCCTATCGCATCCCGAAGCGCTACCTCGTGGTCGGTGGCAGATACGACGCCCGCTCGGACCTGCCCACGCTGCTCGCCGCCGTGCGCGCACTGCGCGACCGCGGCACGACCGGGGACGAGCTGCCCTGCGTGGTCCTGGTGGGTGCCGCAGGCGATGATCCCGAGGCCCGGACCCAGGTGATGCGGCTTGCCGAACGCCATGGGGTGCGGGACCTCGTGCGCCTGACGCCACCCCTCGCGGTGGGTCACCGCGCCGCCCTGGAGGCGGCCGCCGTGGGTCATGTGCAACCCGCACTTTCCGACGCCACGGCAATGTCCGCCCACGAGGCACTCGCCGTTGGCGTGCCGGTCATCTGCTCCCGGGCGGGAGCACTGCCAGAGATCGTAGGCCCGGCGGGCATCATCGTGGAGCCCCAGGACCCGGGCCGCCTGGCGGCGGCCATCGTGGCACTCTGGTCGGGTGGCCCGGTGGCGACCCAGGTGACGCGCGCCGCGCAAGCGAGGGCTGCCGGTCCCCGTCGACGCTGGAGTGACGTTGCCCATGAGACCCGGGCCGCGTACGCGGCTGCCATCCGGAGCGCGCCGAAGGGTGCCGCCAGCATCGAGGTGGCTGCAACCCGCTAGGCTTCCCCGACGGGAGCCGCACGAGGGGGCGTTCAGGATGTCGACAGCACGCACGGACCAGGATGAGGTCGAGCCGACCGCTGCGGCCATCGTCGATGCGGCCGATGACGTCGACGCTGATGCCGAGGTCCTCGGTGTGTCCGAGCCGCTGGCCATGGCCGAAGGACTGATCACGACCGAGCCATTGACCACGGCAGAGGCACTGACCGCGGCGGAAACGCAGGCCGTGTCCGAGGCCGCCGCTACCAGAGCCGGCTGGCCCGCCGATGACAGCTTCGTGCCCGGCGGACCTCCGATCACTGGGGCCGACCCCGTCGGTCCGTCCATCACCGAGCCCGAGCCCGGTACCGTGCGCATGATCCAGGCGAGTGCCGCGAACATCCGGGCCACCAACATCGAGGCCCATCAGTCCGCGGCGGCGCGGGTCACGGGTGGCTCCATCACCCTGAGCCAGGGTGCCAGCGGCTTCGTGCGGGGCACCGACGTGCACCTGGAGCAGGGCGCCGTGGGCGCCATCGCCGCCGAGCGGGTGACGTTCCAGGACGGCTTCGCGCTGCTCGTCGTCGCGCGTCGCGTGTCGGGTCAGGTCACCGTGCTGCTCGACTGGCGGGGTGTCGTGGCCGCCGTGGCGGTGCTGCTGGTCCTGGGTCGGTTGCTGCGTGGGCGACGCTAGCCCGGGGGGCCACGACGGCCTCCACGTCACCCTCGTGGTGGCGAACACGTTCCAGTTCGACTCGCGCCAGCTGCGGACCTCGCGGACGCTCGCGGAGGCCGGCCACCACGTGCGTATCCTCGCCTGGGCTGACGCCGCCCTGCCGCGCGAGGAGGAGCTGGGCGCGGGTGTCCGGCTCTCGCGGATCGACCTGGACCGGCGTATCTCGTCCGCCCTCCGACCGCTGCCGAGGATCATCCGACGGGGCATCTGCTGGGTCCTGGGTCTCGATCCGGAGCGGACCGTGCTGTCGCCCGAGCCATCCCATGGCGCGGACCGACTGCGGCACCCGCTGCGTCGGATGCTGGAGGTAGTAGCCAACGCACGCCGGGTCGGCCCCTGGGCGGATGCCGTGACCGCCGCGGCACCCGAGACCGAGGTGTTCCATGCCAAGGCGCTCATCGTGCTGCCCGTGGTCCGTGAGTCGGCGCGTCGACTGGGCGGCCGCTTCGTCTATGACGTTGCCGACTACCACACCGAGGCAGCCCGACTGGCGCGCATGCCAGGCATGATCCGCGAGCTCGTCCGCCGCCGGGAGCGCACCTGGGCGCGCGACGCCGCAGGCACGCTCGCCGTGAGTGACCCGGTCGCGGACCTGGTCCAACGGAAGTGGGGCATCACGCGACCCGTGATCCTCATGAACTGCCCGCCAGCCTGGCGCCCGGATGAGCCCGGGCCCATCGAGTCCGACCTGGTTCGGGTCGCGGCGGGTATCGATGCCCATCGACCCCTCGTGCTGTACCAGGGGGGCTACAGCGTCGACCGAGGTATCGAAGAGCTGGTGACCGCCATGGACGAGCCCCCCATGCGGGCACTCGACGCGGTGTGTGCGTTCATGGGCTTCGGGCGCCTGGAGCGCTGGCTGCACGAGCAGGCGGCAGCCAGACCGGGGCGCATCGTGGTCCTGCCACCCGTACCACCCGACGACCTGCTGCCCTGGACCGCGAGCGCGGACGTGACCTTCGTTGGTCAGCCGCCTCGCACCCTCAACCAGCGCCTCAACCTGCCCAACAAGCTGTTCGAGAGCCTCATGGCGGGTGTGCCGGTGGTGGTCTCGGCCGACAACGCCCAGTGCGAACTCACTGCCGAGGAGGGGGTCGGCGCCTGCGCCGACATCGACTCGCCGCGCGCCATCGCGGATGCACTGTCATCCATCCTGGCCCAACCCGCCGACGTCCAGCGCGACCTGCGTGCCCACTGTCGAACGGTCGCCCTGGAGCGCTACAGCTGGGAGCGCAACGTTGCCGGCCTGACCGGGCTGTATCGGCGGCTGGCCGAGACGCGATCACCCGCAGCATGAGCCGGCCCGCCGCGAGACGGCCGGTACGCACGACCGCGCTCATCGTGAACAACCCGTTCCAGACCGATTCCCGGGTCTGGAAGATGGCCCACACCTTGACCGACGCGGGCTACGTCGTGACAGTCGTGGCGCGCACCGGCCCGGACCTGCCGGCATACGAGGCGATCGACGGCTTCCGGGTGCTGCGTGTCGCCCAGCCACGACCGCTCCCGTGGCTGCCCAGCCCACGCCTGCCGTCCTCGGACGAGACGCTGCCCGAGACGCCGGCCGGGGCGATCCAGCGTGCCCGGGCCCTGACGGCGGCGAGCATCGGCCGCGCGGCGCAGGCCGCCCGATACCTCCGGTTGTCGCATGTCTGGGCAGACGCGATCGCTGCCGCCATCGCCGCGGCACCGACCATCCGCGGTCGCCACGGCGACCCCATCGACGTGTGGCAGGCCGAGGGCCTGGTCGCCCTACCCGTGGCGGCCCGCCTGCGTCGCACGGAGGGTGGTGCGGCCGT
Source organism: Candidatus Limnocylindrales bacterium (assembly GCA_038329515.1). GTDB lineage: Bacteria > Chloroflexota > Limnocylindria > Limnocylindrales > CSP1-4 > JAFMJV01. The sequence goes on along the minus strand of JBBQNA010000044.1, from coordinate 7,718 downwards.
GTATGACGCGCGTGACCTGGCGACCCAGAGTGCCCGATTCGCTCGCCTACCGGGGCCGTGGCGGGCACTGTTGCAGCGTCGGGAACGCGACTGGGCGCGCAGCATGGACGATGTCGTGACCGTCAGCACGGCCTATGGCGACGTGCTGGCCCGAGACTGGGATCGCCAGCCACGCATCATCTGGAACGGACCCTCGGACTACGTGCCGGCCGACCCGCCGCGCCGACTGTGGCACGAGCGTCTGGGTCTGGCGCCGGGCACGCCGGTGATCCTGTACCTGGGCCTGGTGATGGTCGGCCGGGGCATCGGGCAGCTATGTGACGCCGTGGGCCTGGTGCCCGGGGCAGTGCTGGTCGTGGCCGGCCTGGGCAGCGAGTACGAGCGCTTCGGGATGCGTGCTGCGGCGCTACCGCACGCCGACCGGATCCACTTCACGGGCCCCGTGGCACCCGCCGACATCCTCGACTCGATCGCGGCCGCGGACGTGTCGGCGATGCCCGTGGAGGGTGACACGCTCAACCACCAGCTGAACACGCCAACCAAGCTGTTCGATGCCATGGGGGCGGGTGTGCCCGTCGTGGCCAGCGACCTGCCGGGCATGGCGCCCATCGTGCGTGACTCCGGCTGCGGCGAGCTGTGTGACCCCACGGACCCGGCGGACATCGCACGTGCCATCCGCGCCATCGTGGACGCGCCGCCCGAGCGCCGCGCGGCGTATCGCAGTGCGTGCCTGACCGCTGCCCGGGAGGTCTACGCCTGGGACCTCCAGGCGCCGGTGCTGCTGGATATGTACCAGGCGCTGCAGGTCACGGAGCGGCGGGCGACGGCTCGCTGAGGGCCGCCCGCCCCCGGCCGCCCCCGGCCGCCCCCGGCCGCCCGTAGACTCCCACGATGCACGACCGCTGGGCCACGTTCGACTGTTACGGCACCCTCATCGACTGGATGAGCGGCATCAGGGCCGGCATGGCCAGCGTCTGGCCGGATGCGGATGCGGGCCGGCTCCTGGCGCGCTACCACGAGGTCGAGCGCGACATCCAGGCGGGCCGAGGTATCCCGTACCGCCAGGTGCTCGCAGAAGGGCTGCAGCGCGTCGCAGCGGCCCAGGGGCTGGTCGTGCCGGCGGGCATGCAGGACACCCTGGGTGCGTCGTTGCCCAGATGGCCGGTGTTCCCGGAGGTACCTGCCGCATTGACCGTGCTGCGCCGACGTGGTTGGCGGCTGGGCATCCTGTCCAACAGCGACCCGGACCTGCTGGATGCCTCGATCGCGGCCATCGGGGTGCCCATCGACCTGCGCATCATCGCGTCCGAGATCGGGTCGTACAAGCCGGCACCCGGTCATTGGGAGACGTTCTTCCAGCTGTCGGGCGCCGATCCGGCGCGCCACATCCATGTCGCGGCCTCGCTGTTCCATGACGCCGAGCCCTGCGCCCGGCTGGGTATCCCATGTGTCTGGATCGACCGCGAGGCGGAGGTCGTCACCTGCCGCATCAGCGCCCGCCTGACCGACCTCTCGGGCCTGCCGGACACCCTCGACCGGTTCGTCGCGGCCTGAGCGCAGGGGTGCTGGTCAGCGAGCAGCCAGCAACCGGGTGTAGACCTCGTCGAGGACCTGGAACTGGGCCTCCCAGTTGTAGCGATCGTGCGCCGCGGCACGGCCCCGCTCACCCATCGCCCGGAGCGCCTCCGGTCCACCGTCGATGAGTCCCTGGATGGCCCGCGCGATGGCGGCCGGTGACGCGGGGTCACACAGGACGCCGCAGTCCACCTCGTTGACCACCGAGGCGAAGCCGGGCATGTCCGATGCGACGACGGGTACGCCGGCGGCCATCGCCTCCCACAGCTTCTGGGGCGTGACGTATCGATGGTTCTCGGTGTCCGGTGGGTAGCACATGATCATGATGTCGGACGATGCCGACCACATCAGCAGCTCCTGGGGTGACACAGCGTCGATGACGAACACCTTGCCGGCATATCGTGCGCTGGCTGCCACCTTCCGGAAGCGCTCTTCCTGGCTGCCGAAGCCCATGAGCACCAGCACCGCATCGGGCACCGCCAGGATGGCGTCCATCGACTGTTCCAGGCCGCGGTCGTCCAGCAGTCCGCCCTGGTACAGCACGATGGTCGTCGTAGCTGGCAGGTCCAGCAACTGCCGGATGCGCTCCGGCCGCGGGGTGGGCGGCTCGAATCGGTCGGGGCAATTGCGCACCACGGGGACGTCCGTGAGGCCCAGGTCGCGGCGCATCATCGCCGCATACTGGTCGCTGACCTGGACCACGGCACCCACCTCGTGTGCCCATCGGCGCTCGAAGGGCGTGATGAGGGCACGCTCCCAGCGGGGCATGTTGCCGAACTGGAGCGACCGGAGGTAGACGTCGCGGGCGTCGTACACGGTCGCGCCACCGTGTCGCCTGGCGACCCGCGGCAGTGCCGGCAGCGATCCCGCCCACATGCCGTGCCAGATGTCGTGCGGCTCGACCTGGCGCTCGAACCAGCCAGCCCAGCTGATGGGTCGTCGGGGGAAGGCACGGAAGCGGCGGATGGCGGGAATCCGGTCGGTCTGGTCGCGCAGTTCGCGGCGCACCTTCCTGAGGGTCCGCCCGATGGCCGGCAGCCGCCGACCGATGGGGCCGCCGCGTCGGGCTTCGGGCATCGCGGCCGAGCCGGTGGCCGCGGCCGAGCCGGCACCCGTGGGCACGCCCGCGTCGGCTGCGCCGGCCGTCCGGGCGCCCGCGCCGCCTGCGGTCCTGCGGGCGCGCTTCGCCTCCGCTCGTGCTGCGTCCACATCGCTGTCGCTGAGCGGGATCCTCACGATGTGATAGCCGTCGATCCACTCCTCGGCCAGTGCGCCCTGCTTGTGGCGAGCGTAGATGGTGACGCTGTCGCCCTGTGCCACCAGCGAGCGGGCGATACGGTGCGCTCGGGAGTCGAAGACGCTGGTGCCCGGCGACAGGATGCCGATCCTGGCCGGCTTGCGCCGCGGCGCAGCCGCCACCGAGGCCGCGCCGCTCACAGGGGCCGCGGCGGCCACCGAGGCCGCGCCGCTCACAGAGGCATCGACCGGCGCAGCGGGTTCGGCCGCGACAGGAGTGCCCGTGACCTCGTTGCTCACTGGGCCCCACCCAGCAGCCGCGCGTAGACGCCGTCGAGGACCTCGAACTGGGCCGCCCAGTTGTACCGCGCATGGGCGGCGGCGAGCCCGCGGTCACCCGCGGCCCGCATCGCGACCGGATCATCGAGCAGCGAGCGGATGGCGGTCGCGATCGCCGTGGGGCTGGTCGGGTCACAGACCACGCCGCAGCCGGTCTCCTTGACCACGGCCGCCATGCCCGGCATGTCGGCGGCGACGACGGGCACACCGGCGGCCATCGCTTCCCACAGCTTCTGGGGCGTGGTGTGGAGATGGTTCGTGGTACTCGGCTGGATGGCCATGAGCATGACATCGGACGATGCGGTCCAGCTCAGCAGGTCGGCGGGCGGTACCGCGTCGATGACGTGGACCTTGCCCGTGTACGTCCGGCCAGCGGCCATCTCCGCGTAGCGGTCGCGCCGACCCGAGCCCATCAGTACCAGCACCGCATCCGGTACATCCACGATCGCGCGCATCGACTGCTCGATACCCCGGTTGGTGATGAGCAGGCCCTGGTAGAGCACGATTCGGGTGGTGGCGGGCAGGCCCAGCAGCTCCCGGATGCGGTCCGGCCGCGGCTCCGGCGGATCCCAGCGGTCGGGGCAGTTGCGGACCACCGGCGGGGTTGCGATACCAAGGTCCTGGGTGAGCATCCGGGCATACGCGTCATTGACCGTGACCACGGCATCGACGCCCTTCGCCCAGCGCCGCTCGAGGGCTGTCATGAACACCCGCTGCACGCGCGGCATGCCGTCGAACTCGCGTGAGCGGAGATACACGTCGCGGCTGTCATACACCGTGCGGCCACCCAGCCGTGAACGGATCCTTGACAGTGCCGGGAGTGACCCGGCCCACATGCCGTGCCAGATATCGTGGGGCTCGGCCACCTGGGCCAGTGGCTCGGCCCACGACAGGGGTCGCATCGGGAACAGCTCCAGACGATGGCCGATGCCCGTGCCCAGAGCCACCAGACGTACCCGCCGCCACGCACGCCGACCGAAGCGCCGGGCACTGGCCACGACCCGCCAAGCGCCCCCGGCGGGCGGGGTCCGCGGCTTCTGCGGGAAGTCTCCCGGCTGGAGTGGTACCCGCACGATGCGATAGCCGTCGACATGCTCTTCCGCGGCCATGCCCTGCTCGCGCCGGGCGTACATGGTCACGGTGTCGCCCTGTGCCGCGCAGGACCGGGCGATGCGATGGGCTCGCGAATCGAACTCGCTGGTGCCGGGCGTCACGATCGCGATCCGGGCTGGCGCTCTTCGCTCGGCGGACATGGACGCAGACCTCGTGGTTGTCATCGGGCGAGGATCTCGCGCGTCACGTCGTCCGCGAGCGCCTCGTGCGCAGGATACCCGGGCGCGCGCTTGGCGATGACCAGCTGCTCCGGGCGCTCCAGGACCTGCATGCTGCCGCTGTCGATGAGCATCCTGTCGACGGCGCCCAGCTCCCCCGCGAACGTCGTCCAGGTGGGCGTGCCCAGCAGGGCTGCCTCGCGGTTCATGGTGCCGCCCGCGCTCACGACGAGGTCCGCGGCAAAGACCAGGGACGGACCATCGACCGGTTTGGCGGGGATGACGACGCCGCTCAGACCCTCGAACGCACGCGCCTGGTCGGGTGTTCGTGGCAGGAGGACGATCTGTGCCTCGGCCGCGCGCAGGTAGTCCAGCACCTGGTCGAAGAGGGTGTTCTCGATGCCCCGGTGGTACAGGCTCATGGTCGCGGGCGGCCGGAGTACCGCGATGGGCCGGGTGGCATCCAGGCCGAGCGTTTCGACGACCGTCAGGTCGGGATCGAAGTCGGCGAGGGTGACCTGTTCCTTGATGCCCGCATACGGTCGATATCGCCGCTCATCCAGGCCCAGTGCCTGGAGCGACGCCCATGGGATCACCGCGGGCACCATCACCTTGTCCACCAGCCGGAAGTTGATCTTGTGCATGGTGGTGGCGCCCTCGAAATCGTGGAGCACCGTGCTGTGCAGATGGAGCAGCCTCGCCGCCACGGCGAGGTCGTTGGAGCCGTGGCTGACCGCCTGGCCGATGTCCGTGGTGGCGCGCCCGAAGCGCATCAGCGCCAACGATCGCCGGGCAAGACCAGTGACCTTGCCGCCGAGACGAGCCCCGCCGTGGCGCCCGATGACGGTGTGCGGGATGCCGTACAGCTCCAGCAGCCCCAGGGTCTGGGCAAAGTCACGCGCCGTGACCACGCTGGGCACGCCCGCCTCGTCCAGGCGTCGCAGGATGGGACGGAAGAACAGCACGTGGGGCGAGTTGGTGAGGTCGATCCAGACCCCGCGCCTGCTGCTCATCCGGGCGTTGCCGCGAGTGGGATGGTCAGAGGACCGTGACGTTCGGCGGCGCCTCGCCGCTGGGTGATCCGTTCAATGTCTGGCGCACGGCGTTGCGCAGGTCGACCACGAGTCGCGCATGGGCGACCACGCTCGGGATGTCCACCGCTCGATGGTGCGTGGCGATGACCACCGCGTCCGCCGCCGCGAGCACCTCGGGCGTGAGCTCCACGGAGTCCATGTCCAGGCCATTGACGTGGGGCACGTGCGGGTCGTGGTACGTGACCAGGGCGCCGTCCTCGCGGAGCAGCTCCACCAGCTTCAGCGAGGGGCTCTCGCGCATATCACTGACATTGCCCTTGTAGGCCATGCCCAGGAGCAGGATGCGCGACCCCTTGACCGGCTTGGACGCCTCGTTCAGGGCACGCGCGATACGGCCGACGGCATACCTCGGCATGTTGGCGTTGATGCGCCCCGCCAGCTCCACGAACTCGGTATCCAGGTCGTAGGCCTTGGCGCGCCAGGTCAGGTAGAACGGATCGACGGGGATGCAGTGGCCGCCCAGCCCGGGGCCCGGCCAGAAGGGCATGAACCCGAACGGCTTCGTGGACGCGGCGTCGATGGTCTCCCAGATGTCGATGCCCATCCGGTCACCGAGGATGGCCATCTCGTTGACCAACGCGATGTTCACGGCCCGGAACGTGTTCTCCACGATCTTGGTCATCTCGGCGCTCTCAGGCGACGAGACCACCTTGACCGTGTCGCAGATCGGGGCATACAGCTCTGCCGCGCGGCGGGTGCACTCGGGGGTCATGCCGCCCACGATCTTGGGCGTGTTGCGGATGCCGAAGCGCTCGTTACCCGGGTCAACGCGTTCGGGCGAGAAGGCCAGGAACACGTCGGTGCCGATCCGCGCGCCGTTGCGCTCCAGGATGGGCGCGATCTCCTCGCGGGTCGTGCCCGGGTACGTGGTCGATTCGAGCACTAGCAGGGCGCCCGGCGCGATGTTGGCAGCGGCCGTCTCGGCGCCTGCCAGCACTGGCCGCAGGTCCGGGTTGCGGTGCTCATCGATGGGTGTCGGCAGGCAGATGAGGATCGCGTCGCAGTCGCGCAGGCCCTCGGGCGTGGTGGAGGCCCGGAAACGTCCCGCCGCCACGATCGCGGCAAGCGCCTCGTGTGAGACGTCCTCGATGTACGAACGGCCCTCGCTGATGGCAGCGGTCTTGCGCGGGTCGAGGTCCACGCCAAGGACGTCCTCGCCGGCCTCCGCGAAGGCAACGGCCAGCGGTAGCCCGACGTATCCCAGTCCGATGATGCCGATGCGTGTCACGGGGCGGGACGATAGCAGGGCAGCCGCATGGTCGCAGCCGAGCACCTTCCGGAGTCCCTCGTGTGAGACGAGGGCCGCGTGCGCCTGTCCGCTTCTGGTACTGTCGGGCGGCACCCCCGATGTCGATCACCCAGCGCCTCGGCGCCCACCTGCCTCTCTCGGTCACGCGTCCACTGCGCGGCGTCCAGGCCATCGTCACCGTCGACGAGCCACGACACGCAGCACGCGCACTGAGTGCGCTATCGCCGCGTACCCGTCGGCGTATGGCCCGCATCATGGTCGCGGCATCGCACGTGGGCACACCCACGGCTCGTCGAACGGGACGACCGGCCCTGCTGGAGGCCGTCGGTCGGAATGCCGCAGGCGACCCGGCCGCGGCGGCGGCCATCCTCCACCGAGTGGCGGAAGCCCCCGGGACGCGGCTGGAGACGCGCGTCGAGATCGGCCTGCTGCTGCTCCAGATGCGCGACATCCAGGGCGCGCGTCGGATCGTGACCGCCTTCGCCCAGGGCGAGGATGCGCGGACCTCGGAGCGTTACCTGCTGGAGTCACGCGTGGACCTTGCCACCGCACGCTACGCGGCAGCGGTCGTGGCCGCCGGCGAGGCCGTGTCCCTGGCACCTGATCGGAGGGCGCCGCGGGCGCTGTTGGCGCAGGCCACCGCCGAGCGGGACGCCCACGACGCCGAGTGGCGACCCGCCGTGGCGACACCATCCCTGCCCCACACACCGGTGCCCGGTCATCCGCTGCTCATCGTCTCCAATGGGTTGCCGCGCCAATCGGGGTACGCCATCCGGACCCAGAGCATCGGCCACGCGCTGCGGAACGCGGGCCTCCAGCCACTCATCGCCGCGCGCCGCCAGGACGACATCCTGCGGGGCATCAAGCCACCCGACAGCTGGACCGTGGGCGACGTCGAGTACCGCCTGACGTCAGCGGGTCGCGAGCGGCGGGAACGACCCGACCAGAACGCGA
>JBBQNA010000043.1:0-17870 GCA_038329515.1 Candidatus Limnocylindrales bacterium | reverse complement strand
GGCCTTCGACGCCGCAAGGTGTCCGACGCCGAGGTGAAGAAGCGCGTCCCGGAGATGCTAGAGCTGGTCGAGCTGCGGGGCTTCGACAAGCGCAAGCCGGGTCAGATCTCGGGCGGCCAGGCGCAGCGTGTCGCGCTGGCGCGGGCGCTCATCAACCGACCCGCGGTGCTGCTCCTGGACGAACCCCTCGGCGCTCTCGACCTCAAGCTGCGCAAGCAGATGCAGGTGGAGCTCAAGCGCATCCAGCAGGAAGTCGGCATCACGTTCGTGTACGTGACCCATGACCAGGAAGAAGCCATGACGATGTCCGACCGGGTGGCCGTCATGAACCGCGGCAAGTACGAGCAACTGGCGGCGCCCGTGGAGCTCTACGAGCGACCCGCGACCCGCTTCGTGGCCGGCTTCCTGGGCGCCAGCAACCTGCTGCGCGGTCGGGTCGAAGGTGTCGACGGTGCCTACAGCGTCGTCCGGCTGGACGGCTCCAACGTGGTCCGGGTGTCCACCGCCCTGTTGGCGGGGCGGACCCGTGTCGACGTCGGCGTGCGGCCCGAGAAGATCCGGCTGCTGGAGACGACCGATCCGGTGCCCGCCGGCGCCAACACCCTCAGCGGCCGTGTGCGGAGCGCCCTGTACACCGGCGTCAGCACCCAGTACCAGGTGGACCTGCCGGACGGTTCCAACGTCGTCGTCTACGAGCAGAACTTCGAGCGAGCGCGCGCCTCCACCCAGTGGCAGGTGGCCGAGGAGCTCGTGCTCAGCTGGTCACCCGACGACTCCTTCGCCGTGGACCTGCCCGCCGACTCGGATGCATCCGATGCCGAGATGCTCGGCATGGCCGCACCAGCCACCCCCACAGCCTGAACCAGCACCCCAGCCAGCAGGAGGCCGCCGTGTCGCCGATCAACCCCCAGCCGATCCTCTCGGGCATGCTCGAGACCCCCATCTCGCGCCGTCGAGCCCTCCAGATCGCGGCCGCCGCAGGCGCCGCGGCATTCCTGGGCGGTACCAGCGCCGCTCGCGTCGCCGCCCAGGAGCCCGTCACTGGCGGCTTCAAGATGGCCACGTGGATCGGCTATGTCGATATCGGCGAGGATGGTTTCTCGCATCCGTCACTCGACCGGTTCACGGCCGAGACGGGCATCCAGGTGGACTACCAGGAGGCGGTCAACACCAACGAGGAGTTCTTCGCCTCACAGCTCCAGGGCCCGCTGTCGAGCGGCCTGCCCACCGGTTGGGACCTGATCGTGCTCACCGACAACATGGTCCAGCGGCTGGTCAACTACGGCTGGCTGGAAGCCCTCGACCCGGCCGCCACGCCCAACTTCCAGGCGAACCTGCTGGACATCTATCGGACACGCGACTGGGATCCCGGCAACCTGCTGGCGGCGCCGTATGTATCGGGCATGACCGGCCTCGGGTACGACCAGGCAGTCACCGGGCCCCTGACGAACATCGACATCCTGTTCGCCCCGGACTACGCGGGTCGTCTGACATACCTCACCGAGCTGCGGGACACGGTCGGGCTGTCGGCTCTGCGCCTGGGATTCGACCCCACGACCCTGACGGAGGAGCAGTGGCAGGCATCCCTGGCGGAGGTCAAGACTGCCATTGACGCCGGCATCGTGCGCCAGATGACCGGCAACAGCTACGTCAACGACATGGCGTCGGGCGACGTCGTGCTCGCCGTCGCCTGGTCCGGTGACATCGCCGGTACGTTGGTCCCCGAGCAGGCCGAGGGCCAGGATTTCCAGTGGACCCTGCCCGACCAGGGTGGCCTGCTGTGGACGGACAACATGGTCGTACCCAAGGGTGCCGTCAACAAGGCGCAGGCCCAGGTGTTCATCGACTGGTACTACCTGCCCGCCAATGCGGCCGAGATCGGCGCGTACGTCAACTACGTCGTGCCCGTGCTGGGCGCCGACCAGGCGATGGTCGCCATCGATCCGGCGCTGGCCACCAACACGCTCATCTTCCCGGATGCAGCCATGATCGAACGGCTGCACGAGTTCCAGAGCCTGGACCTGGACACCGACGCCAGGTGGACGGCCGAATTCAACGCCGTCGTTGGCCTCTGAGCCAAAGACCCGACTCTGACGTGCGACAGCGGTGAGCGACTTCTCGCGTCGACATCCGGGTGCAGTCGCGTGGCTGTTGCTGGCACCCGGCCTGCTGTACCTCGCCGTGTTCTACGTGGTGCCCACGGTCCAGATGTTCCTGGTCTCGCTCCAGACAGGCTCCCCCGGCACCGGCTACCAGCAGACCTGGAACTTCGCCAACTACCCGGCCCAGATCAGCACCTACTGGGACGAGTTCGTGCGGTCGGTCGCGTATGGCGGGCTGGCCACACTGCTCTGCTTCGCCCTGGGCTTCCCACTGGCGTACTTCATCGCGTTCCGGGGCGGCCGCTACAAGAGCCTGCTGCTGTTCCTCATCATCGCGCCCTTCTTCACCAGCTTCCTGCTGCGGACCATCAGCTGGAAGATCATCTTCGCCGACAACGGCATGATCCTGGGTCCGCTCAAGGACATCGGCCTGGTGCCCGACTCGTTCCGGCTGCTGGCGACGCCCATCGCGGTCATCGCCGGCATCACCTACAACTTCCTGCCCTTCATGACACTGCCGCTGTATGTCGCCCTCGAGAAGATCCCGCCGTCGCTCCTGGAGGCATCGGGCGACCTGTATGCCGATACCCGGTCGCGCTTCTTCCGGGTCACCTTCCCGCTGGCCCTGCCGGGCATCGTGGCCGGATCGCTGCTCACGTTCATCCCCGCGGTCGGTGACTTCGTGAATGCGGAGCTGCTGGGCAACCCCCAGTCACAGATGATCGGGAACGTCATCCAGGCCAAGTTCCTGAAGGCGGTGGACTACCCTGCCGGGGCCGCCCTGTCCTTCCTGCTCATGGCGGCGATCCTGGCCGCCGTGCTCGTCTACGCCCGACTGGCTGGCACCGAGCAGCTGTACGGGGCGAAGGCCTGATGGCCGTCGGACCCATGCCCACCCCGACGACGGGCGCCGAGCTCTCCAGGGGTACGCCCGTCCAGCGGTTCAGACGCCTGGTGTCCCATTGGGCACTGCCTGTGTACGCGTTCCTGGCGGTGGCCTACCTGGCCCTGCCGGTGATGATCATGATCGCATTCAGCTTCAACGACCCAACGGGACGCGCCAACCTGACCTGGAAGGGCTTCTCCATCGATGCCTGGCTGAACCCGCTGGGCCGGCCGGGTCTGCCCGAAGCGGTGTTCGCCAGCCTGCTGATCGCGACGCTGTCCACGATCATCGCCACCACCATCGGCGTGCTGATGGCGCTGGCGCTCGTGCGCCACTCCTTCCGGGGTCGCGGCTTGACCAACCTGCTGGTGTTCCTGCCGATGTCGACCCCGGAGATCGTGCTGGGCACTTCGTTGCTGACGCTCTTCCTTGCCACGGCGCAGTGGACGTTCCTGCCCACGGGTGTGCTGTATCCCTTGGGCATGACCACGATCCTCATCGCGCACGTGATGTTCAACATCAGCTTCGTGGTGGTCACGGTGCGTGCTCGACTGCTGGGCTTTCCGACCCATCTCGAGGAGGCTGCCCGCGACCTGTATGCAGATGACTGGACGACCTTCTGGAAGGTGACCTTCCCGCTCATCCTGCCGGGCGTCATGGCCGCCGCGCTGCTCGCCTTCAGCCTGTCCATCGACGACTACGTCATCACGGCCTTCACGGCCGGCCCCACGACCACGTTCCCGCTGTACATCTACGGCGCCCAGCAACGGGGCATCCCGGTGCAGGTGAACGTCATCGGCACCATCATCTTCCTGACGGCCGTCGCGTTCGTGCTGTTCACGACCGTGATGTCGCGACGTCAGCGTACGAACCCCGCAGATGCGGCCACGATCGGAGCGAAGGGACCATGACCACGATCACACGCGAACCCATCGCCACCGGCAACGACGGGGTGCGCGAGGCGACCGCCCTGCCCGACCGCTCCGTGGTGCCCGCCGTCTGGGCGCGCTACACGGATCTCATCATCGACCGCGGTGAGGGCTCCTGGCTCATCACCACGGACGGCGATCGCTATCTCGACTACACCTCGGGCATCGGCGTCACCAACACTGGCCATGCCCATCCTGCCGTCAGCGCGGCAGTCGCGGCCCAGGCCGTGAAGCTGCTGCACGGCCAGCAGAACATCGTGTACCACGAGCCAGGCCTGCGATTGCACGCCCAGCTGGCGGAGCTGGCACCCGCACGCGACTGGGGCGCATTCCTGGCCAACAGCGGAGCGGAGGCCGTGGAAGCGGCGGTCAAGCTGGCGCGTGTCGCCACCGGGCGTCCGGTCGTGGTCGCATTCCGGGGTGGCTTCCATGGCCGGACCGCCCAGGCGATGTCCCTGACCACATCCCGGGTCACCGTGCGGGCCGACTTCGAGCCCCTCCCCGGCTCCGTCTACCATGCGCCGTACCCCGACCCGTACCGGGGCGGCGGCGACACGGACGAGTTGCGCCTGACCTGGGAACGGGCCATGGCCGCCCTGTTCGCACAGCTGGTGGACCCCCAGCGCGTCGCCGCATTCATCATCGAGCCGATCGTGGGTGAGGGCGGCTACATCGTGCCGCCAGACTGGTTCCTGCCACGGCTCCGGGACCTGGCCACCCAGCACGGCATCCTGCTCATCGCGGACGAGGTCCAGACGGGCTTCGGGCGCACCGGTCGCTTCTGGGCTGTCGAGCACTGGGATGTGGTGCCGGACATCCTGGTGATGGCCAAGGGCATCGCGTCCGGGCTGCCGCTGTCCGGCATCATGGCCCCAAAGGCGATGCTGGCGAAGTGGGCGCCCGGTGCCCACGGCGGGACGTACGGCGGCAACATCGTGGCCTGCGCAGCGGCGCTCGCCACGCTCGGTGTCATCGAGCAGGACGGGCTCGTCGAGCAGGCTGCGGCCCGCGGCCAGCAGCTGCTGGACGGGGTCCGCGGATTGCAGGCCGCCCATCCGCGCCTGGGTGACGTGCGTGGCCTGGGCTGCATGGTGGCGCTCGAGTTCGTGGACCCTGGCGCTGCCGATCCACTGACACCCGATGCGGCCATGGTCAAGCGCGTCCTGGCCGAAGCACTCGACCGCAAGCTGATACTGCTCTCGGCAGGATCGTTCGGGCAGGTGGTGCGCATCATCCCGCCCCTGGTGACCACTCCCGACGAGGTCGACCTGGCCGTCTCGATCCTGTCCCAGTCGCTGGTCGCCGCCGGCGCCTGAGGGTCGGCGAGTCGACGGCCGTCCGTCCACCGCTTCTCCGGCTCGGGGGCGTGCCCGGAGGATCCCCGAGGGTCAGGAAGGCGTCGATCTGGACGCGCGGATGGGCACCACCGTGGGGTGGTCGAACCGGAGCGTCCGCGACACGCGGCGCGAGCCGGCGGCCGCCAGCCGGACCGCCTGCAACGCGCCACGGTTGGAGCGCCGGCGTGCCTGGTACCAGATCACGGCGCCCTGGGTGTCACGTGCCATGTCCCAGGTGACCATGGGCACGTCGCCACTGCTCACCGTGGCGCCCTGCTGGATGGTCGACCGGGGCTGCCCGACGGCGGGTCGGTTCCCGTCAGGGTCGAGTGCCATGACGACCCGCCGCGCCAGCTTGTCGATCGTCGGCACCGGATCCCACTCGCGGCGGTTCCAGATGAGCACGACCGATGCATCGACGCTGGGCAAGTACCACAGACCCGTCTCGAAGCCGTCGAGCGATCCCCCGTGACCCCAGGCCGTGCGGTCGCCCAGCCGCAGACGACGTGTGCCCAGCCCGTAGCGGTATTTGTCGAAGGTCGTCATCAAGCGCAGCGACTCGGGCTCCAGGACGTGGCCGCCGTACAGGGCACGCGCCCACAGCGCGAGATCGTGAGCAGTCGACACCATCGCGCCGGCGGCGCCGAAGAAGGTGGCGATGGAGGTCGTCGGCCGCAGGCCGGTGCCGTCCCCCTGGGGCACCCAGCGACCGGAACGTCGTTGATAGCCCATGGCCACGACGCGTGGGCCCGTCTCTGCACCCTGGTACCAGGTGTGGTCGAGATGGAGCGGGTCCAGGAGCCGGCTCCGGATCTCCTGGGCGACGCTGTTGCTCGTGACCAGCTCGATGATGCGGCCCAGCAGCAGGTAGTTGGAATTGGAGTACTCGAACGCTGTGCCGGGTGCGAAGCGCGATGGCCCGATCATGGCGCGCACCTCGGCGTAGGTCCAGACATGCCCGGGTCGGCCCTCCACGCGGGCGTGGTACTTCGGGTTCCACCACATGTCCCGGACACCGCTGGTGTGGGACAGCAGCTGGCGGATGGTGATCCGGCTGGCGTTGGGGACGTGCGTCTCCCAAGTGGACAGGCGATCGCTCAGCGACAGCTTGCCCTCCTGGCGCAGCTCCATGATCACGGTCGCCACGAACGTCTTGGTGACACTGCCGATGGAGAAGGGCGTGTCGATACGCACCGGCTGGTTCGGATCGACCCGGGCCTTGCCCGTGACGCCCGTCCAGATGTCACCCGAGGTGGCCACTGCGGCCGAGATGCCCGGCACGCCCCGAGCCGGTCGCGCCTGGTCGATGACACCCTGCAGGCGACGGGCCAGCTGGCTCTCGATCGCACCCTGGGCGACCACCGGGCTACCTGCGGCCAACATGCTGGAACCCAGCAGCAGGACGCTCGCGCACAGCAGCGCGAGTCGCTGGGTCGTGCGCGTCGTGGCTCCCACGGGATCACGGTACATGAGCGAGTCACGTGTATGTTGACTCGCCACGCCCGGGACGGTCACGGATCGAGTGCGGGATCTTCCCAGACCACCCGCCCATCGACCATGGTCAGGAGCACCCGGGTGTCCCGGAAGGCGACACCCGGGCCGCTCATCGGGTCCCGATCCAGTAGCACCAGGTCGGCCGGTCGGCCTAGTTCGATGGTGCCGGCCTCGTCCTCCAGCCCATTGGCCAGCGCAGACCCACGGGTATATGCCCGCATCGCGGTCTCCACGCTCAAGCGTTCCCAGGACGGGCCGAGTGGCTGGCTGTCGGGCCGCTTCGGATCGACGCGCCGCGTGGCGACCTCCAGCAGCGCCATCGGGTCGGGCGTGGTGACGCTCCAGTCGCTCCCGATGGCGAGTGGCGCCCCCAGCCGTGCCAGGCTGCCAAACGGGTACATCCGGTCCGCGCGATCATCCCCGACCTGTGCCCGGGTCAGGTCGTCGGCAGCGCCATCATCGAAGGCCCAGTACGGCTGCAGGTTGGCGATCACACCGAGGGCACCGAACCGGGGCAGATCCTCCGGGTCGACGAACTGGAGATGTGCGATCTGGTGCCGGCTATCGCGCGGTCCATTGGTCCGCCGAGCCGCGGTCAGGGCATCCAGCACCTCCCGGACGGCCCGGTCCCCGATGGCATGCGCATGGATCGAGAACTGGGCATCGTCGAGCGCCACGCACAGGTCCCGAAGTGCGCTCAGCCCGTGGATGCTGTCGCCCCGGTCGCGGCGCGGACGGCCGTCACCGTCGAGATACGGCGCGAGCATCGCGGCCATCCCGTTCTCCACGATGCCGTCCTGGAAGATCTTGACCGTCTGCGCGCGGACCCGCCCGGCGCCCGCGTCGGCCACGGCCTGACGTCGCGCGACGAGCTCGGGCACCTGCTCCAGGCCGCGGTCCACGTCCCACAGCAGCGCGATCGCGGCGCGCCCGGTGAGCTCACCACGACCGGCCAGTGCCAGGTAGACCGCCTGCTGCTCAGCGTCCGCGAACGCATCCTGCCAGCTACCGATGCCCAGCCGCTGGAGCTCGGCCTGGCCCCGCCGGAGGCCCTCCTCCAGCTCCAGGGCCGACGTCGGCGGCAGCTGGCGGGACGCGAGATGGATGGCATGCTCCTGGAGTGTCCCGACGGGGATGCCTTCGGCGTTGCGCTCGATGCGTCCATGCGCCGGGTCGACGGTCGCAGGCCCGATACCGGCGGCCTGCATCGCGGCGCTGTTGACCCACACGCTGTGGCCATCGCGGCTTTCCAGGTACACCGGCCGGTCCGGAACGATCTCGTCGAGGAGGGCGGCCGTGGCGATGCCGCCGGGAAAGGCGCTCATCGACCACCCCTCGCCCACGATCCAGGGCCGCTCGGGATGGGCGGCGGCGTAGGCCCCGATCGCGGCGAGGTACGCGCCGACGTCCTCGGGCTGGTCACTCAGCCAGCATCGAGAGAGCCCCAGACCACCCAGCAAGGGATGCACGTGGGCATCCCCGAACGCAGGCACCAGCAGCCGCCCGTCCAACTGGATGACACGCGTCCGCGGGCCGCGTGCCCATGCCAGGTCCGCCTCGGTGCCCATGGCCACGACCCGGCCGCCACGGACGGCCACGGAGTCAAGCGGCCCGCGCTGCTCCACACCCGTCCAGATGTGGCCGCCCGTGAACATGACCTCGGCGCGTCGCTCCATGAGCATCCTCGCAGTCTACGGATGCCGGGCGGTGCATACCATGCCGAAGCTCGTGGTTCGCCGGGGCATGGCCGTATGGGATACTCGCCGTCGTGCGACCACACTGCATGCTGGAGGAGGCGTGATGCGTAGGACGTTCCAGGTGACCCGTGGTCTGGTCGCGTCTGCGGCCGGCGGCGTGTTGATGATCAGCGCCCTGACGGTGCCAGTCGCTGCCCAGGATCCGGTGACCTTCCGGATCGGCATCACGCAGGCACCCAGCCCTACGGCCCTGAACCCCTTCCGGGCGCTGCTGGCCGCCGACTACACCCTGTTCACCGACCAGTACGACCTGCTCGTGGAGTACGGCCCGAACCTGGAACCTGCCCCAGGCCTGGCCCAGACCTGGGACGTCAGCGACGACGGCCTGACCTGGACCTGGCACATGCGCCCGGGTGTGACATGGTCGGACGGCACGCCGTTCACGGCCGAGGACCCCCGGTTCATGTTCCAGTACATCCTCGACAGCCACGACCCCAGCTATGTCGGGCCCCAGGCACCAGATGGCAACGACACGGACGGCGATGGCGCGGCGGACAACCCGCTGTCCCTCTTCGACTCCTACCTGGATCTCGACGGGGGCTTCGAGGCGACGCGCATCACCAGCATCAGCGCACCCGACGACATGACACTCGTCATCACTACGTCCGAGCCGGTCGCGACCCTCAACCAGATCAACATCCCTATCGTGGCCAAGCACGTCTGGCAGGACATCACGTTCAAGGATGCATCGACCAGCCCCGGCAGCGTCGAGCAGTCTGTCGGCACGGGCCCCTTCCGGATGGTCCAGTTCGACCCCAAGCAGGCCGTGGTCCTGGACGCCCGACCCGACTACTGGGGCGGCCCGCCCCACATCGACGAGCTGGTCTACCAGTACTTCGACAATGACGAGGCACAGGTCAATGCCCTGAAGTCGGGCGAGGTCGACTTCCTGGACAATTTCCCGGCCACACTGGCCGAGACGCTGACCTCGGCGGAAGGTGTGACCACCAATATCGCGCGCAGCTCCGACTTCGGGGAGCTCGGCTTCAACGCCTGGGCACCGACCCCGGAACGCTTCGCGAGCGAGGGTTGTGCCGATTGCCCGGCAGGTCCCACGACGGGCTCCCTGGGTGATCCGTGGCTGACCCGCGCCGACGTGCGTGCCGCGCTCGCAGGCCTGCTGGACAAGACGGCCCTCATCGCATACGCCCAGTCGGGTTTCGCCGATCCGGGCGTCTCCGTGGTCTCGCCGCTCACCCTCGGCTTCGCGTACGAGCCGCCCGCCGATGACCCGGTGACGTTCCCGGCGTACACGGACGAGGCCAGTCAGGCCACCGCTCGAGCGACCGCCGAGCAGCGCTTCCGGGCTGCCATGGCCGGCATCGGGTTCACGGACACGGACGGCAACGGCATCCTGAACGTGCCTGCGGACGAAGCATCGACCGCATTCGACCCGGAGGGTGCCGGCAAGGACTGGAGCCTGCGACTGTTCGAGCGGGACTCGGACGAAGAGGACAAGCTCGGCGCCGAGCTCATGGAGCAATGGTTCGAGGCTGCCGGCGTGGACATCACCAACGAGCCCATCAGCGAGGACTCGCTGGTCACCGCCCTGTATCCGTCGACCAGCAACGCCGACTTCGACATGTTCATGTGGGGCTGGGGCCCGGATCCCGACCCGGACTTCATCCTCGGCATCTTCAGCTGCGACCAGATCAACAACTGGTCCGACGCCAACTATTGCGACCCGGCCTATGACGAGCTGTACCGGGCACAGCGCACCCAGGTGGACCTCGCGGAGCGACAGGCGACGGTCCAGCAGCTCCAGGACAAGCTCTATCACGACTCCCCGTACGCGGTGCTGTGGTACCAGAACACGCTGGAGGCCTACCGCTCTGACCGATGGGAGGGCCTGAACGGCTCACCCGTCCAGGGTGGTCCCTTCTGGTCCACGTTCGGCTACGGGCCGTATGGCAGCCGCGTGAGCGTCGGTCCCATCGGTGCCGCCGGCGGTCCGCCCGTCATGGCCAGCCCAGGGGCGTCCGTCGCACCCTGACGGTGCCGCTCCGGGATGATCGCTCGGGTCGGCTGATGGACGCGGGTCGCCAGCGTGGGTAGCGCGTACCTGCTGCGCAAGGCGGGCGGCGCGGTGCTGACCTTGTTCGCCATCGCGGTGCTCAACTTCTTCCTGTTCCGGATGCTGCCCGGCGATCCGGTGAACAGCCTCCTGCCGCGGAACGTCAGCCAGGAGCAGAAGCAGGCGCTGCGCACCCGCCTGGGCCTGGACCAGCCGGTGTTCCCGGCCGTCGTGCGCTCATCCTCGGGCGCCTTGACAGTGGACTTCTCGACCCTGCCCGACAGCCTGCTCCACAACCAGTTCCTGACCAGCATGGGCAACCTGCTGGTACTGGACCTGGGCATGTCCTACTCCGAGTCCAAGCCGGTGCTGGAGGTCATCAACGACCACCTCTGGCCGACCGTCCTGCTCGTCGGTACGGCAGAGGTCGTGGCGCTGGTCATCGGCATCCTCATCGGCATCCGTGCCGGCTGGCGACGCGGCAGCCGGTTCGACTCCCTGAGCATCAACGGCTCCCTGGTGCTGTATGCGGTACCCCTGTTCTGGCTGGGCATGCTCCTGTTCTACCTGTTCGCGACGCCCAATGGCATCGCCCTGCTGCCCGGCCAGCAGATGGTCACGCCCGGACTCCGCCACAGCGACCCGCTCGCCTACTGGGTCGACGTCATGCGGCATCTCATCCTGCCCGCCACCACCCTCGCCCTGGGGCTCATCGCGGGCAACGCGCTGATCATGCGCAGCTCCATGGTCGAGACCCTCAAGGACGACTACGTGACCACGGCCCGCGCCAAGGGCCTCACGGACGCGCAGGTCGTGCGCCGCCACGCCATCCCCAACGCGCTGCTGCCAACGGTGACCGTCATCGCACTCACCTTCGGCTACGTCCTGGGTGGCGCCATCGGCGTGGAGGAGGTCTTCTCCTGGCCGGGCATGGGCACCCTGACCATCGATGCCATCCACGACAAGGACTTCCCGGTCCTGCAGGGCCTGTTCCTCATCATCGCCGCCTGCGTCGTCATCGCGAACCTCATCGCGGACATGCTCTACGGCTACCTCGATCCGCGCGTGCGCACATGACCGGGGTCACTGCTGCCGCACCCGGCCGGCGCGGCCGGCGGCACGCCTGGTACGACTCCTGGGCGGTCATCCGGGGTAACCGCCAGAGCCTGCTGGGCGTGGTCATCCTGACCGCGTTCGTGCTCATCGCCGTCCTTGGCCCCTTCCTCGTGGGACCCATCGACAAGGCCGCCGCAAACAAGCCGCTCCTGTCGCCGTCGCTGGCGCACCTGTTCGGCACGGACCGGTCGGGCCGGGACCTGTTCGTGACCAACATCTGGGCGACGCGCATCAGCCTGCTCGTGGGCCTCGTGGCCAGCCTGCTGTCCATGATCATCGGCGCTGGCATCGGCATCTCCGCGGGCTACCTGGGCGGCCGCTGGGACGCGTGGCTGATGCGCTTCACGGACTTCTTCTACGTCCTGCCGACGCTCGTCCTCGCGCTCGTCCTGGCGGCGGTGCTGGGCCCCAGCCTGACCAACGTCATCATCGTCATCGCCATCACCGCATGGCCGGCAACCGCGCGCGTCATCCGGTCCCAGACGCTCACCATCCGGGAACGGATGTTCGTGGACCGGGCGCGCGCTACCGGCGCCAGCAGCCTGCGCATCATGCGCCGCCAGGTGCTGCCAAACGTGTTCGGCCTGGTACTCGCGAATACGACCCTGACCATCGCGGAGGCGATCTTCCTGGAGACGACGCTGTCGTTCCTGGGCGTCGGCCCCAAGGACAGCTACTCCTGGGGCCGCATCCTGGACGAGTCGTTCGCGGCGGGCGCCCTGACGCTGGGCAAGTGGGCCTGGTTCGTGCCCCCGGGCGTGGCAGTGGTCCTCGTGGTGCTGGCGTTCACGCTCATCGGTGCCGCCTTCGACGAGATCCTCGACCCACGCCTGCGACGGCGCAAGCGCGGCGCGGCCGACCCGGGTGGACCGGATGTGACCGCGGCGGGTGGCTCCCTCCTCAGCATCGAGTCGCCGTCGGTGCCGACATCCGAGAGCTTCGATCGGCGGGGCGGCTGAGGTGGCCCTGTTGGAGGTCCGGGACCTGGTGGTCGAGTTCACCATGGGCGACGGCAGGCCCGCACGTGCCGTGGACGGCATCAGCTTCGATGTCGATGCCGGGGAGGCCGTCGGGCTGGTGGGCGAATCAGGCTGCGGCAAGACCACGACCGCCCTCGCCATCACCCGCCTGCTGCCGGATAACGGTCGCATCGCGAGTGGCTCGATCTGGTTCGATGGCGAGGAGCTGAGCGCCCTGGACCCGGACGCGTTCCGGCGCCGCCGTTGGACGGACGTGAGCATCATCTTCCAGGGCGCCATGAATGCCCTCAACCCCGTGCGGCGCGTGGGCGACCAGGTCGCGGAGCCGATGCGCATCCACGAACCGACCCTGACCCAGGCCGCTGCCCTCGCACGAGTAGCGGACCTGTTCGAGATGGTGGGCATCAGCCCCGAACGACGACGTGAGTATCCCCACCAGTTCAGTGGCGGCATGCGCCAGCGGGTGATGATCGCGATGGCGCTCGCGTGTCGGCCGCGGCTGGTCATCGGCGATGAGCCCACGACCGCCCTGGACGTCATGGTCCAGGCGCAGATCCTGGAGCTGATGGAGCGTCTGCGCCGGGACCTGGGACTGGCCATCATCCTCATCACCCATGACCTGTCGGTGGTGGCCGAGACGTGCGACCGCGCGGTCGTGATGTATGCGGGCCAGCTGGCCGAGACCGGCAGCGTGTCCCAGCTGCACGACCGTCCGCTGCACCCATACAGCGTCCGATTGCTGGGCTCCGTGCCGGATATCCGGGGTGCCCGCATCCTGCCCGAGGGCATCCCGGGTCAGCCACCGAGCCCCGATGCGCCGGTCCCTGGCTGCCGTTTCCACCCCCGTTGCGACCACGCGATGAGCATGTGCGTCACGGACGCGCCGGGGGAACGCGCCTTTGGCGCAGGCCATCGCGTCGCCTGTCACGCCGTCACGGACGAGGGACGGCTGCGGCGGCCGTCGGAGCTGCCGCTGCTGCCATCCGCCGCCCTGATGGCGACCGCAGCTGCCACGGGTGCGGATGTACCACCCGCCGACACCCCGGTGCTGGCCGCCGCGGCCGACCCACTGGACGACGACGCAGACCGTGACCCCCGGGTAACCAGGTGATCGAGCTGCGGGGACTGCGTGTCCACTTCCCCCTCCGACAGACGTTCTCCGGGTGGCTGCGACGCATCCCGGCCGGCCAGGTGCGCGCCGTCGATGGCGTGACCCTCCAGCTCGCGAGGGGTGAGATCGTGGCCCTCGTGGGCGAGTCGGGTTCGGGCAAGACGACGACCGGCCGGGCGCTGGTCCGGCTGGCGCCCATCACCGCAGGGCAGGTGCTGCTCGAAGGAAGGGATGTGACGCACATCCGCGGCCGCGACCTGCGGGACTACCGGCGCCGGGTGCAGATCATCTTCCAGGACCCGTACGAGAGCCTTGATCCGCGACGGAGTATCGGTGACCAGGTGGGTGAGCCACTCGCGGTCCACGGCATCGGCTCCGACACCGAACGGTCGGCGCGCGTAGACCAGGCGCTCGATGACGCCGGGCTGCGCCCGCCAGAGCGATACCGCGACCGGTTCCCCCACGAGCTGTCGGGTGGCCAGCGCCAGCGGGTCGCCATCGCGTGCGCCATGGCACTCGGTCCTGACGTGCTCATCGCGGATGAGCCGGTGTCGATGCTGGATGTGTCGCTCCGCAGCGGCATCCTGCGGGTGATGCTGGAGCTGCGCGAGCGACGGGGTATCGGCATCCTGTTCATCACCCATGACCTGTCGCTGGCGTGGCTCATCGCCGACCGCATCGCAGTCATGTACCTCGGCCGGGTGGTGGAGATCGGTCCCGCGGAGGAGCTGGTCCGCGATCCGCGCCATCCGTACACCCAGGCCTTGCTGTCGGTGATGCCGTCACCTGACCCGGCCCGCCGTCGCCAACGCCAGATCCTGCGGGGTGAGACGCCGGACGCCTCACGCGTGCCGTCCGGTTGCCGGTTCCACACCCGCTGCCCGCTCGCCTTCGACCGATGCGCCGTGGAGGAGCCGCCAGAGGTCGAGGTGTCGCCGGGTCACGTCGCAGCCTGCTTCCTGGCGGCTGACGCACCCCCGGCTGAGTCGATGCCGATTGCGGCCGGTGCGCCTCGTTCAGCCCTTGAGGGACTCCGGTAGCGGGCGGTGACGGACCGGTGCGCTGATGTGCTGGTCGATCATGGCCCTGCTGCCGGCCACCCCCAGCTGCTCGCTGAGATAGGTCACCTTGGCCGCTTGGGAGGTCAGGATGGCGTCCTTGGTCGGCAGCTCCCACAGCAGTCGCTTGTGGGGGCCGAGCGCCTTCTTGCGGGTCTTGTACACGAACTGGCTATCGGTCTCGCCCGCGGACCGCTCATCGGCGGCGTTGGCGAAGCACCACGCCTGGATCTCGGCATGGAGCTCGGCCGGGAACGCCGGATGGTCGTACATCGCGTTCTGGAAACCGGTGGCGAGATGGATCTCGGCGGTCTCGATCTGCGGGAAACGATGGAACAGCTCGTCCGGCAGGGTCGAGGCACCATGCTGCACGGCACCCGCCAGGCCATACGAGCGGCACACCACAGATAGCCGCTCCAGCGTGTCGAAGTCCAGCCTCACCGCCGCCACGCCACCCCCCGGCAGCGGCACGCCGCCGTGGGATGTCCCGGTCTGGACGCTCACCTTGGACAGGCCGATGGCGGCCGCCCCGGCACGCGCATCCAACTCCCGTCGATAGCCGTCGAGATAGGCGCGCAGCTCCGCTTCCGTCGAGTTCTCCTTGCCCACTTCCCCGATCTCGCCGCCGATGGACACGGTCAGCTCGGCCGGTTCGTGCGTGCGGATGAGCGCCGACAGCTCCGCGGCACGCTGGTAGTTGGTGCGCTGCTGCTCATCGACCGTGCCGCGAGACAGGTCGACCAGCGTCGAGGAGTCGATGTCGATGTTGCTGTAGCCCACGGACAGGGCATCCACGGTCGCCTTGTGGAGCGTGCCCGTGACGCCATCGGGGTCGGCCGCGTACTTCTTGGCATTGAACTGGTAGTGGTCGCCCTGGACGAACACGGGTCCCTGCCAGCCGGCGGCGATGGCGCCCGCGAGGATGCTCGTGATGTACTCGCCGGGTCGCTGGAAGGAGTACTCCTGCTCGCTGCGGGCCAGCTCCAGGATGATCGCCCCGGACTCGATGGCCGCCGACGCCTCGAAGATGACATGGGCCATATCGAAGGTCTGCGATCGGATGTTGATGGCCGGCA
Organism: Candidatus Limnocylindrales bacterium; assembly: GCA_038329515.1. GTDB lineage: Bacteria > Chloroflexota > Limnocylindria > Limnocylindrales > CSP1-4 > JAFMJV01. The sequence goes on along the minus strand of JBBQNA010000043.1, from coordinate 2,010 downwards.
CGGTGAAGCCACTGACCTCGCCCCGACCACGTGCCGTGTACAGGTCCTGGATGCTCGCGGATGGGCAGCCCAGCTCCTGGGATGCCTCCCAGACCAGCCAGCGCGCCGCCTGCACGGTCCGCTCATCCTCGCTGAACGTGGCGCTCCACACGATGTCCCGGATACCGCCGTCGCGGAATCGCGCCTCGTCCTCGATGACCAGGCGGTCCCCCTCGATGTGGGCGATCCCGGCGAGCAGGTCCGTCAGGGCCGCCACAGACGTGGCCACGCTGGGTTGGGTCATCGGGGAAGGTCCTCCTGGTGAGTGTGGGTGCCGTGACAGGCACGCTCCATGCTACTCGGCCCGGCCGGCGCGGGGCATGGAACCGGGCGGAGTATCGTCCCGTCTGCACGGGAGTCCATCCGCCACGCCGAGGTCTCTCATGAATCGTGTCCTATCGTCCGCTGCTTTCGCCCTGGGGGCCCTGCTGACCCTCGCCGGGGTGCCCGCCCTTGCCGCGGATCCCTCCCCCGCCCCCAGCGGCCAGCCAGCCGCGTTGCCTCTCGAAGGAACCACCTGGCAGCTCACCAACGCCAGACTCTCGGGTGCCTACGCGGCCATCCCGGCGAGTGTCGTCGCGACACTCATCCTCAACGACGGTCAGGCGGGTGGCCAAGGTGGCTGCAACGAGTGGTTCGCGGACTACACCCTTGAAGGCACCTCGCTCACGTTCGGGGTCATCGGCTCCACATTGATGCTGTGCGAGGGCGACGGCGGCACCATCGAGACCTTCTACCTCGCCGACCTGCCCGGGGTGGCCAGTTGGGCCATCGACAGAGCCACATTGACCCTGTCGGCCGATGACGGCCAGCCCGTGTTGGCGTACATCGCGCAGCCGACACCCAGCCTGGTTGGGTCGTGGATCGTGACCGGCTACAACAACGGCGCCGACGCTGTCGTTGGCACCGACTACGGGACCGTCACGCTGGTCGTCGATGCGACGACCGTGAGCGGTAACGCCGGCTGCAATGGCTTCAGCGGTGGCTGGACCCTGGATGGTGGCACGCTCGTCATCGGACCCCTGATGTCGACCAAGATGGCCTGCAAGCCCGCTGAGGTCATGGCCCGCGAGGCTGCCGTGATGGCGGCGCTGGAGGCCTCCATGTCGCTGCGCAGTGGTCGGGACGGCAGCATCGACCTGCTGGACTCGACCGGAGCCACGCAGCTCACCCTGGTACCGGCCATGGTCCCGACCCCGTCCGCCTCGCCCGCGGCCTGATCGCCCCTCTAGCGTGAGCGCGACGCGACCGACTTGACAGCCGGCTCACCACGTCGCAGCATCCCCGCACGGTGCATCGGACAGCCCTGAGCCTCCGCTCCAATACCCGGTCCCACGAGAGGGACCGCTTCGTCTGACGCTCCGGCGCCGTTATCACGGCGTGCACCACGATGGGTCAGGGAACGCCCTCAGCACATGCTGGGGGCGTTCCCATGTCGTGCCACCCAGCCGCCAAGGGGAAGACCGTGGATCTCCAGCTCCTTGGCCGGGGTTGCATCCTGGGCATCACCATCGCTGCGGCCGTGGGGCCCATCACGCTGCTCGTCATCCGCCGCACGCTCGGCTCAGGCTGGCGGATGGGCATGGCCTCGGGCCTGGGCGTGGCGAGCGCCGATGCCATCTATGGCGCCGTCGCCGCGTTCGGCATCAGCGCTGCATCGGAGCTGCTGGTGTCCCTCTCACGACCCCTGGGGCTCGCGGGCGGCGCCGTGTTGCTCATCGTGGGCGCCCGGACTGTGACCACGGCGCACGTTGCACCAGTGGCCACGCCGACGACGACCCGGGGTCTGGCGGGGGCGTTCGTTTCCATCCTGGGCCTGACACTGACCAATCCGCTGACCGTCCTGCTCTACGCCGCGCTCGTCGTCAGCGTCGGCGTGCCCGCGACGACGGCCGGTGCGGCGTCCCTGTGGCTCGGCCTGGGCCTTGGCTCCGTGGCGTGGTGGCTCGTCTGCGTGAGTGCCGTGGCGGT
>JBBQNA010000042.1:0-18238 GCA_038329515.1 Candidatus Limnocylindrales bacterium | reverse complement strand
GGACCGTGCCATCGGACGCGAGCAGCAGCGCATCATCCGCATCCCGACGTCGGGCCTCCGCGAGCGCCGCGACATGGACCGCGTAGCTCGTCGATTTCACGCCGCCCAACAGCCACGGCGAGCGCGCCCGTGCTGCGTGGTCGATGCCCAGCTCCAGGCTGGCCACCCGCAGTCCGCGTGCCCGGACCTCCTCCAGGTCCTCTGGGATAGGCGTCACCGTGGCCAGCGCGGTTGCCTGTCTGGCGCCGTCGCGACCACCCGTCCAGTAGAAGCGGAGTGCTGCATCCTGCAGGCCCGAGGCGTCGAGGGCCAGCGCCGCGAGTCCCTCCAGCGCCTCCCGGCTGACGTCCGGCAGCTCCAGGCGGGCCGCAGAGGCCCGCAATCGCTCCAGGTGCTCGTCGAGCGCGAAGGTCCGGCCGCCATACACCCGGAGCGTCTCGAAGGCTGCCTGACCCCGAGCCAGGGCGGCATCATCGGCGGCGAGTACCGGTTGGTCGGGGTCGACGAGGCCGCGACCCAGGACCGCGACGGCGACCGGCGTCATGCCACGTACCTCATGCCCCGCACCTCATGTCAAGTAGCTCATGCCAAGCAGCTCATGCGACGGACTTCATGCCACGACCGCTGGGGTCCGAGGAGCGCTCCGGGTACCCGTCATGCCCGCATGCAGGGCCGCCAGCAACGGCCGCGCCTTGACCCATGACTCCTCCACCTCCGCGTCCGGGTCCGAGTCCCACACGATGCCGCCGCCGACCCACAGGTGGATGACCTCGTCGACCATCGCGAAGGTCCGGATGGTCAGTGCCAGGTCGAAGTCGCCGTTGGCATGGATGATCCCCAGCGCACCCATCGATGCCCCACGCCCGACCGGTTCGAGGCGAGCGATCTGGTCGATGGCCGCGATCTTGGGCGCGCCGGTCACGGAGCCACCCGGGAACATGGCGCCCAGCAGCTCCGGCAGCCCGATGCCTGAGCGGATGCGCCCCGTGACACTCGAAACGAGGTGCTCCACACCGGCCATGGAGCGAGGCGTCATCAGCTCGGGCCACGCCACACTGCCCGGCTCCGAGACGCGGCCCAGGTCGTTGCGCTCCAGGTCCACGATCATCACGTGCTCCGCGGCGTCCTTGGCGGAGCGACGCAGCTCCTCACTCCTGCCACTCGGCCGGGTGCCCTTGATGGGCATCGTGGTCAGGGTGTCGCCGCGCCGCGACAGGAACAACTCCGGCGACGCGGACACGATCGCCCAGCCGTCGCCACCCAGCAGCCGGCCATGCCGCGGGCGCAGGACGCCAAGTGCGTGCGCCACGCTCCGCGGATCACCCTCGAACGGCGCCCGGAGGTGTTGCACCAGGTTGACTTGGTAGACCTCGCCAGCCGCGATCGTGTCTCGCGCCCCCCGCACAGCGCGTACATGGTCCTGGGGCGTCCAGGTCTGGGCCCAGGGACCGACGCGGAACGAGCCTATCGCGGCTCGCGCCCCGACCGAGCCAACGTCGCGCACGGAGCACGCGAGGAGCGGCAGCCGAGCGGGCTCCGGCGGGTCCGGCCACGACGTTCGACGGAGTGTCCGGGACAGCCCGTAGCCCAGGTACACGTCCGCGACCCGATCATCGGTCGCGGCATGATCGGGGTCGAAGAATCCCTGCGCGCGCAGGTATCGGTCGAGTCGTCCGAATGGGTCATCGGCGTCCCAGAGTTCCAGCACCCAGCCAGTGTACGGGCGCCTCCGGCTACTGCTGGTAGCGCTCCACGACCTCCGCCGGTCGGGGCTCGGCCGCGGCCGGATCGGCGCCGGCCGCGCGGAGTGCCTGGCGCTGGTGCAACAAGTCATAGGCGCGGTCGAGCTGGATCTTGATGGCCTCCAGCCGATGCTTCTCGTCGGGGTCGAGGCCATGGCCGTCACCGGCGCTGGACCACAGGCTCTCCTCCTCGACTGACAGGTCATTGATGACCTGGAAGATGTCCACATCCGGGTCTGCCTGCGTCATCTCGGGCTCCTTGGTGATCAGGCTGGCCTGCGGCCACCCACGGCTCCATGCTCCCACCATCGCGCCACTCTGTCGTCGATCGGGTCTGTCGCGTCGGGCGGGCGCCGTTGGTCAGACCGCCTCGAGCGCGAACAGGCGTGCCTGGAAGTCACCCCGCATCGCCGACTCGCGAGCGTCGTCATCGATGAACAGCCCGGCGCTCATCAACTCGTCGCCGCCACGCTCGAACTCGTTGCGGCGGACCAGGGCGTCGTCCGACGCCGGCCAGACCCGGACCCGATAGCGCGTGGCCGGATCCAGGCCTCGCAACGCGATGGAACGAGGCCCGGGGATGGCCCTCGACAGCTCCCGGTACCAGCCGACGACCGCGTGGCGAGCATCGTCGCTGACGGACATCCAGGCAGTGTCGTTACCGGTCGCCTCGAACGGGCTCTGCAGTCGCAGGAACCGGCCGTACTGGAGTGTCTCGCGATGTGCCTTGAACCATGCGATCTGGTCCACGACCTGGGCTCGGTCCTTGGCATCCATGGCCACCGGATCCAGCTCGTATCCGAAGGCGCCGAAGAAGGCCACCGCGGCACGGGTCGCCAGGGGCGTGATGCGCGCCACCTGGTGGTTTGGCACGGCCGAGACGTGAGCGCCCATGGAGTTGACCGGGAACGCGAGCGAAGTGCCCCACTGGATTCGCACCCGCTCCATGGCATCGGTATCGTCGCTCGTCCAGGCCTGGGGTGCGTAGGCGAGCATGCCGGCATCGAAGCGACCGCCGCCGCTGGAACAGGACTCGAACAGGATGTGCGGGAAGCGATCGGTGAGCCGTTGGTACAGTTGGTACAGGCCCAGGATGTATCGATGACGCATCTCACCCTGGCGCTCGGGTGGCAGGCTCATGCCGTAGGTCTCGGTCATCGTGCGGTTCATGTCCCACTTGACATAGCTGATGGGCGCCGAACCAAGGACGGCCTCCAGGGCGTCGTACAGGTAGTCCACGACCTCGGCACGGCCCATGTCCAGGACCAGCTGCTGACGGCTCTCGGTGCGCGGGCGGCCTGGCACGCCGATGGCCCAGTCGGGATGCGCCCGGAACAGGTCGCTGTTCGCATTGACCATCTCGGGCTCGATCCAGATGCCGAAGTCGATGCCCAGCGCGGTCACCCGCTCCGCGAGGCCATCGATACCGTTGGGCAGCTTTCGGGTGTCCACCACCCAATCCCCAAGGGAACGGTCGTCCGAATCCCGGACACCGAACCAGCCGTCGTCGAGCACGAACAGCTCCACGCCCAGGTCACGGGCGACCGTCGCGATGCCGACCAAACGTTCCTCGTCGAAGTCGAAGTAGGTGCCTTCCCAGTTGTTGAGCAGCACGGGACGGGGCCGGTCGCGCCACTCCCCGCGGGCGAGTCGCGTCCGGAAGAGTCGATGGAAGGTGTCGCTCATGCCGCCGAGCCCCGCCGAGGAATGGACGGTGATCGCCTCAGGCGACGTGAACTCGGCACCTGGCTCCAGCAGCCACTCGAAGCTGTCGGGGTGCAGGCCGAGGCGGAGGCGCACCGTGGAATAGAGGTCAAGTTGGGCATCCGCGAGGAAGTCGCCGGAATAGACCAGGCTCAGGCCGATGGCCTCGCCGGCTGCCTCGGTCGTGCTCGGCCGTACAAGTGCCAGGAACGGCGACTGCTCCAGGCTCGATGAGCCGCGCAGGCTCTCGGTCACCTGTCGTCCGGGCAGGAGCGGGGCGCGGACGACGTGACGCTCTCGGGACCAGGCACCATGCAGGGAGATGAGTTCCCAGTCGCCATCGAGGAGGTCCAGGGAGCCACTCATCAGGGTCGTGATGCGAGCCGGGGTCGAGCCGCCGTTCCGGACGGTGATGCTGCGGGCGATCGCGCCATGATCGCGGAAGATGGTCAGCCGGACGGTAGCGGTCAGGCCACTGGTCGCGTCCAGGAGATCGATCTCCAGCGTGTCTGCCTCGGCCGCATCCTCGGTATAGGTCGACGGCAGCCCTTCGATGGCAGGCTTGCCAGCCAGGATGCGATGGGCGGCGTACCGGAGGTCAAGCACCTGTGATCCGTCTGCGTGACGGACGGCCAGCGCGGGCAGGCGGTAGTCACCGGAATCGGGGGTCGGCAGCTCGAAGCGGATGGGATCGCCCAGGCGGTTGCCATACCCGGCGAAAGGGCCGCGTGCCAGGTGCCGATAGTCGCGTGTCGGGGTCAGAGGCGCACCCAGGTACAGCTGTCCCAGCTGGCCGTTCTCCAGCACGCCGAGCACGACACTCAGTCGGCCGTTGTGCAGGTGCCACTGCTGCGAGCGTGGTTGCCACTCGACGGGCATTCAGTCACTCCCCGCAGACTGGCCCCGGGAGCGGAGCACGAGGCCCTTGGCCATCAGCAGCGCCTGCTCCTCGCCGGCCGCGTCGGATGGCCGCGGGGTCGCCACGGCCGGGGCGGGGGTGGCGGCCGGAGTGGGCGTCGACTGTGGCAACGGATCCGACATGTCACTCCTCCCGACCGCTGTCCGGGATGGACAGGCATGCGAGCCATCGTACGACCCTGCACTGCCGGGCGGGTAGCATCGAACACATGACCGAGTCGTCCCCGCGCTATGTCCACGGCCACCACGAGAGCGTCCTGCGCTCCCACCAGTGGCGCACCGCGGAGAACTCGGCGGGTTACCTCCTGCCGCACCTCCATCCGGGCCTGCGGCTGCTCGATGTCGGCTGCGGGCCCGGGACCATCACCATCGGCCTCGCAGATCGTGTAGCGCCGGCCGGGGTCGTGGGCATCGATGCGAGCGAGGCGCCGCTCGCGGCGGCGCGCGCCGATGCAGCTGCGGCCGGCCTGGGCAACGTGGAGTTCAGCGTCGCGGACGGCATGGCACTCCCCTTCGAGGACGCCACCTTCGATGTGGTGCACGCACACCAGGTCCTGCAGCACGTGCCGGATCCGGTGGGCATGCTGCGCGAGATGGAGCGCGTCTGTCGACCGGGCGGGCTGATCGCGGCTCGTGACGCGGACTACGACGCCATGACCTGGCACCCGGCGGACCCGGCGCTGACCGACTGGCTGGCGCTGTACCGGGCGACCGCGCGGGCGAGCGGTGGTGAGCCCGATGCGGGGCGACGCCTGCTCGCCTGGGCGCACGCGGCAGGGCTGACCGATGTGACACCGAGCGCCAGCGCGTGGTGCTACGCGGGTGACGAGGATCGAGCCTGGTGGGGCGGCCTGTGGGCTGACCGCGCCACCAAGTCGACCTTTGCCGAGCAGGCGACCGGCCATGGCTTGGCCGACGTGGCAGCGCTCGTGCGTATCGCTGCCGCGTGGCGCCGTTGGTCTGCCGAGCCCGACGGCTGGTTCGCGATCCTCAATGGCGAGATCCTCTGCCACGTCTGAAGGTGGTGTTGCCCGCCGGAGCGGCGCGTCAGGCGGGGGCCCGCAGCGCAGGGGTGCCCCTCGTGATCCGGCGACACGGGGTGCCCATCGTGAGTCCGCTCGGCGCATCAGGCCGTTCGAGGAGGACCGGCCGTACGGCGGTGATCAGTCGCCGATGAGGCCCAAGTAAGGGCCATCTGCTGGAATGTCTCAATGACGCATCCCCTGGCTGAACACTGGAACCGCGAAGCGCTCGAGATGGTGGGCCAGGCAGTCCGACTCGCCCGTCAGCGCGCGTCGATGTCACAGCGTGTGCTGGCCGCCAGGTCCGGAGTGAGCCAAACGACGATCTCTCGCCTGGAGCGGGGCGTCGTACCAGGCATGGGGCTCGAGCAGTTCGCACGGATCGCCATGGTCCTCGCCAACGACCTGTTCTCCAGATTGCTGTTCCCGGCGGATGCCCTGCCCGTGGCGATGCGGTCACCGCTCTTTCGGCACGGACGGGTGGCTGGGTTCGGAGCCAACCGTGATGCTCCGAGCGGACTCATCGATGGGACACCCTGGGCGGACGGGCCTGGTGATGCTCCGAGCGGACTCATCGATGGGACACCCCGTGTAACTGTGAGTCCTGCAGAGTGGTGGTTCCGCCAAGGTCGGTGACCAGGCTGGGCCGAAGCTCAGGCCGCGCTGACAAGCGCCTCGGCATGAGCAGCGCAGATGAGGTCCTCACGGGCTTCGACACGCAGAACGAGTGGTGGTCCGGACCCTGCGAACGGGAGCGCAGGGGTGCCAGGCGCCACGCTGGACAGCACGCGATCGCGGCCGGTCTCGTCGCCCTCGATGGGCGCCACCCCCAGGACGCCCAACAGTGCGATGGTCGCGGCGCGCAGCTGGCCGGCGTGCTCGCCGATGCCGCCGGTACACACGACCGCGTCCAATCGGGGCAATGCCGTCGCGGCAGCGGCGATGCCCGACGAAGCCCTGGCCGCGAACATCCCCAAGGCTAGTTTCGCCCGCACATCCCCAGCATCGGCGGCTGCCTGGACCTCGCGCACGTCTGCACTGATCGCCGAGACTCCCAGGATGCCCGACCGGTGCTCAAGGTCGTGACTCAGCCCGTCGACATCCAGCCGACCGGTCCGCAGGAGACCGATCAGCATGCCCGGGTCCACGGACCCGGACCGGGTGCCCATCATCAAGCCTTCGAGGGGCGTATAGCCCATCGACGTGCGCACGGATCGTCCCCCCTCCACGGCCGTGACCGAGCAGCCACCGCCCAGGTGGGCGACCACCAGACACAGATCCTCCAACGGCCGGCCCAGCAACACGGCGGCCCGGCCAACGGCCCACTCGACCGACAGACCGTGGAACCCATATCGACGGATCCCCCACTCCGTCGACCACCGTTCGGGCACGGGATAGCGGGTCTCGATCTCGGGCAGTGTCGCGTGGTAAGCGGTGTCGAAGCAGCAGACCTGGGGCACCCCCGGGAACCGCTCCATCGCCGCTTCCAGGACGGCAAGCGCCGGTGGCATGTGCAGCGGCGCGAGTTCGACCAGACCGCGGAGTGCCTCGACGACCGTCGCTTCCGCGATGACAGGTGTGATGAACTGCTCGCCGCCGTGGACGATGCGATGAGCGACGGTATCGGGCCGCACATCGCCGAGTCGCTCGAGCACGGCGCCGAGGTCGAGCTCGACATCACGTGTCTCTACCTCGGCCCGGGCCTCGGTCACGCCCCCGACCACCACGCTCGCCTTGAGCGTCCGCGAACCAGCATTCAGGACCAGGATGCGCACGGACGACCGCCTACGCTGGCCAGGTCCAGTCGCGGATCTCGGCCGGGTCCTCGCCGTGCTCGTAGGCGTACGCACGCGCCAAGCGACGCCGGTCGACCATCTCCTGACGCAACGCTGCGGCGTGCTGGCCGAGGGATGGGACCCGGTCGATGACGTCCATGACCAGTCGATACCTATCGAGGTCATTGAGCATGACCATGTCGAAGGGGGTCGTCACGGTCCCCTCCTCCTTGTAGCCACGGACATGGATGTTGTCGTGGTTGCGCCGCCGATATGTCAGCCGGTGGATGAGCCAGGGGTAGCCGTGGTAGGCAAAGATCACCGGCCGGTCGGTCGTGAACAGGGCGTCGAACTCGTGATCGGGCATGCCATGAGGATGCTCGGTGTCCTGCTGGAGTCGCATCAGGTCGACCACGTTGACGACCCGCACCCGCAACTCGGGCGCTGCATGCCGAATGATGTCGACGGCCGCAAGTAGCTCGAGCGTCGGCGTGTCACCAGCACAGGCCATCACGACGTCCGGCTCACCGTCGTCGTTGCTCGCCCAGTCCCAGAGCCCGATGCCCCGGGCGCAGTGCAGCTCCGCCTGCTCCATCGTCAGGAAGTCCAGGGCAGGTTGCTTGCCAGCCACGATGACGTTGACGTACTGGCGGCTGCGCAGGCAGTGGTCCATCACCGACAGCAGGCAGTTCGCGTCGGGTGGCAGGTAGACCCGGATGACCTCGGCCTTCTTGTTCACGACATGGTCGATGAAGCCCGGGTCCTGGTGACTGAAGCCGTTGTGGTCCTGCCGCCAGACATGGCTGGTGAGCAGGTAGTTGAGCGAGGCGATAGGTCGCCGCCAGCCGATCTCGTTGGTCATCTTCAGCCACTTGGCGTGCTGGTTGAACATCGAGTCGACGATGTGGATGAACGCTTCGTAGCAGTCGAACAGGCCGTGCCGGCCGGTCAGCAGGTAGCCCTCCAACCAGCCTTGGCAGGTGTGCTCGGACAGGATCTCCATCACCCGGCCATGTGTCGCAAGGTGGTCGTCGGTGGGCAGGATGTCCTCCGCCCAGACACGGTCCGTGACCTCGAACACCGCGCCGAGCCGATTGGATGCCGTCTCGTCCGGGCCCACGATCCGGAACGTGGACGGATTGGCGGAGATGATGTCGCGCAGGTAGCCACCCGTCACCCGGGTCGCCTCGCTCATGGTGGCGGCGGGACGGGGCACGCTCACCGCGTAGTCCCGGTAGTCGGGCAGGACCAGGTCGCGCAGCACCCGACCGCCGTTCGCGCGTGGGTTGGCGCTCATCCGCAGATCGCCCATGGGTGCCTGATCCAGGATCATGGGCACGGGTCGACCATCTGCGTCGAACAGCTCCTCTGGCCGGTACGAATGCAACCACGCGTCGAGCTGCGCAAGGTGCTCCGGCCTCTCACGGACGTCCGATAGTGGTACCTGGTGGGACCGGAAGCTGCCCTCCGCTGGCAGGCCGTCGACGACCTTGGGTCCCGTCCAGCCCTTGGGCGACCGGAGCACGATCATCGGCCATGCCGGACGTGCCTCTGGGCTGCCAGTGCGCGCCAGGCGCTGGATCTCCGAGATGGTGTCGAGCGCCTGGTCCATTGCTGCCGCCAGCAGCTGGTGCATGACGGCCGGGTCATCTCCCTCCACGAACAACGGCTGGTAGCCGTAGCCCACGAACAGCGCCTCCAGCTGCGCATGCGGGATGCGCGCCAGGACCGTGGGGCTGGAGATCTTGTAGCCGTTGAGGTGCAGGATGGGAAGCACCGCTCCGTCACGAACGGGGTCCACGAACCGGTTCGACTGCCAGCTCGCTGCCATGGGGCCGGTCTCTGCCTCGCCATCGCCGACGACGCAGAACACCACCAGCTCCGGATCGTCGAAGCTGGCGCCATAGGCATGGGACAGCGCATAGCCCAGCTCACCACCCTCGTGGATCGAGCCCGGCATCTCGGGCGTGACATGGCTGCCGGTGCCGCCCGGGAACGAGAAGCGCCGGAACAGCCGCTGCATGCCCGCGGCGTCGCGAGTGATATCCGGGTACGTCTCGGTGTAGGTACCTTCCAGCCACGTGCTGGCCGCGATGGCCGGGCCGCCGTGACCCGGCCCAGCCACGAACAGCGCCGGGAATCCACGCTCACGGATCGTTCGGTTGGCGTGCGCATAGACGAGATTGAGCCCGGGTGTCGTGCCCCAGTGACCCAGCAGGCGCGGCTTGATGTGCTCCGGGCGCAGTGGCTCCTGGAGCAGCGCGTCATCGAGCAGGTAGATCTGGCCGACCGCCAGGTAGTTGGCGGCGCGCCACCAGGCGTCGATGGCGACGAGTTCGTCGGCAGACATTGGGCCGGTGCTGGTCATCGGCTGGTCCTCCACGCGGTGCGGATGTCGAGGGTAGCGCTGACGGCCATCGCCGTCGATGGTCGCGTACCGCAGCGGCCGGGACCAGTGCCGTTCGGCCCACCCACACCTGGGACGTCCGGCACGCGTCGGCACCGCGCAGACCGTATAGGGTCCCCTCATGCGCATCGTCACGGCCGCGGAGGCGGTCGCCCATATCCGGTCGGGTGACCTGGTCCACGTCCACGGCGCATGCGCGACTCCCAGCATGCTGCTGGATGCCCTTGTGGCCCGCGCCCCGGAGCTGACGGACGTGCGGGTCTCGCATCTCCACACTGAGGGCCCGGCACCGCACCTGGCGCCCGCCATGGCAGGCCACTTCCGACACCTCGCGTTGTTCATCGGCGCCAACGCACGGGCTGCCGTCAACGAGGGCCGCGCCGACTACATCCCGGCATTCCTCTCTGACATCCCGGCGATGTTCGCGAGTGGCGCGCTCCCCGTGGATACCGTGTTCCTCAACACCAGTCGCCCCGACGCGCACGGGTTCGTGTCGCTCGGCACCTCCGTGGACATCATGCCTGGCGCGATCCGTGCCGCGAGGCACGTCGTCGCGCAGCTCAATGCGGCAATGCCCCGGACGCTGGGCGCCAGCTTCGTGCACATCGACGACATCGGATCCGGGGTGGAGGTGGACATCCCGCCGCATGCCTCACCGATACCCGTCATCGGCGACATCGAACGACGCATCGGCGGTCACGTGGCGGAGTTGGTGCCGGACCGGGCCGTACTCCAGATGGGCATCGGTGCCATCCCCGGCGCCGTCGCCCTGGAGCTGCGACACAAGCGCGACCTGGGGATCCACACGGAGGTGTTCACGGACGCAGTCGTGGACCTCGTGGAGGCGGGCGCCGTCACCGGCACACACAAGGACCTGGACCGGGGCAAGATCGTGAGTGCCTTCCTCATGGGCACCGAGCGACTCTGGCGATTCGTGCACGACAACCCGCTGGTCGAGATGCGACCCGTCGACTACACCAACGACACGGCCGTCATCCGGCGGCTGCGGCGCATGACGTCCATCAACTCGGCCATCGAGATCGACCTCACCGGGCAGGTGGTCGCGGACTCCATCGGGCACCGCTTCTACAGCGGCATCGGTGGCCAGATGGACTTCGTGCGGGGCGCATCGCTCGCCCCCGATGGCCGGGCCATCATCTGCCTGCCGGCGACAGCGGTGTCGGGCTCGGTATCACGCATCGTGGCGGAGCTGACGCCTGGGGCGGGCGTGGTGACCACACGTGGGCACGTGCACACTGTGGTCACCGAATTCGGGGTCGCAGAACTGCATGGCCGGAGCGTGCGGGAGCGTGCCCGCGCGCTCATCGCCATCGCCCATCCCGATTTCCGCGACGAGCTCCGGTCAGCAGCTGTCCGCGCTCACCTGGTGTAGCCGGCGCTCGAAGCTGTCACCGGGCTACCGGTATGGCTGGTCCAATGTGCCGCCGAGCTCCGCGGTCGTCTCGCGCGGCAGGTCGAAGCCGTCGATACCTGACTCATCCGGGCTGTCGATCGGTCCACTCGGATCCGGGCCCGGGACGTCGACCCCTGGCATCTCGATGGCGTCGGGCGTGGGCATCTGCTCGGGCTCAAGGGGCAAGCCGAGAGGGTTGGGCCGCTGGTCGGTCATCGTGCGCTCCTCGTGGTCCAGATCCGTGTGCCATGCCACCCTGACCGAGTCCACGGATGATCCGCCCCGGCGCCCATGCGCAGCGCATTGCGATCTCCTCTCGGATGGCTCTCCGCCGGCCACACCGCTGTACGTGAGGCCGCGGCGGTCCTGGGCCGGACTAGCGACGCAGGGCGAGCCAGCGACGCGCCATGCGTCGGATGGACTCGTCGACCAACGGATCGTCGACGAGGACCGTGATCGGCCGCCACGCGAGGTCGAAGGACTCCTGCCCCACGACGTAGGACTCATCGTCGGTGGCACGCACGACGAAGCGAACGGCGTCGTCGCGTGCGGGTGTGAGCCTCAGGCGCGCCGCAGCAGACGCAGTCGCGGCCCGCGCCGCGCGGCCGCGGGCGCCGAGGCCGCAGTGATCGCCAGCGAGCGGCCGCGTCGCCAGGGATCGTGGGCGTACGTGACGTACAGGTCCGCGCCGCGCCACGACTCATTCACGGGGTACCAGTCGTGCTGGGCGGCCTCCTGTGCGTCCTCCTCGAACCGCTCGCGGATCTGCGAGGGGTAGAGGCCTTCATACACCTGGGTCCGCGGGGGGAACATGCCTGCACCATGTCACGGGGTCCCCGAGCGGGCTAGGGCTCCAAAGGCCTATGTCACGGCGGGACCTGTGACCCATCGCACGGGCATGGGCCCTCCCGGGGTAGCCTGCCAGCGCACGACGCGCCCGCAGGGCAGCGGCGGCGCGAGGCATGACGAGGGCGGGATGCTGGTGGCGATGTCGGTCGGGGCGACCGACCAGGAGATCGAGGACGTCAAAGGTCACATCGCGGCCGAAGGGCTCACGGCGCACGAGAGCCGGGGTCTGGAGCGCGTGGTCATCGGGGTCGTCGGCGATGTCGCCGGACGCAAGGAGCGGGTGATGGGTCGACTGTCGGCGCTGCCGGGGGTGGACTCCGTGACGCCCATCAGTCGGCCGTTCAAGCTCGCGTCGCGGGAACTCCACCCCGCGGACACGATCGTCCGGGTGCTGGGCACGGTCATCGGCGACGGGTCACTCACCCTGATGGCCGGACCCTGCTCCGTGGAGAGCCGGGACCAGCTGTTCGAGACTGCCGATGCCGTTGCCGCGGCTGGCGCGACCGTGCTGCGTGGCGGCGCGTTCAAGCCACGCACCAGCCCGTACTCGTTCCAGGGTCTCGGCATCGAAGGTCTCGGGTACCTGGCGGAGGCGAGGGAACGGACCGGCCTGCCGATCATCACCGAGGTCATGGAGCCGACCGACGTGAGCGTCGTGGCAGAGCATGCGGACATCCTTCAGGTCGGTACCCGCAACATGCAGAACTTCCCGCTGTTGACCGCTGTCGGGCGAGCGGGTCGGCCAGTGATGCTCAAGCGCGGCCTGGCAGCCACCATCGAGGAGTGGCTGATGTCTGCGGAGTACATCCTGTCCGCAGGCAATCCGGACGTCATCCTGTGTGAGCGGGGTATCCGGACATTCGATACCTGGACCCGGAACACCCTCGACGTGGCGGCTGTCCCACTCCTCCACCATGTGACCCACCTGCCGGTCGTCGTCGACCCATCGCATGCGACGGGCAAGCGCTGGCTCGTCCGGCCCATGGCCCTCGCGGGTGTCGCGGCTGGCGCCGACGGCATCATGGTCGAGGTCCACCCCCGACCCGATGAGGCATGGTCGGACGGCGAGCAGTCGCTCACGCTGGGTCAGTTCAGCGACCTGGCGCCGATGCTCCGGACCATCCACGGGGAGGTCCAGGGGCTGTCGAGGGATCCGCTCGTCGTGCGCTGACGGACCGGCCAGCGCGTTCGACCGTCCCTCAGCGCGGCGCCGTGATGAGGTCCCGCACCGCCGGCGCACTGTCACCCGCAGGTGCCCGATGAGCACGCATGACCTCCACGGCCATGAGCCAGGACAGCGTCGCGTCCGCACCCTGACCGGGCAGCACGCCTGCTGCAGAGATGCCGTCGTGACAGGCACCCTGCTCGACGTCCGCGACCACCGCGGCCACGTCATTGGCGCCCAGGAACCAGGCGTAAGCAGCCTCCATACCGGTCCGGAAGCGATGGGTGCCCGTTGCCCGCCATGCCGCGTCTGCAGCCAGCAGCACCGAGGTCACCTCGCTCGATCGCTGGTCGAACGTTGCCCGGACGCCGCCGCGAGGCCAGCCACCCATGTCACCGATGAGGCTCAGGTGGCCTGCTTCCGCCGTCTGGATGGTCAGCAGCCATTCCACGGCGCGCACGCCCATGCGCAGCATGCGAGGGTAGCCAAGACGTGCCCCACCCACGATGAGCGCCTGCGCCGGCACGCCGTTGTCGCCCGTCAGGGCGAGCTCGGGCCAGGGCCAGTCGAAGGTCACGTCGCGGACCTCGAACGACTGGCGCAGGCCGTTGCCGACCATCTGGTAGATGCGTGAAGCATCGCCGGTGAGACCACCGCGTTCGGCGGCATCGCAGGCCAGCAGCAGCGACGCCCGTGGCCGCAGCCCGGACAGCTCGCTCGCCGTCGGCAGGGCCCGCTGGAACAGCGCGACGGCCGCGTCGTGGATCGCCGCATCGGGACAGTCCGCGATGACCAGACCCAGCGCGTGGAGTGCGCGGCCGTTGGTCTCTTCCGATCCGGGTGCGTCGAGCCAAGCTCCATCGGCGGCGCGGAGGCTCCGAAATCGACCGGCCTCGGCGTCGAAGGCATCGGTCAGGAACCGCATGCCCCGTTGGATGCTGGACTCCACCGCAGACCAACCGAGCGTGGTCGACTGCAGCAGGTCCACCATCAGGTCGCGGCTGATGTCGTCCGTGGCGTAGCTGTGGCCATGGTCGGGCGGGGTACCGGGCGCCCTGCCCTGGAGCCCGACGGCGTCGCCGATCCGGTCCAGGGTGACGCGACTGGGGGGCGCGAGGGGAGCCAACTCAGGCACTCCGCACCGCCATCCGGGTGTCGAACGCGCGCGCTGGCGCAGCGGCGGCCTGGGCGAACAACTCACCGTAGACCGCGCCGATGCGCGACCAGACCATGCTCCGGCCGTGTGCGTAGGCGGTGCGTGACATCAGGTCGCGTCGCTCGGGGTCTCCCAGCAGGTCGATGACGGCCGCGGCCAGCGCCCCGGGATCGGCGTCCGGGACGATGAGTCCGCGGCCGTCCGCGAGCATCTCCGATGCGTACGGCGAAGGCGTCGAGATCACCGGTCGACCGGCGGCCATCGCGTAGGGCAGCGTGCCGGACCCGATACGGTCGGAGACGGGTGCGGGCGTCACGAGCACATCCGCGGCCTCCAGCCAGCGACCCAGCTCCAGCCGGCCCACGAACTTGTCCACGAACAGGACGTTGTCCACCAGCTTCAGCTTCTTGACCATCGCCACGAGCTTGGCGCGGTAGGTGTCGCCCTGCGAGCGCAGCAACTCCGGATGGGTCGCACCGACGATGACGTAGCGCGTCGTCGGCACCGCCTTGACCACCTCCGGCAGCGCCTCGAGCATCAGCTCGTAGCCCTTGCTGGGGCCCAGCAGGCCGAAGCTGAGCACGACCCGA
This sequence comes from Candidatus Limnocylindrales bacterium, assembly GCA_038329515.1. Lineage (GTDB taxonomy): Bacteria > Chloroflexota > Limnocylindria > Limnocylindrales > CSP1-4 > JAFMJV01. The sequence goes on along the minus strand of JBBQNA010000042.1, from coordinate 3,496 downwards.
CGACCTGCGACGCCCACGGACGACTTCACCGGATCGGCATCCTTGAACGGCAGGTCCGGCACTCCTCGGGGGATGATGTGGACCCGTGCGGGATCCGCGCCGTAGATGTCGGTGACGGCCGCGGCTGCGGCCCGAGACATGACCACCGTCGCCTGTGTCTGCCGCAGGAGTCCCTGCATCACACCCATCTGGGTGGCACTCGGCTGGCGCAACAGGGTGTGGAGTGTGGTCACGACAGGCAGCGTCACGGCACCCACGAAGTCCAGCACGTGCGAATCGTCCTCGCCGCCCCAGATACCGGTGTCGTGCTGGATGGACACCACGCTGGCTCCACAGCGGTTCACCCAGCGAGCTGCTTCGACATGATCCGCGCGGACATCGCGCTGGATGACCCGATGGACCTCCGGCGGGTTCTTCTCGACCTGGTCGGGTGGCTGGAGGGCCACGATCTCACATCGACCGACCGCGCGAACGAGGTCGGTGGTGAAGGTGGCGATACCGCAGTGCCGCGGTGCGTAGGTCGAGACGATGGCCGTACGAAGCAATCAACGCTCCTGTCTGCCGCGCTGGCGCGGCGTCAGGGCCAACGACCGGTCGGGCTCCGATACCCGTGCCGTCGAACGTCCCTGCGCTGGTGCAGCCAGGACCCGGAGGCATCGCTGCCGCACGGGATCCGCCACTGACGACCGGAGTGCCGCCTGTGGATCGCGGATGCGTGACCGTGCGAGCCTCTCACGGTGCGCCCCATCGCCGATGTTGTCAAACGCTCGTGCCAGGTCTCCTCGATGGGTGGCCCGTGAGCGCGCCAACGTGCCTCGCGGCCGCTGGTCGTGGGCGTTCACCAGGAGTGCGGCGGCAGGGCTTGCGCGAGCGACCGTGGCCGGTCGATCCCTGCACGTCCGGCGTGCACCCGCGACCAGTGACGCCATTCGGAGGTCTCGCTCGGGGCCAAGTGGCCCACTCCCGCTGCGTTTCCGGAGGGCGGCGACTCGACTACGGTCGATGGTGCACACGAGGTATGCGATGACGAACGATCGGAGCTGCCCGGTGGTCGTTGGTGCATAGCCGCTGTGAACCAGCCGATACCGGCAGCGCAGACTGACGAGGCCGACCGGAGGCCGGGCGGACGAACCAGCCGATACCGGCAGCGCAGACTGACGAGGCCGACCGGAGGCCGGGCGGATAACGCCGCCCGGAGGCCAAGCGTAGGATCCGCCGGGTTCCGTAGACTGCACCAGTGGGCGAGCGCGATCGAGACCAGCTGACCGACATCGATCAGAGCGCGTCCATCCGCGACCACCTTGCGAATGAGCGGACGCTCCTTGCCTGGCAGCGCACGGCGCTGGCGCTCATCGGGCTGGGCTTCGTCGTTGACCGCTTCGCGTTCGAGGGCCGCACCGATGCCGCCACTGGCGATCTCCTGGGTCTGGCCATGATCGCGGGCGGCGGCATCACGGCCATCGTTGGTGCGTGGCGGTTCGTGCAGACGGAACGGCAGATCGACACCCAGAGCTACCAGCCAGCGTTGCTGGCCCACCTGGTGCTGGCCGGGGCCATCGCCGTCGGCGCCATCCTCACCGGCGTGTACCTGCTGCTGACGCGCTAGTCCTCGACCTCCTGGCAGGGAGGCCGCGCGCAAGCACCACCTTCGCGGCCCTGGCCGATCCGACGCGTCGCGGCATCGTCGCCCGCCTCGCCAACGGGGAGGCGACGGTCACGGAGCTCGCGGCACCGTTCGACATGACGCTGCCCGCCATCTCGCGCCATCTCAAGGTGCTCCAGCGGGCCGGACTCGTGGAACAGGGTCGACAGGCGCAGTACGGATGACGACCGCGACCATCGACCGCGGCGGCACCGCGAACACCAGTGTCGTCCAGGAGGCACCCAACTGATCACGGAGCGCACCTTCGACGCACCCCGGGAGCTCGTCTGCGGGCACTCAAAGAACCCGAGCGCGTGGCGCGCTGGTGGGGCCCGTACCGATGTACGGCGACTGTGGCAGAACTCGACCTGCGGGTCGCGGGGGACCTGGCACTTCACCAGCCGTGGCAGCGAGAGGCAGTCGTTCCCGTTCACGGGCGCCTACCTTGAGGTGTTCCCGGTCGAACGCCTCGGGTATACCTTCATCGCCGACACGGACGGCCTTCGGGATCACCCAGGTCACGTCACGGATGTGCTGGAGGACATTGGCGACCGGACACGGTTCATCGAGACCATGCGCTTCGCCAGCGTCGAGGAGCTGGATCAGCAGCTGGGCTTCGGCACGCTGGAGGGCGCGCTCGAGACCTGGGACCGCCTCGCATCCGAGGTGGCACGGGACTGACGCCCGACACGACGACCGCGGCCCCGCGCCGGTTCGCTGGCCCTGGTGAACGTTCCGCGCACACTCGGTCGTTGGCGTGCCCTGCGCCACGCCGCGACAGTGCCCACGCCGAACGCCGTAGGATGTCCGGATGATGGAGCCACTGGACGCGGTGGACGTGCCGCGCGTCATCGCCCGGATGTCCGCCGCGGCGAGCAGCCTGGATGGGATGGCGAAGGCGATCGACGCCGGTCGACCGTGGCCGACGGGTCCGCTCGCGGGCAACGGGCCCGAGTCCGAGTGGGGGCCGCCGGAGATCCTCGCCCACGTCGCCGAGATGGTCGAGTACTGGCTCGACCAGATGGACCGGGTCATCGCGGCCGGAAGCGGGAGCGGGGCCGCGGCAGGACCCGTGCCGATGGGCAGGTCGACGGGCGACGCGCAGCGGATCGGCGCCATCGAGCGCGATCGATCCCGGACCACGTCCGAGCTGCTGGCGCGCATCCACGGCTCGATCGACCGCTATGCCCGGAGACTGCCGGAGCTCCCCGGGGCGGACTGGCGCCGTGTCGGGCTCCACCCCCTGCGCGGCGAGATGACTGTAGCGGACATGCTCGACGTGCTCGTCCTGACCCACCTGGATGAGCACGTGCTCCAGGTGCGAGCTGCGCTGGGTGGCACGCACGCGGGGTCCTGATCGGTGGACGATCCCGGCCCGGCGACCCTGGTAGTCGATGAGCTACAGCTCCGGCCGTGGCGCCCGGACGACGCAGCCGCCGTCCTGGACGCCTACCAGGATCCGGACATCGCGCGCTGGGTCGCGCTTCCCCATCCGTTCGGTCCGGACGAGGCCCGGGGCTTCATCTCGGACGCCCAGGCGATGTGGCGGGATGGCACCGGGACGCCATTCGCCGTGGCGCACGCGGCCACTGACCAGGTGTTGGGTGCCGTCACCCGGTTCGGGCCGGACGGCCACATGGCGACCTTTGGCTGCTGGGTCGCAGCGCACGCTCGTGGTCGGGGCGTCGAGGGCCGCGCCCTGCGGCTGCTCGCGGCCAGGACTCGCGACCACGGCAGCCGTGCGCATCGATGGCGACATCATGGTCGGCAACGAGGGCTCGGAACGGATGGTGTCGCGGCTCGGTCGACAGTGAGAGGGCGTGCTTCGGGCGTGGCACATCCGGGCGGATGGCA
>JBBQNA010000041.1:0-18299 GCA_038329515.1 Candidatus Limnocylindrales bacterium | reverse complement strand
GAGGTCATCAAGATCGACCCTGTGCCGTCGCTGGCGGTCATCGTGGCCATCATCGGCGCGAGCGTCGTCGCCTCCTTGTGGGCGAATCGACGGGATGCCAAGATCGCGTCGAACGGGGCGAGAGACTAGCCGCCGTCCGGTTGCAGCCGCGACCGGACCCCGAGTGGGGCGGCCTCTACCGAGCGGCGGAGGCGCACTGCCCCTCGGCGTTGAAAGGATGACCATTCCCCACATATGGACCTGATCTTCTGGGTCGCCTTCCTCGTCTTCATCGGGTTCTTCCTGGCCCTTGACCTGGGTGTCTTCCACCGCTCGGCGCACATCGTGCCGCCACGCGAGGCCCTCGCCTGGACCGCGGTATGGGTCTCCCTGGCCATCGTCTTCGGCATCGGCGTATTCATCTGGCGCGGCGACGAGGTCGGCATCCAGTGGTTCACGGGCTACGTCATCGAGTACTCCCTGAGCGTCGACAACGTGTTCGTGTTCGCGCTCGTGTTCGCGGCGTTCGCGGTACCACGCGAGCTGCAGCACCGGGTCCTGTTCTGGGGCGTGGTGGGCGCGCTGGTGATGCGCTTCGGGCTCATCCTGGTGGGCGCCTCGCTCATCGAGCAGTACGAGTGGATCCTGTACGTGTTCGGAGCGTTCCTGGTGTTCACGGGCATCCGGATGTTGTTCCAGAGCGACGATCACGAGCCACACCCCGAGAACAACCCGCTCATCCGGTTCGCCAAGCGCCACATGCGCGTGGTGTCGGAGTTCCATGGCCAGCGGTTCTTCATCCCGACGGCGGTCGGTCGCGCTGCGACGCCGCTGTTCCTGGCGCTCATCGCGGTCGAGACGACCGACCTCATCTTCGCCGTCGACTCCATCCCGGCCATCTTCGCGGTCACCACCGACCCGTTCATCGTGTTCACCAGCAATGCGTTCGCCATCCTGGGCCTGCGTTCGCTGTACTTCCTGCTGGGCAGTGCCAACGAGAAGTTCCGCTACCTGAAGGTCGGCCTGGCCGCGGTGCTCATCTTCGTGGGCGCCAAGATGCTGCTGGCCGAGATCCTGCACCTGGAACCGCTCGTGTCACTCGCGGCCATCCTGCTCATCCTGGCCGTGGCTATCACGGCCTCATTCCTGGCCGACCGTCGCGACAACGCGAGGGCACGCGGGGTGTAGCCCTGTCTGTCAGGTTGGGTGCGCGGCACGCACATCTGACCGTCGACGGGGAACCCACAGCATGGCTCGGTCGGTCCGCCGGGCGCGATGCCCGCTCCCGGCACAGCTGGCGCGGGTGAGCCGGCCAGATGGTCCCAGGTTCGCCACGGAGCTCGGCAGGCAGATCTCCGGGATCACCGAACAGCGCGGGGTCTCGCGGCGCATCCCGGGTGCTCCGACTGCGTCCGGTGCGACAAGATCCCGGTATGACCGAATACCTGCGCTGCAGCGATACTGCCAAGCCATCCAGGCAGGCCGGGAGCATCCACGGCGTTCGGTGATTCCGGAGAGACGGGGGCCGGGGCCGGATGGGGCGCCAGGCACCGGAGAGACGGGGGCCGGGGCCGGATGCGGCGCCAGGCGCCGGAGAGACGGGCGCCGGAGCCGGCTGCGGGCGTGCTCGACGACCGCGGGCCCCGGGGGCCCCGGGGGCCGCGGGGCTGTCGGCCCCCGGGGGCCGCGGCGGACCCTCGAGGCGTGCCCGCGCAGCCAGGCGGCGACGTGGCTATCCGACCTCGCCCGCGAGGATTCGCCGGATCCAGCGGATCGGTGGCGTGCCGTGGGAGATGACCGATTCGAGGTGGGTCCGGTAGTCGAAGCCGGGCGTGACGCCCATGCCACCACGCACCCGCTGTGGCGGCACGTCGGCCGCGGAACCACCGGCTGCGATGGCCGCCCGGATGCGTGCCTCGACCTCCAGGTCGAGCATCTCGGTGTTGCCCACGTAGTAGGTCGACAGCTGGGTGGAGGTGAGCCGCGTGCGCAGCCACTTGGCGCGCGCCTCGTCCTCCTCCTGGAACGCCTGGCGGACCATGAGGTCGGTGGCCGCCTCCTCGGTCATGCCCCGGGTGTGCGTCTCGACATCCAGGATGGTGTTGGTGATCGCCCGCAGCTCGAACTTCCAGTGGGTGAGCATCAGCGCGGGGTCGTCGGCGCCGTAGCCCACGTCCATGAGCACCTGCTCGACGTAGCACGCCCAGCCTTCCGCGAACATGCCGTCGCTGAAGATGGTCCGGATGAGCGAGGGTGAGCGGTTCGACCATGCGAGCTGCAGGTAGTGACCGGGCACGCCCTCGTGGATGCACAGCAACCGGAGCATCCGGTCGTTGTCCTCACGCATGTACGACTCGATCGACGCGGGGGTCGCGTCGTCATCGGGCGGCGTGATGAAGAAGTGACTCTGGAGGCCCTTGTCGAGAGGTCCGGGAGAGTCCAGGAAGGCGCGCCCATAGGCACGCATGAACACGGGCGTCCAGATGATGGACAACGGCTCGTCCGTGAGGCCGATGATGCCCTCGTCGCGACAGAAGGTCTCGATACGTGAGATCTCCGCCCGACACCAGTCCAACAGGTCAGCGGGCTGTTGATGCTCATGGGCGATGGCATCCAGCACGCGTCGCAGGAGGGCCGTCTCGCCCTCGTCATCGCTCGCTGCGACATCCGGCAGCGGCTCCTCGGGCACCCAGGTCGACCACAGGTCACGCGCCAGTCGCAGCATCTCTGCCCGAACGGCAGCGTGGTCCCGCCACGCGCGTGCCAACAGTTCGTCGGGTGTGAGGTCGCTCGACAGCGTGTAACGCAGCTTGTGCGCGAACAGCTCGGCGCCCAGGCGTCCCTCGCCCGAGGCCCTCGGGCGGATATCCGTCTCCAGGTCCGCGCGGAAGGTCACCAGGGCCGCCTTGGCTGTGACAGCACCAGCCTCCAAGCGACCGACCAGCCCCGGAGCCTCACCCGCCGCGGCCCGTGTGCGGGCCTCCTCCAGTCCCGAATCGATGAGCTCCTCGACGCCCGACAGCTGCGCCAGCGCCGTGTCCAGGTGCAGCAGCGAGACGGGCCGGTCGGGCAGGCCGGTCAGCGCATCGACGGCAGCGCGGAGCACCTGCGGCAGTGTCTCGACGCGGGTCGCTAATGCCGCGCCCCGCTCGCTCCATGCCGCGTAGTCGCGCGCGAGCAAACCGAACAGGCCGCTGCCCAGCAGGTAGACCACAGTCAGCGGATCCCAGGCCTCGTCGCGCAGGACCGCGTCGGAGAAGCGGGACTGCTCGATCTGCTCTGCCAGGATCGCCCGGTCGATCCGCTCGTCAGGGGTCAGCGCAGCGTCATCCAGGGTCGCGACGGCGGCCGCGTGTCGGTCGAGCATCGCGAGACGTGCGGTGCGGCCCGCCTCCGTGAGGTCCGGCCAGAGGTCGTCGACGAGGTGGTAGCCAGCGTATGCGGCACTCACCGGTGACGCCTCGAACAGGTCGACCAGGAAGTCGTGCAGGACGTGGTCCCAGGGAGTGACGGGTGTCGGGAGCGGGCTGCCGTTGGGGTCGGTCATGTGCGCATCGTACGATGCCGTTCGTGGACGACCGACTCGCCGCCGCCCTGGGCCACGCCGCGCAGCGCTACGGCACGCCCGGCTACGTGTACGACCTGCCCCGACTGGACGCGGATGCTGGCCGCCTAGCCGTGGCATTCCCCGATCCGTGGCTGCGCCTGTACTCACTCAAGGCGAACGGCCTGCCGCCACTCATCTCCAGGGTGGCCCGGGCAGGCTTTGGGGCGACCGTGGTCTCCGCCGGTGAGCTGGACCTGGCGCGGCGGGCCGGATTCCGGGATGCGGTCATCGCCCTGGAGGGCATCGGCAAGACCGATCGAGAGTTGCGGATGGCGGTCCAGGCGACGGTCGACGCTGCGCCCCTGCTGTGGGTCAGCCTCGAGTCGGCCGATGAGGCCCGCGTGCTCGCGGACATGGCACGTACGGCCCGGCTACGCATCGACGTACTCGTGCGCATCAACCCCCAGGTCGAGCCTGAGACGCACGGCGGCCTGGCGGTGGGTGCGCCGGGATCCAAGTTCGGCATCCTGCCGGACGAGCTGCCGGCCCTCGTCGAGGCAGGTGGCGGTGCGGCGGGTCCCCTGCGCTGGCGCGGTATCCACCTCCACATCGGCTCCCAGTTGGGCGCCATCGACGCGTGGCGGTCCGCGGTGCGTATCGGGCTCCGGCTGCTGCAGCTGCAGCGCGCGGCCTTGCCGGACTTCGACACCCTTGACCTGGGCTCTGGCTTCGCGGTCGACTATGGCGTGACCGGATCCGCACCCGGCCCCGAGGTGTTCGCGGCGGCGGTCGCGGACGAGGTCGCGGCACTCCCCGAGGACGCCAGGCCGCGACGTATGGCCATCGAGCCAGGTCGGGCCGTCGTGGCCGCGTCCGGCTGGCTGGTGGCACGTGTGCTCCATGTCCGGGACCGGGTCGGCGCCGATGGACCCAGCCGCCTCGTGGTCCTGGACGCGGGCATGACCGAGCTCATCCGGCCCGCGCTGTATGGCGCCGAGCACCCGATGGTGGCGCTGACGTCCCTCGGTCGCAGCGTGACGGGCGGCATCGGCCCGGACGTGACCCGGGTGCGGGTCGATGGGCCCGCCTGCGAGTCGACCGACCAGCTGGGCTTCGCCGCACTGCCACCCCTGGCTCGCGACGACCTGGTGGCCCTTGGTGTCGTGGGGGCGTACGGTTCATCGATGGCGTCCACCTATAACGGCCGCCCGCGCCCGCCTGAGATCGGCTGGGATGGCGCACGACTGCAGCTCCTTCGCCGCCGAGGTCGAGTGCCTTCCCTGCCCTAGGCGGACGGTCGTGACGGCCAAGTTACGTTCATCGATAGCAGGACCTGACTTGACTAGTCAGACTAACTCGTTGATACTGGTCAGCATGACGGAGACCTACTCGACCTATGACGCGAAGGCGAAGCTGAGCGAGATCCTGCGCAAGGTGGAGGAGGGTCGGACGATCTATATCTCGCGCCGGGGTGAGCCCATCGCGGAGATCCGACCCATCCAGGCCAAGCCAGTCACGCTGGCAGAACGCATCGTCGAGTTGAAGGCACGGGGCGTGCTGACAGAGCCGGTGAAGCCCCGAGCCCCGATGCGGCCCATCGCGCATCTCCCCGGTGCACTGGCCGAGTTCTTGGCGGATCGCAACGAGTGACGGCGGCGTACGTCGACACGTCCTGCCTGATGGCCGTCTCGTCCTCTGAGCCAGGCTACGAAGAGCTTGCGACCAGACTGGAGTCGTTCACTCAGCTCCATGCCTCCGATCTGCTGGAGGCCGAGTTCGCCTCGGCTCTCGCCCGAAGGGGTACTGCCAATGACGGGTCGCTGACTGACCAGGTCATCTGGGTGCTGCCTGATCGGGTCCTGACCGCCGAGATCGACGCGGTGCTCGCGGCTGGCTACCTTCGGGGCGCCGATCTGTGGCACCTGGCCTGTGCGCTGTTTCTCTCGCCCAACCCAGTCGAACTGACGTTCCTGACCCTTGATCAGCGACAAGCCGAGGTCGCCAGGGCGCTGGGCTTCCCCGGCTGACGAGGTCCCCGCGGCACGTACCCAGCCGCGACTGCGAGATCGGCTCGAAACCCGAGCGTCTTCGAGACCTGGGGAGAACGAGTCGAACGACTCGATCTTCGCCACCCGGTGTGGCGGCGGATGGCGATCCGACCGGCCCATGCACTATCGTGGCGCAGTGAACCGCGACCATCCCCGCGTCGACCGACGGACCTTCCTGCGGTTGCTGGGCGCGACTGGCGCGATCGGGCTCGCCGCTCCGTTGCTACCGGGCTGGGGCGCGGGTGTCGCGATCGGCCAGGACGTCGACGCGACCCTGCCGGACGTCGACGGTCTCGCCGCGGACCTGGACTACGACATCGAGCGCATCTTCCAGGCGGTCGTAGCGATCGGATATGACGCATATCCCGGTGCGCTCCGCGGGCCGCTCGGGACGCTGCGTGGTGGCCGAGGCAACTCGACCGACCAGGCCCTGCTGCTCGGGGCGCTCCTGGACGCGGCGCTCGTGAAGCACCGGTACGTCATCGGCTCCATCGACGCGGGCACGTTCGATGGCCAGGTCGGTTCGCGGCCCACTGACCCGGTCACGGCTCGTGCCGCGGCGGCCAGTGTGGTCCTGCCGCCGGACGTGGTCGACGCCTGGGGGACCTCGCCCGCATGGGCACGCGACGCCGATATCGACCAGGTCTTCAAGGATGCGCAGGCGTGGGTCGGTACCACCGTGGACATGATCAGCTCGGCTTTGACCGCGGCCAAGGTGCCCCTGGGTGCCCCGACCATCGCCAGCGACCTCGAACGCGACCAGCACGTCTGGGTCCAGTTCCAGTCGGGCACCGAGTGGATCGACCTGGACCCGTCGGTGCCAGAGGCAGTCGCCGGGACGGCATACGGCAGCCAGAATGACGTCGTGGACGTGCTGCCGGACGCGCTGTACCACATGGTCACGGTGCGCATCGCTGCGGAAGTGGTCCAGGCAGGGGTCCCGGCCCGAACGGTGCCCATCAGCCACCAGGTCCGGGCCGCCGACATCGACGCCCTGCCAATCTATGTCAGCCATGCACCCGCCGCGTGGCTGGACATCGCAGGCGCCTTGACCGGGGAGCAGCGCTACATCCCGCTCATCGGGGTCGGCAGCCAGATCGTCGAGGGTGACCAGGTGATGCTGTCAGCTGGGGGCGGCATCATCGACGTCCTTGGCGGCGGCCCTGGCGACCCGGAAGGCCAGACACTCGCCGAGTGGCTGGAGTTCGATGTCGACGTACCCGGCCAACCCACCACATCCACCAGTCGGCTGTTGTTCGACCGGCTGACGCCGGCGCAGCGAGCCAGCGGCGACCTGCAGCTCGAGGAGCTGCCGCCAGTCTCGGTGACGCACATCGATGACGAGGTCGGCGATGTGTTCCTGCCGTTCGCGGCGACCCAGATCGTGACGGTCGCCAGTCACGCCTTGCCGTGGGGCCTCTTCAGCCCACCGACCACCGCGGTGCCCACGAGCCCCCCGACCTTCGAGGAGACGACCGCCCAGGGCGCCTTCGCCCTCGATCACCTGCGTGACCTGTTGGAGCTGCAGCTCATGGACAGCCGGGGCACGACATCGTGGGCGGGGCGACCCCTGGTGACCTGGATGCAGCTGGCGCCACTGGCCAGTACGGGCGATGGACCCAACGCGGTCCAGACGCGGGTCGACCTCATCGACCACATCCGGACGCCAGGCACCCTCGAGGGGTTCGCGCCAGAGCAGGCAGGGATCCTGGCCGGTGTCCTGGACCATGCAGCGGAACGGATGCTCGTTGCCGCAAGCACCGGCTACCTCGCCCCGGGCACCAAGCCCAACGAGATCAGCGTTGGGCGCGTCTTCGAGGTGGCCGCCGAGTCAGGCCTGCAGCCCATCGTCCTGGCCCCGGACTCGAGCACCATCATCGAGGGCGCGTCCACGATGGCGCTGGACCTCATGCGCACGGCCCAGGCCGCGGGACGCTACGTGATCGTGCCCCCGAGCGCGGTCACCATCGGCGATGCGCAGCGCATCGGTTGGTGGGAATACGATCCTGCGAACGGGCAGGTCAGCGATCGACTCGACGATGGTGGCGGGGTCGAGTTGTCCGAGCAGAGCCTGCTGATCATCCGCATCGCCACCAAGGCGGCGTGTGCGTTCGCGGTGCTTGGCTCCATCGCGTTCGTGGCCAAGGCCGCGCAAGGGAAGCTCAACAGCCTCACCGACTTCACGGACAGCGTCGCCTCCGCCGGCGGTGGCATCGCGGGCTGCGCCGCTGGCGGCTTCGCATTGCCGTAAGGCCTCACGAGCTCATACCCTTAGCGGCCGAGCCGCCATGGGCGTGTACCCTTCGCGAATGAGCGCCACCCAGGGCGACGGCACACCCACCGGCACGCCCACCCTCTCCGGCGCGCGACGCGCCTTCGCTGAGCGGCTGGCTGCACGGCCGCTGCTGCTGGACGGCGCCATGGGCACCCTCCTGTTCAGTCGGGGCATCCCCCAGCGGGCATCCCTGGATGAGCTGGTCGAGGCGCATCCGGACATCGTGAGCGCGATCCATCGGGAGTATGCGGCGGCCGGGGCGGACATCATCGAGACCTGCACTTTCGGCGCCAACCGGTTGCGTCTCGCCCCGTACGGCCTTGCGGACCGGGCCGGGAAACTCAACCGACGCGCCGCCCAGCTGGCTCGCGAGGCGCGCGACGTGTCCGGTCGGGACATCCTCGTGGCCGGCTCCATCGGTCCCCTGGCCGCGCCCATCCAGACCCTCGACCGACCCGAAGCACGCTCGATCCGAGCAGCCATCCGGGAACAGGTCGAAGGTCTCCTGGAGGGCGGTGTCGACCTGCTCATCCTGGAGACCTCGAGCGATCTCGCGGACCTGTTGCTGGCCATGGAGGAGGTTCGCGCGCTGTGCGACCTGCCCGTGCTCGCCTCGATGACCTTCGGCGAGGATCTGGTGGCCATGGACGGCACCACCCCTGAGGTCGCGAGTCGCATCCTGGCCGCTGCGGGTATCGACGGCCTGGGCGTCAACTGTGGTGTGGGACCAGTCGCCTGCCTCGATGCCCTGGGCCAGATGGCACCCGATCACGGCGACGCACCGCTGCTGATCATGCCCAACGCGGGCCTCCCCTCTCGCGTCGAGGGCCAGTTCGTCTACGCCGCCGGCCCGGCCTACTTCGCCGAGTCCGTGCCCCGCTCACTTGCCGCGGGTGCCCGGCTCATCGGTGGCTGCTGCGGCACGACTCCCGACCACATCGCCGCGATGCGCCAGGCGCTCGACCGAGAGCTGGCGCGTGCAGCGGGCACTGCCACCGCCCGTGCGACCGCACCCGGCCTGGGTGCCGGTGCCGCACCCCGGACCGTGGTCACCGAGCGAGCTGTGCCGAGCGCCGCGACCCAGGCTGCGCCGCCGCAGACCGGCCTCGCCCGGAAGCTCGCCGAGGGACGCTTCGTCATCAGCGTGGAGATCGATCCGCCCCGATCGGTGCGCATCGAGCGCACCCTGGAAGCGGCGCGTCTGCTGTCGGAGTCCGGCGTCGACCTCGTCAACATCAGCGACAGTGCCATGGCCCGGGTGCGCATGAGTGCCATGGCCGTGGCATTCGGTATCCAGCACGACCTGGACCTCGAATGCCTCGTCCACTTCACGACCCGCGACCGGAACCTGATGGCGCTCGAGTCGGAGCTCCTGGGCGCGCACGCGCTGGGAGTCCGGGACATCCTGGCGCTCACCGGCGATCCGCCACGCATCGGCGACTATCCCACTGGCACGGGCATCTGGGACATCGATTCCACCGGGCTCATCGGCGTCATCAGGCGCCTGAATCGGGGTGAGGACCAGGCAGGCAAGCCCATCGGGGCGCCGGCCGGGTTCACGGTGGCGTGCGCGCTCGATCCGACGGCGGGGGACCTGGAGCATGAGCTCGACCGATTGACGGGCAAGCTCGACGCGGGCGCGGACCTGATCATGACCCAGCCCATCTATGCCCGCGAACAATGGGACCGGTTCATGGAACGTGCGTCGCGACGCTGGGGCGACCGACTGCCAAGGCCGGTGCTGCTGGGCGTCCTCCCCCTGCACACGTCACGCCACGCCGAGTTCCTGCACAACGAGGTCCCCGGCATCACCATCCCGGATCGGGTCCGATCGGCGATGGCCGCTGCCGGCGACCGGGGCGCGGAGATCGGGCTCGATCTGGCCATGGAGCTGCTGTCGGGCATCCGGGGACTCGTCCAGGGGACGTACATCATGCCCAGCTTCGGGCGCTACGAGCTGAGTGCGGAGCTGGTCCGTCGGCTGCGCGAGACAGAGCCCGCGCTGGGGACCATCGTCCCGGACGCCGTCTGACGGCGCGGGCGGCCCCATGGGTGCCCCGACGGGTCGTGGGGTACGCTCACCCGTGATGCACGGTCGCCCAGGAACGAGGCTGCACCGCGCCATCTCCGCGGTCGCCGCGGCGATGATGCTGCTGTTGCTGCTGGCCGGGACCCTGCTCGCGGCCGGCCCGCCCTTCGAGGATCGCCCTGCCGACGGCCACATCGTGGACACGGCGGCGGTCTTCAACAAGTTGCCCGAAGAGGGTGTCCAGGAGGGCCTGCGGGCGCTCCTCGAGAGCCGGGGCGTGGACGTCGTCGTGTACACCCAGGTCAAGGCAGCGTCCAAGGACCAGGCGGCAGCCGACGCAGACGCGCAGGCCCTCCTGGAACAGTGGGACGTGGGCCGCCGGAACGGCCAGGGCGCTGCCCTGTTGTTCGACTACGACCGTCAGACCTCCCGGGCGCTCGTGTCGCTGGCCGTCAGTGATGGGCTTGCCGCCGTCATCGACGTGGCTGCGGTCCGGGCACAGGTGACCGCGTCCATGGCAGACGCGCTGGACACGGACGACTGGGTCAATGCCCTCAACCGCGGCGTGTTCACGCTCACTGGCGCACTGCCGGCTACGGCTGGCCCCCCCACCCCAACGGTCCCACCACCGGCGTCCGTGGCACCCGGAGCCACGGCCGCACCGCGGCCCACGCCACGCCCCACGCCCGGTCCCCTGGTACCCGACCTTGGGGCAGCACCCGCCGGGCCACCCTACCCAGCGCCCATCATCGGTCTGCGGGTCTACGACTACGCGGATGTGCTCACCCCGGAGACCCGGCTGCGCGCCGCTGCGACCATCGCGGCCATCCAGGCGCGCACGGGTGCCCAGGTCGTGGTCTACACCCAGGTCAAGCCGTCCAGCGACACTCCCGAGCGTGCCGAGGCTGACGCCCGGGCGCTCATCGACCAGTACGGCGTCGGCAGGCAGGGCTTCGATGACGGCATGGCCATCCTGTTCGACCTGGACGACAGCAGGTGCCACGGACAGGTGCAGTTGTACGCCGCGCCCGGCTTCCAGTCGTCCTACCTGACCAATGCGGATCGCCAGGCCATCTATCAGGGCGACATGGTGCCGCGGTTGCGTGACTGCGACATGGACGGCGCCCTGGATGCCGCACTGCGCAAGATCGATGCAGCGACGACCCCGGAGCGCGCCAACCAGCTGCAGCTGGCGCGCCAGGTGGATGCCGCCACGGGCCTGGTGCTGGCACCCCTCGTATTGCTGGGGCTCGTCGCCTGGGCCGGCTGGAGCTGGCTCCGCTTCGGTCGCGACCCGGAATACATCGATGACCCGTCCGTGCTCATGCCCGCACCGCCGCCCGGCCTCACGCCGGCGGCTGCGGCCGTGGTCCTTGATGGCCGCGTCAACCGGCACGCGCTCACGACCGCGTTCATCGACCTGGCGGGCCGCGGCGAGGTCCGCTTCCGGCAGCCTGCCGACGGCAGCCGCACGACCATCGATGTGCTCGAACCCGATCGCAACGACCCGCGCGTGCTGCGCAACCGCAGCGTGCCCCTGGGCGAGCCGGAGGCTCTCGTCCGCAGTCGGCTGCGCAGCATCAGGGGCGGTGCGGCGTCGCTGGACGCGGACGACCTGGTCGCGTTCACGCCCGCCATCGCCGAGTTCGACACACTGCTCGGCCGCGGGGTCGTCGCGTCCGGCTGGTACCGCGAGGATCCCGAGCGGTCGACGGAGCGCTGGTCGTTCCGGGCGGGCCTGGTGCTGGTGCTGGGGGTCGTCGGCGTCATCGTTGCCTGGATCCTGCCCAGCAGTGGCCTGTTGCTGCTGAGTGGCGCGCTCATCGCCGCATCCATCGCGATGTTCGTGCTCGCCCGGGTGATGCCCCAGCGGACGATGTCCGGGGCCATGGTCTATGCCTGGCTGGCCGCATACCGGCGGACCCTGGAGCACACCCTCGCGGGTGCCCGAACGATGGACGAGGTCGTGGCCAGCCACACCCTGCCGTGGGTCGAGACGCCCGACCAGGCGGTCGTGTGGGGGTACGCCCTGGGCCTCCACCACGAGGTGGAGGATGTGCTGGAGCGGTCCATCGAGACTGCCCGCGAGGCGACCTCGTCCGGCCTGCGTACGCCATACCTGCCCATCTGGTACGTGGCCGCGTCGTCGGGTCCCGGATCGTCGGGTCCCGGATCGTCGGGCCTTGGCGCCTCGTTCTCCAGCTCCGCCGTGCCCGACTTCGGGAGCATGACCGCGGCGCTCTCGACCATCGGCAGCAGCGCTGCATCGTCGTCCAGCAGCTCCGGGGGTGGCGGGTTCGGGGGTGGCGGGTCTGGTGGGGGTGGCGGCGGCGCCGGCGGCGGCTTCTGAGGGTGTGGGCTTTACGGGTCAGTCATCCGGTCCCCGGGGCTCCGCTGGTAGACTCCGGCCATGGGTGCCGTCGAGACTATGGAAGACTTCTTCGACCGCTTGAATACGGGCGACCGACAGGGCGCCGTCAAGCTGCTCGATGAACGCACGGAGATGCGCATCCACGTGCAGGGTAGTTCCCGAACGATGCGCGGCTCGGAGCAGGTGGGCGGCTGGTTCCTGCGGGCGGACAAGGGCCTGCGGATGATCCCCGGCGTCGTCCGGGACACGGGCAACACCTACGAGGCGGACCTGGTCGTCATCCGGCCTGGCGCCCCGAGCCAGCACCTGGATGCGACGTTTCGGGTCGAAGCCGGCCTCATCACCGCCATCAACCTCGCACCCAGATAGTCGGCGCGTCAGTGGATCCGCACCCGCCCGGCACGGCCGCGCCCGTGGCGCAGCGACTCGTCATCCTGGCCGAAGGTGCACTCGGCGATCATTCCGCCAAGACCGCGTATGGCGTGCTGCGCTACGGCAGTCGTGATGTCGTGGCCGTCATCGACTCGACCAAGGCGCCCGCCGTCGTGGGCGACTTCCGGGACATCCCGGGTCGCCTGGATGTGCCCGTGGTCGCCTCGCTGGAGGCGGCCCTGGCGCTGCCCCAGCCACCCGACGCGCTGCTCATCGGCATCGCACCCACCGGCGGCCGGCTGCCCAACGCCTGGAAGGGCATCCTGCTGTCGGCCATCGAGCACGGCCTGGACATCATCTCGGGCCTGCACACGTTCCTCGCGGACGACCCGGACCTGGTCGCGGCGGCCGCGGCACACGGCGTCGCGCTCCAGGACGTCCGCCGCCCGACGGGCCCCCGGACCACGGCCGTCGGCCGGCGTCACGGCCCGGGCAAGCGCGTCATCCTCGCGGTGGGTACGGACTGCGCCGTTGGCAAGATGTCCGTGATGCTGGAGCTGCGCCGGGCGGCCCTTGCGGACGGCGTGAGCGCCTCGTTCGTGGCCACGGGCCAGACGGGCATCATGATCGAGGGCTGGGGCGCACCAGTGGACGCCATCGTGTCCGACTTCGTGCAGGGCACCATGGAACGCATCGTGGAGCAGGGCGAGCAGCTGGGCGACTGGGTCATGGTGGAGGGCCAGGGCTCCCTGGACCACCCCGCCTACTCCTCAGTGACGCTGGGCCTCATTCACGGCGCCACACCGCACGCCATGGTCCTGGTTCACAAGCCGGGACTGCTGGACCACGACTTCGACCACCTGCCGGACCGGACGTTTCCCCTCGCGCCGCTGCCGGGCTTCATCGACCTCCACGAACGCATCGCCAGTGCCGTGGCGCCGGCCAAGGTGGTCGCCGTGGCCCTCAATACCTCGCTCTATCCGGATGAGGCGGATGCGCGTCTGATCATCGAGCAGACAGCCGCCGAAACGGGCCTGCCCTGCGATGATCCGTACCGGTTCGGGCCGGAGCGACTCTGGGCCGCCGTTCGCGAACGGGTAGACGCACTCGTCGGCTGACGGCGTGGTCGTCACCGCGTGGGTCGGCGGCGGCGGGATCGCCCGGTCGGCGGCGGGATCGCCCGGGTCAGCCGGGCAGTCGGATCAGGTTCAACCCTTGGGTGTCTTGGCTGGCTTCTTGGTGGGCCGCGGACACTCGTACGTCTCGACGGGGATCACGATCGTGACGCCGGTGCTCAGGCTGTTCGGGTTGCGGATGTTGTTGGCGCAGATCAACTGTTCCACGGTCACCTTGAACCTGCGGGCGACGGCCGAGAGCGTGTCGCCACGCTTGATGCGGTAGGAACCAGGCGTTGGCTCTGGGCCGATGGGGGTCGCCGCGGGAAGCAGCGTCGCGGCGGACGTGGGGCGCGGCGTGCGGGTGACATCGCCGACACCAGCCGACTCGGGTGCCGAGCTGATGCCTGCTGTGCCGCCACGGAACAGGCTGGGCAGCAGGAACACCACCAGCAAGGCCACCGCCACGAGTGCCGTGCCGATCGCGATGAGCACCGGACGACCGGGTCGCCGGGATCCTGTCCGGGCCGCATACGCCTCGAATCGTCGAGCGCCCTCCCACTCGCGGGGACCTGCCGGCGGGGCGCCCGGACGGGTCTGGGGTCCGAGTGAAGCGGGCGCACCGGCGTCCATGGGCACCCGCCGTCCGCGCGCCCAGGGCGGTGTGGTGGGCGTGCCCTCGTCCGCGGCGCCGTCCGTCCCAGGCGCGGCCGGCGCCGGCCCGACGATGAGATCGGTGCGCACCATGGATGCGGCGAGCTCCGCCGCGGTATCACTGTCGTCATCGTCCAGGTCAGGGCTCGCCCGCGGCGGCGTGACGGCGGCAAGCGCAGCTGCCCCGGTGACTGTCGCGAGACTGGGCTGCGTGACGCCTGGAGCGGCGCTCGCGTCGACATCCACGCGCGCCGTGCGCCGGCCGGCCGTTTCCACAGGATCTGGCGCAGGCGCAGGATCCGCGAGCCACGGCGGCAGAGTGGACCAGGGTGGCCGCACGGAGTCCGTCGCTGCGTCCGCGGACCCCGCTGTGTCGGTCGTGGATAGAGCCGCAAGGTGATCGGTGCGGGCGGCCACGGGCGCCACATCGGCCGCGACCCGGGATGCCCAGTCGAGGAAGATGGGGCAGGCGGTAAAGGCGGGCGTCAGGCAGAAGTTCGCCTGGTGGCCCATGGAACGCGCCTTGGGCAGTGCCTCGGCAAAGCAGCGATGCATCGGGTCCGGGGCGTCCAGGCGAGCATCGCGGTCGCCGTCGAGCGCCACGAAGGGACAGGCCTGGGGCGTCACGACGAGTGGCTCGGACCGGTCGACCATGCGCGCCGATGATACCGGCAGCGGTGCCGGGACCCCTCCGGGAGGGTCCTGGTCGGCCCGGCCGCCCGCGCCGAGGGTCAGGCGACCGCCTCGTCCGCCTCGATGTGCTGCTCCGGTCCGGCGCGCACGACCATGCCCGCGCCGACGGTGTCCGAGGTCGCCTCATCGATGAGGATGAAGCCGCCTGTGGTCCGGCTGTCGCGGTACTCATCGAGCATCAGTGGCTCGGAGGTGCGCAGGCGCACCCGGCCGATGGCGTTGAGACCCAGCTCCGTGGCGGGCTCACGGTGGAGCGTGTTGACGTCCATCGCGTAGCGCAGGTCATCGACGACGGCCTTGACCGTCTTGGTGGTGTGCTTCAGGTAGTAGCGGCCGCCCTGCTTGAGTGGCGTGTCCGCCATCCAGCAGACCATCGCTTCCAGCTCCTGGGCGACCGTCGGCTGGTTGTGCGGCCGCGACAGCATGTTGCCGCGGGAGATATCCACATCGTCCGCAAGCTCGATGATGACGGACATGGGCGGCGCGGCCGTCTCCAGGTCGCCGTCCATGGTGCTGATGCGGCTGATGCGCGTCCTGCGACCGGATGGCAGCACGACCACCTCGTCCCCGGTCCGGAACACGCCGCCGGCGACCTGTCCGGCGTAGCCCCGGAAGTCGTGGTGCGCATCCGACTGGGGCCGGATCACCCACTGCACCGGGAACCGGGGGTCGATGAGATTGCGGTCGGAGCCGATGTACACGTTCTCCAGGTCGTACAGCAGCGACGGACCCTGGTACCAGGGCATCGACAGCGATCGCTGGACGACGTTGTCCCCGTGGAGCGCAGAGATGGGGATGAAGCGCAGGTCCTTGATGGCCAGCTTGGCGGCCCACTCGGAGAAGTCGGCGCGGATGGCCTCGAACACCGACTCGTCGTAGCCCACGAGGTCCATCTTGTTGACCGCGACCACGATGTGGGGGATGCCCAGCAGGGCGGCGATGAAGGCGTGTCGGCGGGACTGCTCCAGGACCCCGTTGCGGGCATCCACGAGCACGATGGCGAGGTCCGCGGTGGACGCGCCGGTGACCATGTTGCGGGTGTACTGGATGTGTCCCGGCGTGTCCGCCACGATGAACTTGCGGCGCGGGGTCGCGAAGTAGCGGTAGGCGACATCGATGGTGATGCCCTGCTCCCGCTCGGCCCGCAGGCCATCCGTCAGGAGCGCGAGGTCCACCTTGGTGTGGCCGCGCCGGCGGCTGGTCCGCTCGATGGCCGCGTACTGGTCCTCGAAGATGCCCTTGGAGTCGAACAGCAGGCGCCCGATGAGGGTGCTCTTGCCGTCATCGACCGACCCCGCCGTGGAGAAGCGCAACAGGTCCATCAGAAGTACCCCTCCCGCTTGCGATCCTCCATGGAGGTCTCCGAGAACGCGTCATCGGCTCGCGTCGCACCGCGTTCCGTGATGCGCGCCGCCGCGACCTCCACGATGATGGCCTCCACCGTGGCCGCATCCGAGCTGACGGCCCCGGTGCAGGTGGCGTCACCAACCGTCCGGTAGCGCACGACCATCCGCTCCACGAGCTCGTCCTCGCCGCGGGGCAGATGCTCCGAGGTACCCAGCCACATGTTGTCGCGCCGGAAGACGTCGCGTTCATGAGCGAAGTAGATCGACGGCACCTCCAACTGCTCCCGCTCGATGTACTGCCAGACATCCATCTCGGTCCAGTTGGAGATGGGGAACACGCGCATGTGCTGGCCGCGCCGCAGCCGGCCGTTGTACAGGCTCCACAGCTCCGGCCGCTGGGATCGCGGCTCCCACTGGCCGAACTCGTCACGCAGCGAGAAGACGCGCTCCTTGGCACGTGCCTTCTCCTCGTCCCGGCGGGCACCACCAAAGACCGCATCGAAGCCGTGCTCCAGGATGCCGTCCAGCAACGTGGTCGTCTGGAGCCGGTTGCGGGATGGGTTACCAGGCTCCTCACGCACGCGCCCGGAGTCGATGGACTGCTGGACCGAGGCCACGATGAGTCGTTCCCCCAGCTCCGCCACGCGTCGGTCGCGGAAGTCCATGACCTCCGGGAAGTTGTGGCCGGTGTCCACGTGCATCAGCGGGAACGGGAACCTGGCCGGACGGAACGCCTTCTCGGCCAGCCGCAGCAGCACGATGGAGTCCTTGCCGCCCGAGAACAACAGCGCGGGGTGCTGGAACTCGGCCGCGACCTCACGCATGATGAAGACCGACTCGGCCTCCAGGGCGTCGAGATGGGAGAACCGTGGTGCGGGCACCTGGGCAGCGTCGATCATGCGCATCCTGTGGGATCGGCAGGTTCGCACGACACGGACCTGGCGGTTGGGGCTCGGGGATGGGATTTCCACGGCTAGTATATCGGCCCACACCGATCCGCCACCCCAGATGGCCCGGGTCGCGCCGAGCAGAGGACCGATGCGTCTCACCGATCACATTGATGTCTGCGCGTGCGTGCGCTCGATGGCACTTCGGTGACCCCCGTGGATCCCCAGGCGACGCCCACCGGGCCTGCCAGTCCCACGACGGGCATCCTCAGCCGGGGCGTGCTCATCACGCGCGTCCTGCCGATCGCGAGCATCCTGGCCATCCTCGCCACGCTCATAGTGGCGCCCGCTGACGAACGCATCACCATCGTGCTCGCGACACTCGTGGCCATGGGCGCCGGTCTGGCCTCAACGTCCATCGGCGTGTACGGCGGGGTCCTCGTGCCAGGATTGTTGCTGCTGGGTGTGGACCCCCGGTTCGCGGCTGCCGCCTCACTGTTCCTGCAGGTCTTGGTCATCCCCATCGGTGCCGGTGCCCACTACCGGCTGGGCAACGTCACCAGGTCGATCGCCATCCCGCTCATCGTGGGCGGCGTGGTGGGAGCCTTCGCGGGCCCCTTCTTCGCATCCATGCTGCCCAAGGACGTCATCGCCCGGCTGGTCGCGGGGCTCATCGTGGGTGTCGGCCTGGTGGTCTTGGTCACGCTCCGCTGGGGCGGTCTCGGGACGGTGCGGGCGCCGGGTGATGTGCCGACGGTCCGGGTGGGCGGTATCGGGCTCGTGGCAGGCTTCTCGTCTGGAATCTCGGGGGCCGGCTGGGGCCCGGTCGGCGTCAAGCTGCTCATCCTGTCGCGCCTGGAACCCCGCATGGCCATCGGGTCGTCACTCTTCGGACGCATCTTCATGGCTGCGGCTGCTGTTCTTGGCTACATGCTCAGTGCCAGCGCGTTCGAAGGCGTTCGACCCAACTATTGGCTGCTCAT
>JBBQNA010000040.1:0-18426 GCA_038329515.1 Candidatus Limnocylindrales bacterium | reverse complement strand
CGACGCCTGAGCCGACGCTGGCCCCGACGCCTGAGCCGACGCTGGCCCCGACGCCTGAGCCGACGCTGGCCCCGACGCCTGAGCCGACGCTGGCCCCGACGCCTGAGCCGACCCTGGCCCCGACGCCTGAGCCGACCCTGGCACCCACCCCGGAGCCGACGCTGGCCCCGACGCCTGAGCCGACCGTCGCCCCGAGCGTGGCTCCCTCGCTCGCCAATGACCTCCTGGCACGCATCGAGTCGGCCGGCGTCATCCGGGTCAGCATCGAGCCCAACTACGCGCCGTATTCCATGCAGGAACCTGACGGCTCGTTCTCCGGCTTCAACGTCGACGTGGCCGCCGAGATCGCCAAGCGCCTCGGCGTGACCGTCGACTTCCAGATCCCGAGCTTCGACCTCGTCGTGGCCGGTGGCTGGAACGATCGATGGGACATGAGCGTTGGGTCTGTGACCGTCACCGAGTCACGCAAGGAAGTCCTGGACTTCACCCGTCCCTATGCCTACAACCCCGCGCAGTTCGCGGCGACCACGGCATCCGGAATCACGACCGTCGACGGCTTCGCGGGCCAGAAGGTCTGCGTGGGTGCAGCAACCACCTACCAGCAGTGGCTGGAAGGCACGTTGGTGCTCGTCGACGCACCGACTCCGGCCACTCCGCCGGCAGGCGTCACGGCCTTCCCGCTCGACACGGATCAGGTCTGTGCCCAGAACGTGCAGTCAGGACGTTCTGACTTCACGGGCTGGCTGTCGAGCGCGGACACGGTCGAGGACGCCATCAAGAACGGCACACCGATGGTCGAGGTCGGGGATCCGGTCTTCTTCGAGTCGCTCGGCGTGGCATTCGACAACACCGTCCCGGATAACGCCTCGCTGGTCGCCGCGGTCGACACGATCATCGGCGAGATGCGTGACGACGGGACCCTGTTGACGTTGTCCCAGAAGTGGTTCGACGGCAAGGACCGCGTCACGGCGCAATAGCCGGCCGCGTACCAGCCATCGACAGGAGCGGGGTCGCCTTCGGGCGGCCCCGCTCCTGATTCATCCGGCGAGGAGGTCCTATGGCAGTCGTCGAGGGTTCCACAGCGAACGTGCCGACCGCGGCCATCGTGGAGGCGATCGCGGCCGCACAGCGGCGCAGGAAGCTGAGCTACCAGCTCATCTTCGCCGCGACATGGGTCGTGCTCATCGGCGCCATCGTGCTCGCCCTGACGACTCGTTTCGACTGGGCATTCCTGGGCAAGTGGTGGCAGTTCATCCTGGCTGGTGCGGAGGTGACCGTCGAGCTCACGGTCTGCTCCATCGTCCTTGCGTGCGTGCTGGCCGTCCTCGGAGCGCTCGGGCGACTGTCTCCCAACCCCGTGGCGAACGGCATCGCCTCGCTCTACGTATCCCTCATCCGGGGCACGCCACTGCTGGTCCAGATCTTCGTGTGGGCTTTTGGCCTGGCCGAGCTGGGTCTGGTGCTGCCGCTCTTCTGGGCCGGCGTCATCGCGCTGGGCGTGAACTACGGCGCCTACATGACCGAGATCTTCCGTGCCGGCATCCAGGCCGTGCCGCGTGGTCAGCGTGAGGCGGCCGAGGCACTGGGCATGCCGGAACGATTGATCATGCGCCGGATCGTCATGCCCCAGGCCATCCGGATCGTCATCCCGGCCATCGGCAATGACTTCATCGCGATGATCAAGGACACCTCGCTGGTCATCGTCATCGGCATCCAGGAGCTGTTGTTCCGGGCCCAGTCGGCCGGACGTCAGACCATCAACATCATGGAGGCGACCCTGTTCGCCGCGGTGGTGTACTGGATCCTGACGCTGTTCTTCTCATACCTCGAGCAACACCTGGAGCGGCGCATGGCGCGGAGCGACCGCTGATGGAGCTGGGCGACGTCATCGTGTCGGCGACCGGCATCGAGAAGTACTTCGGCGACAACCATGTGCTGCGAGGGGTCACGCTCGAGGTGCGCCAGCACGAGACAGTGATGCTCATCGGTCGGTCCGGCAGCGGCAAGACCACGATGCTCCGGTGCATGAACTTCCTGGAAGAGCCGACCGTCGGGTCCGTGCGCATCGGCGATATCACCGTGGACGCAGATCCGCTCCACGCTCGCAGTCGGGCGCATCGAGAGCGCATACGGCGCCTCCGGGTGCGTGCCGGCATGGTGTTCCAGGACTTCAACCTGTTCCCACATATGACAGTCCTCCAGAACTGCATCGAGGGACCAACCCGGGTCAAGGGTGTGCCGCGCGATGAGGCCATCGCCACCGCGGATCGCTACCTGGAGAAGGTCCAGATGATCGACAAGCGTGACGAATACCCGTCCCGGTTGTCGGGGGGCCAGAAGCAGCGGGCGGCCATCGCCCGGGCCCTGTCCATGGATCCCCAGGTGCTGATGTTCGACGAGCCGACGAGCGCCCTTGACCCGGAGCTGGTAGGCGAGGTGCTGAGCGTCATGAAGGAGCTGGCCCACGAGGGCTCGACCATGATCGTGGTCTCCCACGAGATGCAGTTCTGCCGGGAGGCCGCGGACCGGGTCGTGTTCATGGAGGGCGGCGTCTTGGTCGAGCAAGGGCCACCAGAGCAGGTGCTCGACGCTCCCCAGCAAGAGGCGACGCGTCAGTTCCTGCGGCGCTTCCTGGAAGCGTGAGACGCCCGGATCCCCGAGGCGGGACTCGGGCGCGCATCGGCCCGCTCAGATCTCGCCGAGATAGGCCTTGCGCACGTCCTCGTTGGCGGCCAGCCCGGAGGCGGTGTCGGCGAGGATGACCTTGCCGGTCTGGAGCACATAGCCCCGGTGGGCGATGGCCAGCGCCTGCATCGCGTTCTGCTCCACGAGCAGGATGGTGATGCCCTGCTGGTTGATCTCCGTGATGAGCGAGAAGATCTGCTGTACCAGGATGGGCGCCAGGCCCAGTGACGGCTCGTCCAGCAACAGCAGGCGCGGTCGCGACATGAGCGCCCGGCCGATGGCCAGCATCTGCTGCTCGCCGCCGGAGAGCGAGCCACCCTTCTGGCCCAGTCGTTCCCGCAGCCGCGGGAACAGCACGAGCGCCCTCTCCACGTCCTCCGCACGCTCAGCGGCCGTCCGTGTGTAGCCACCCATCTGGAGGTTCTCGAAGACGGTCAGT
Organism: Candidatus Limnocylindrales bacterium; assembly: GCA_038329515.1. Lineage (GTDB taxonomy): Bacteria > Chloroflexota > Limnocylindria > Limnocylindrales > CSP1-4 > JAFMJV01. The sequence goes on along the minus strand of JBBQNA010000040.1, from coordinate 15,302 downwards.
CGCGAGAAGATGCGCCGGCCCTCGGGGGAGTGCCCGATGCCCGCTGGCACCAGCGCGTGGGCCGGCGTGGAGCTGATGTCCCGACCCTCGAAGCTGACCGTGCCCACCTTGGGGTGCAGCAAGCCACTGATGGTCTTGAGGGTCGTCGTCTTGCCGGCGCCGTTGGAGCCCAGCAGGGTGACAATCTCGCCCCGCCGGACTTCCAGGTCAATGCCCTGCAGGGCGTGGATGCGACCGTAGTAGGTGTTGACGTTCTCGAGCCTGAGCAGCACGTCACCGCCATCGGCGGTCATTTGGCGCGCGGGTGCGGTCATCGTCGCGTCCGTCATGCCGCTGGGGCTCCCAGATACGCCTCGATGACCCGCGGGTTAGCGCGGACCTCTTCCGGCGTGCCTTCAGCAATGCACTCCCCGTGGTCGAGCACCGTGATCCGGTCGCTGACGCCCATGACCACGCGCATGTCGTGCTCGATGAGCAGGATGGTCAGCCCAAGCTCGGCGCGCAGCTTCGCGATGAGCTGACGAGTGACCTCGGTCTCGTTCGGGTTCATGCCCGCGGTCGGCTCGTCCAGCAGCAACAGCACCGGCTCGGCGCCCAGGGCACGGGCGATCTCCAGGCGCCGCTGGTCCCCGTAGGGCAGGTTGCGGGCGGTGACATCGTCCCGGCCACCCAGCCCGACGAGTGTCAGCAATTCCCGAGCTCGTGCCCGGGCGCGCTCTTCCTCGCGAGCCTGGCGTCGGGTCGACAGGACAGCGTCGAGGAGGTTGCTATGGAGTTGGACATGCATGCCCACCATCACGTTCTCCAGAACGCTCATGTTCTGGAACAGACGGATGTTCTGGAAGGTGCGCCCGATGCCGGCCTTCGCCATGTCGTTCGGACGGGCGCTCTTGAACACTCCCATCCCGTGCAACAGCGTATCGTACCATGGTGGGCGCACGATGCCCATGAGCAGGGTGACGATGAGCACGCCCAGGGCGAGGGTCATCACCAGCAGCTGCGCCTCCACGTTCTCGGGTGCCAGGATCCCCTGGAGCGGCAGGAGCACGAGGATGGCCAGGACCGCCGGGATGAACCACACGAAGGGCTCGATCCAGGCTCGTTCCGGGCGAGCGACCATGCGGCGCCCGCGAAACATGATCTCTCCGGAGGTCGGGTCAAGGATGCCCGCGACGACGTTGAAGAAGGTCGTCTTGCCCGCACCGTTGGGCCCGATGATGCTCACGATGGAGCCCTTGGGCACGACCAGTTCCGCGCCGTTCACGGCCACCAGGCCGCCGAAGCGTTTGGTGATGGCGTTGGCACGCAGTAGGATCTCGGGTGGCTCGACCGGCGTCGTGCCCGGGAGCGGCGCTGAGTTCACCTCGCTCATGCTTCGTCACCCCGGCCTTCATCGCCCAGTGGGTCCGGCCCCTCCGCGTCAGCGCCCGCATAGTTGGTCGTCGTGTGGAGTTCCGCGGCTCTGCGCCGACTCGGGAACAGTCCTTCCGGTCGCAGCAGCATCATGGCCACGAGCGCAATGCCGTACAACAGGAACTGGTACTGCAGGAAGTCGATGTCGCTGAGCAGCGGGACGTGGAACCCGTCGAAGAAGTTGTTGAGCTGCTTCAGGAACACGTTCTGGATCATGTAGATGATGAACGCGCCCAGGGCGACACCCCACATGTTGCCGATGCCGCCAAGGACGACCATCGCGAGCACCGTGAACGAGACCTGGAACAGGAACTGGTCCGGCGACACGAACACCAGCTTGGAGGCACCGAAGACGCCAGCCAGCCCGGCCGTGGAAGCGCCGAGTGCGAAGGCCAGGAGCTTGGTCGTCACGGTGTTGACGCCATTGCTGGCAGCTGCCAACTCGTCCTCACGGATCGCCTGCCAGGAACGGCCGAGTCGCGAGTCCTGGAGCCGGTAGAGGATGATCATCACGACCGTGATGAGCACCGCCATGACCACGTAGTAGGGCAATGGCGCGGTGCCACCAAAGCAGAGCGCCTGGCCGGCGGCTGGAGTGCAGTCCATGCCCGGCAGCAGCGGGCGGTCGATACCGGCGATGCCGTTGGTGCCGTTCGTCCACGTGCTCGCGTTCTTGAACACGATCGGAACGATCTCGCCAAAGCCGAGCGTGACGATGGCCAGATAGTCACCCCGCAACCGGAGTGTCGGGGCGCCCAGCAGGATACCGAACACCGCCGCGACCAGGGCGCCGATGGGCAACAGGATCCAGAACGGCAGATGCAGGTCCGTGAAGGTGGATGCGCCATACGCGTACGCGTAGGCGCCGATGGCGAAGAATGCGGCATACCCGAGGTCCAGGAGGCCAGCCATGCCGACGACGACATTCAAGCCGAGGGCCAGCAGCACGAACACGCCTGCCTTGGCGAAGTTGTCGATCCAGACCGTCTGCTCGCTAAATCCGTTCAGCGGCGGCAGGGTCACGATGAGCGGCAGCAACGCCGTCACCAGGGCCATGCCCACGATGATGGTGATCGACCGATGCTGTTCCGACAGCGCGCGTATGGGTCGCATCGGCCTGCCGGTGCGCGACCGCCCGCCGTTGATGGGCTGCGACTGGGCGGTCATGCTCGCTCTCCGAGCGGCTGGCCCAGCAGGCCGGATGGCCGGAACACCAGCACGAGCACCAGGACTGCGAACACGAGTGCCTCGGACCAGGATGCGTAGCCCAACTGGGCCGCCCCGACCTCCACGAACCCAATGATGAATCCGCCCAGGACGGCACCGGTCAGGTTGCCGATACCACCCAGCACAGCCGCCGTGAATGCCTTCAGGCCGGCGCTGAAGCCCAGCGCGAAGGAGATGGTGCCGATGCTCATGCCGTAGACGACACCAGCAGCACCGGCGAGGGCTGACCCGAGGAAGAACGTCAAGGCGATGGTGGTGTTGATGTTGACGCCCATCAGTTGGGCGGCCTCGCGGTCCTGTGCGGTCGAGCGCATCGCCCGGCCCAGCCGGGAGCGCGACACGAACAGGGACAGGCCGACCGTCAGCACCACGGTGACGGCGAAGATGAAGACACTGATCCAGGCAATGCTGGCCCCGAACAGGGTAAAGCGGGCGGTGAAGGGGATGATCTGCGGCGTCGACTGGGGCGACGGGCCGTAGATGATCTGGATCACGTTCTGGAGGATGAACGACACGCCGATGGCGGTGATGAGGGGCGCCAGTCGAGGTGCGTTGCGCAGCGGACGATAGGCGAAGCGCTCGATGCCGACGCCCAGCAGGCCCATCAGTGGCATGGTCACGCCGAAGGCGACCACGAGCACGAACAACAGGGTCACCGGGTCATGGATGGCGCCGTTGAAGCCCATGCTGGTGATGACCGTCATGGACACGAACGCACCGACCATGAAGACGTCGCCGTGGGCGAAGTTGATGAGTTCGATGATGCCGTAGACCATCGTATAGCCCAGCGCGATCAGGGCATAGATGCCGCCGAACGTGAGCGCATTGAAGAACTGCTGGGTGAGGGTTGCGACGGTCTGGGGATCCAACCTCGCCCTCCAGGCACGATGTCAGCTCGGGCCCTCAGTGGGCCGGATGGATGCGACAAGGCCGGGGATCGCTCCCCGGCCTTGTCGGTGTGTCGCCTAAGTTAGGGTGCGACGGATCCGGACGGAGCCGGAGCGTCGAGGGCACCTGCAAAGTCCTGCTGCTTGTCGAAGACCCAGCCACCGACGCCACCGTCGAGGGTCGTATCGGTCTTGTAGAACGACAGGAACTTCTGGCTGGAATCACCGTTGGCGTCGATGCTCAAGGGACCAAGCACCGTGGTGAACTCCTGGCCGCTGAAGACCGCAGCGCGGACGGCTTCGCGGATGGCTGCTGGATCGCTCGCACCACCAGCGATGGCGGTGTCCAGCGCCTGGAGCAGGATCTGGGTGCAGGCATACGCCAGCGCGCTGTAGGCGCCAGGAGGTGCGTCGAAGGCTGCCGAGAAGGCAGTCGCGAACGCCTCCGGATCGGGGATGTCATGGATGCCGGCGACCGAGCCGAACACCTTGCCGGCATTGTCGATGCCCGCGAGCGTGATGAAGCCGCCCTCGGTGCCGCCGGGCGCGAGGTCGGTGGTGCCGTCAGGACCCACCATCGGGATATCCAGCAGGCCGAGCTGGCCCATGTCCTTGCGGTACTGGCCACCACCGGTGGTCTGGGTACCCCCGAAGAAGGCGATGTCTGCGCCGAGCGCGCTCGCCGCGGTCAGGATGCTGACGAAGCTCTTGTTCTGGCTGTAGTCGTTCCCTTGGCGGTCGACGACCTCACCACCGAGCCTGATGAATTCCTCGCTGAAGGTGTTCGCGACACCGATGCCGAAGGCCTCCGTGTCATCGACCACCATCGCCTTGCGCGTGCCGAGGGTGTCGTACGCGTACTGCGCGAGGCCGGGCCCCTGGACATCGTCCGTGGTCGCCACGCGGAAGAAGCTGCGCACGTCCGGGTTGGCCGGGCGGTATGCATCGGAGCCTTCCTTGGTCAGGTCGACGCCGGTATTGGACGGGCTGCACTGGGCCAGGCCGGCCTCGTTGGTGACCGGGATGATGGCGCGGGACACGTTCGAGTTGAACGCGCCGACCATTCCCACGACCGCAGAGTCAGCGACCAGGGTGGCTGCGTTGGTGGCGCCCTGGTTCGGGTCGTGCACGCCGTTCACGGCATCGTCCTGAACGTTGGCCTCGATGGTGTAGCCGCCGACGCCGCCTGCCTCGTTGGCCTGCTGGATGGCCAGCAGCACGCCGTCACGAGTCGGGCCGCCGTTGGCGAGGTCGCCGCCGGAGAGCGGCAGGCTGACGCCGAGCTTGAGCGTCCCCATCGATGCAGGGGACTGTGCGAATGCGGGTACCGCAGCGGTGATGGCGAGCATGCCCGCAGCACCCAGTACGCCGAGATTCCTCAACTTCATGAGTTCCTCTTTCCTCCTGATGTTCCTGGTGCGTCCGATGGCCACGTGCGGGCCGCACTGGCAGCCGTGCACGGTCGCGACCATCCACGAGCAGCAGGACGAAGGGTTGCCGAATAGGTGACCCGCGGTAGGCCACGCCTCGGGAACCTCCTTCTGAACCCGATAGAAAGCCGGACTGGAACACGAACGACCTGGGCGTCCGAGTGACTGCCGACGCGTTCGCGTATGATAGTCATCGACGTCTCGAATGCAAGACGTCCGAGTGCCCCGGGGCGTGTGCGGGCAGTGATCCATTCCAGGGTCCTGTGAACACCCGGTGCGGCGCCCTCGGATCGTCGCCGAGGCCCATCAGGCGAGCGGGTCGCCAACCCTGGATCAGGCGGAGCCGCGGCTGCCCCGGGACGTCGTTGGGTGCGCTCCACCGGAGCGCCCACCGGAGCCACAAGGGCACGCCTTCGTTCGTGGAACACTACCCAGGACGTCAGCGAACCCGGCTCCGATCAGAACATCGCGAGCTCCGCCACCGGCGGAGGCTCGCCATCGCAGCGCACAGGAGTCCTGCGTGAGCAAGAACGTCGCCGTCTTCGTAGACGTGGCGAACATCTTTTATGCGGCCAAGGCCGCAGGCGTGGACATCGATTACGTCACGCTCCTCAAGGCATCGACCGCCGGACGCGATTTCGTCCGCGCGTATGCCTATACCGGCCTTGACCCGGAGAACGAGAACCAGCGCCAGTTCCATGCCTTCCTTGGTCGCAGCGGCTACAAGGTCGTGAGCAAGGACATCCGCAAGTACGGTGACGGGCGCATCAAGGCGAACCTGGACATCGAGCTCGTGGTGGACATGATGCGCATGGCCCAGCACATCGATATCGCCGTGGTCGTCTCCGGCGACGGTGACTTCGCGCCGGCCATCCGTGCGGTGCAGCAGCTCGGCGTTCGCGTCGAGGTGGTCAGCTTCCGGGGCAACACCAGCAGTGACCTGATCGAGGTCGCGGACGTGTTCACGGACATCTCCCAGCTGGCGCGCGTCGAGAAAGGTGAGCGCAGCGGCCGCCGAGTGGCGTCCGAGGACGATGACCTGTCGATGACCGCGGTACCCGAGAAAGAGACGGACAACGGTGTCCGTCGAGGACGCGGTGAGGGCCGCCGAGGCGGTCGATCTGCCGCCGATCGACCCGAGCGTGACCGACCCGCAGCCGCGGATCGACCCGCAGCCTCGGATCGACCCGCAGCCTCGGATCGACCCGAGCGCACCGACCGACCCGCACGCGGCGGTCGACCGGCACCGGTCGACGCCGAGGTAGTGGTCGCGACAGGTGGCAACATCATCGCGCTGCCGGGCGAGCGCCTGTCTCGTGCCCCTGTCGAGGACACCGATGACGAGGCCGCAGAGGAATACGCGGCCGCGCTCGAGCTCGGCGAGGACGCCGTGGACGGACCACCCGCCGAGGGTGGCGAGACCGAGGGCGAGGGCGAGGCCCGACGCCGCCGCCGCCGACGGGGCGGACGCGGCCGGGGTCGTGGTCGACGTGGCGAAGGCGAGCTCGCGGATGGCGAGGCCGGCGAGCCCGGCGATGCCGGCGAGGGTGCTGAGCCAGGTGAGCCGGTCGAGGCTGTCGTAGCCCGCCAGCCGGTGGCCATCGACAGCCGTCGACCCGTGGCGCCCATCGAGGTCGACCTCGAGGATGAGTACCTGGAGGAAGAGGTCCCGGCACTGCCGCAGCACTCGACCTTCGGTTCTGTGTGGGAGAGCCAGTTGGGCGTCGCGCCGGCACCCGTCAGCGCGGGTCCGGTGGACGACCAGGAGGGCTATGACGATGAGCCCGAGATCCCGGAGTACCTGCTCGCCGAGCGTCGGCAGCAGCAGGGCCGGAATCGCGGCGGTCAGCAGCAGCGACCGGGCAACCGGGCACCGGGTGGCCGTAACGCCCCCAGTGCCGGGTATCGCGCGGCGGTGGACCGGGAGCGGTATGGCCGCGCCGGCGCACCGAGCGCGGGTGGCTTCGGCAGCACCGGCGGTAACAACGCCGGTGCGAATCGTGCCGATCGGCAGCCGGATCGCAACCGCAGTGGGCAGGGTGGCCAGACCGGCCGAGGTCCGGCGCCGGTCCGACAGGCTCGGCCTGCCGGCAACGCCGAGCCGCGCGAGCGGTTCGAGCGCACTGAACGACCGGCCCAGTCGTCCGAGCCGTGGAGCGAAGTGCCCGCCGATGTCCAGGAGATGCTGCGTGCCGAACTGGCTCGCAGGCAGCCTGCCAGCCGACCCCAGCCTGTGAGCCAGGCCCCGGCGCCAGAGCCGGTCGCCAGCACACCGGCCGCCGGTCGGACCCGACGCACCCCGCGCCCAGTGGTAGCCGCAGTGGCTCCCGAGGCTGTAGTGGTGACCGAGGCACCCGACAAGGCGCCCGCAAGGCGCACCCGGACCAAGGCCGCACCGGCCGTGGCTCCCGAGGCAGTCGTGGTGACCGAGGCACCCGCCGAGGCGCCCGCGAGGCCCCCCCGGACCAAGGCCGACCCGGCCGAGGCTCCCGAGGCAGTCGTGGTGCCCGAGGCTCCGGCCGAGGCACCCGACAAGGCGCCCGCAAGGCGCACCCGGACCAAGGCCGCACCGGCCGAGGCTCCCGAGGCAGTCGTAGTGACCGAGGCTCCGGCGGCGGACACAGCGGTGGCACCCAAGCCGGCACGTCGTCGGTCGACCAAGTCGACCTCGTCCGAGACGGGTGAGGGCTGAGGCCCACTCCCGGTCGGCTGCCAGTGGGGGACCGCTGACCCGCGGTCATCCACTGGCGCTGGCGGCCGTCCGGCGCTCCATCGAGCGTGGACGTGCCCCACACGCGATCTTGCTTGTCGGTCCCCGGGCCGTGGGCAAGACCACGCTTGCGATGGACCTGGCAGCGGGACTCCTGTGCATCGACCAGGATCCCGCCGCACGGCCCTGCCGCGCCTGTCCCGCGTGCCGTAAGGTGGAGCACGGCAATCACCCTGACCTGCATCGCCTGGTACCCGAGGGTGCGGGCGAGCAGATCCGAATCGGTCAGGTGCAGGCGCTCATCACGGACCTGGCGTTGATGCCCATGGAAGGTCGCACGCGGGTGGCCATCATCGAGTCTGCCCACCGGCTCAACCCCGACGCGCAGAACGCGTTGCTCAAGACGCTGGAGGAGCCGACCGGCGCCGCGTGCATGATGCTGTGCGCCGATGACCCAACGACCATCCTGCCCACTGTCGTCAGCCGCTCGGCGCGGTTCCGACTGGGACCTGTGCCCATCGCGGACATCGCAGCGTTGCTCGTTGACCGGGGTCTCGCGGATGCGTCACGCGCCGCAAGTCTGGCCGTCGCGTCAGGTGGTCTGCCGGGTGTCGCGGTGGCACTGGCGCGGTCACCCGACGCATCGCTCATCCACGATCGGCTGGCCCGTCAACTGATCGATCTGCTCGCAGCAGACATCCGGACGCGCCTCGACGCCGCGTCGTCACTGATGGCCGACGGAGCAGTCCTGGACGCAGCACTCAGCGGCGAGGCGCCCGCAGACGGCGCCACAGACCAGGATGTGCCCGCGCCCACCCCCAAGCGCCGTGCGGCAGCCGCGCCAGCTGTGGCCAGCAAGGGACCCAAACGGCCACAGCCCGCCGAACGCCGGCGCGCCGCGCGTCGGGTGCTGACCACGTGGCGCGAAGTCGGCCGTGACCTTGCTGTCGTGGCCGCGGGCGCGCGTCCCCGTATCCGCCAGCTGGACCTGCTGGAGGAACTGGACGCCGCCGCACCCCTCGTGGACAGCCGCGAGCTGCTCGCGTTCCTGGATCGTCTGGACGGGCTCGTGGCCGCCATCGACGCCTATGCCAGCCCGGAGCTCGTGCTCGATGACCTGCTGCTCCGCTGGCCACGCACAGCGCCCACAGTCAGCGCGGCGTCCCGCCGGTGAGCGGCGAGCGATCCCGGGAGCGGCTGCGGGCGGTCGTTCGGGGCAGCGTCCAGGGGGTAGGGTTCCGCTGGTACGTGCAGCGCACCGCGGCACGCCTGGAGCTCCAGGGTTGGGTCGCCAATCGCGCGGACCGATCGGTGGAGGTCGTGGCGGAGGGGGCGACCAAGGACATCGAGGAGCTGCTCCAGGCGCTCCGTGACGGTCCGCCGTCCAGCGTCGTCAGTGCGGTGGATGTCCAGCGAGGGCCCGCACTCGGTGGCCTGAGCCCGTTCGTGATCAGGTCTGGCAGCCACTCCGGCGACTGAACCCCGGTACCACGAACATCTCAGGCCCCGAGGCGACACAGGAAGCGCGGCGTCGACGTGCCCACGCTCGCGAGTCTGACGATCCCGGGCTCGACCGCGGCCGCAGCGATCGTGCCCGTCCAGCCCGACGTCCCGGGCGCGAACCGTTCTCGTTGCTTGGCACATGAACTCCGCCCGGCTGCCCGGACGGTCAGCGTCGAGCCAGCGAGGCGGACACGCACCCACGCCTCGTCGTTGGCCGGCGTCACCTGCTGGAAGCGGTGGCTCGGGTCTGCCCGCACGCACAGCAGGTACTCACCAGTGGGCACACCCGTGACGTCGATGTACTGCCCCGAGAAATCCCAGGGGTAGATATCGGCCCAGCCAGGGGTCAACCCGACACGGGTCTTGAGCGTCGTCGGGTCGCCACACCCGGGGTTGCTGCCGCTCGGCCTCGCCACGTAGTAGCCGGGACCGGCGCCGTCCAGCCAGCGGGTGGTGTCGAAGAAGCAGAAACCGTACTTGGCGGCCCGCAGCGGTTTGGGGTCTGCGACCCCCAGCTGCCACAGTCGGTACTTCTCCATGCCCAGCACGTGCCAGTGCTTGTGGCCATCGCCAACGTCGTACTGCATCGTGGCGCTGGTGGGCACGGTGCGCCAGGTGCCGTCGGACTGCCGGATGCGCTGCTTGACGGTCATCTTGGGGCAGGTCGTGAGCGACGTGCAGTCGCGCTGTCCGCGCACATCCAGGGGCCCGGTGCCTTCGTTGGTGATGATGGTCGAGAACCGGAGGAGCCGGCGACCCGCGAAGTACCCCGCGGTGTATCGCACGAGCTGGACATCCCGCGGCTTGGCCATGCGCAGGTCTGGCAGCTTGTCACGGGGGCCCGCCGCCGCGACGGACGCTGGGCTCAGCACGCTCATCGAGACGAGCACGAGGCCGGCCACGACCGCGAACACCCGGCGCCGTCCAGACGGAGTGGTCACGTCCCGGGCTGTGGCGTGTCGCATGGCCATAGACTACGCCACCGATCCGCCCCACCCCCACGCTGGATGTCGAAGGTCCTGACCTGCGGGCCGCGGTCATCGTTCCCGGCGCTGGTATCGTGGGCGCGCATGGAGTTCCGCATCGCCCGCGCTGCACGAGATCGGTATGCCCTCGACCAGGGCTATTTCTCGTCACGGGCACAGGCGGCGGATGGACCCGTGGCGCGACAGGCGGCGTGGCAGATCGCCCAGGCCGGCGGCGCGCGGCCCGACCGACCGGTCACCGCCGGTGACCTGGCCGCGATGGCCCTCATCCACGAGATCCAACACCGTGCCATCGACCACGCGAACGTCATCACGGATGCGCCGACCAAGGGCCGTGGTGGTGCGCTCGCGGCGTTCGAGGCGACGTTCCCGTCGCGGCCGGTGTATGCCGAGGGCGTCGAACCCCGGAAGTACCTGCGTGCGAAGACCGATGGGTCCCCCAACCGCCAACTGTCGACCGAAGAGCTGCTGCTGCTCTGGGTCGCCAATCGCAATCCGGCCTTCATGCGTTTCGACGAGCTGTTCGACGACCACGAGCTGGCCGATTCGACGGATTACCCGCACATCGTGGCCGCGATCCGCAAGCAGACCGCCAAGGGTGCCGACCGGAATGACGGCCAGGACCTCGTGGAGCGACTGCTGGAGCCCGGCCGTCAGGTACCCGACTCCCTTGCCGGCCAGTTGCGCTGGATGCGCGATAACTGGGCAGACCTTGTCGACTACGACATGCTCGAGCGGCTGGACCGTAGCCTGGATGTGCTGGCGGAGGAGCGCGTCGCGGCCGAGCGCGCCTGGACCGGGTTCATCGGTGGCGGCGGGGGCACCGCCGAGTCGGCCGCATCGGCTGGCTTCGAGGGCGCCCAGGGGGAGCCAGAGTCGTTCAGCCAGGACCTCGACTGGATGCCCGGCCTGGTGCTCATGGCCAAGAGCACATATGTCTGGCTGGACCAGCTGTCGCGCAAGTACGGTCGCGCCATCCGCACCCTGGACGGTATCCCGGACGAGGAGCTCGACCAGCTGCACGAGGGGGGATTCACGGGGCTCTGGCTCATAGGCCTGTGGGAACGCAGCCATGCGTCCCAGCGCATCAAGCAGTTGCAGGGCAACCCGGACGCCGTCGCCTCTGCGTACTCGCTCATGGACTACCGCATCGCGGACGACCTGGGGGGCGAGGCGGCCTGGCGCCACCTGCGCGACCGGGCGTGGGCACGCGGCATCCGGCTGGCGTCGGACATGGTGCCCAACCACATGGGTATCGACTCCAAGTGGGTCACGGAACATCCCGAGTACTTCATCCAGCGAGCGGACCCGCCCTATCCGGCGTACTCCTGGACTGGCCCCAACCTGTCCACCGACGAGCGCGTGGGCATCTATCTCGAGGACCACTACACGGACGCCTCGGATGCGGCCGTGGTGTTCAAGCGTGTCGACCGCTGGAGCGGCACCACCCGGTACATCTATCACGGCAACGACGGCACCAGCTTCCCCTGGAATGACACGGCCCAGCTGGACTATCTCCAGGCGGAGGTCCGCGAGGCGGTCATCAAGACCATCATCGAGGTCGCCCGGCGGTTCCCGGTCATCCGCTTCGATGCCGCGATGGTGCTCACCCGCAAGCACGTGCAGCGGCTGTGGTACCCGCTGCCCGGCAGTGGTGGCGCTATCCCGTCACGGGCCGAGTCGTCCATGACCCAAGCCGGGTTCGATGCCGCGATGCCTGCCGAGTTCTGGCGCGAGGTGGTCGACCGGGTCGCCGTGGAGGCGCCCGACACGCTCCTGCTGGCGGAGGCGTTCTGGCTCCTGGAGGGCTACTTCGTGCGCACCCTGGGCATGCACCGGGTCTACAACAGCGCCTTCATGCACATGCTCCGGGACGAGGACAACGCGGGCTATCGGAACGTCATCCGGGAGACCGTCTCGTTCGATACCCGGATCCTGGGCCGCTACGTCAACTTCATGAACAACCCGGACGAGCGGACGGCCGTCGACCAGTTCGGGTCGGGTGACAAGTACGTGGGTGTCGCCACGTTGCTCGCGACCCTGCCCGGCCTGCCGATGTTCGGCCACGGCCAGGTCGAGGGCCTTGGCGAGAAATACGGCATGGAGTTCCGGCGCGCGATGCTGGACGAGCAGCCCGACCCGAGCCTCGTGGCGCGGCACGAGCGGGAGATCTTCCCGTTGCTGCGGGAGCGCTGGCGCTTCGCGGCCGCGGACGAGTTCCAGATGCTCGACGCGGTCCGCGGCGACGCATCAGTGGATGAGGACGTCTACGCGTATACCAACGCCGTGCGCGGCGCCCGCTCGCTGGTCGTGGTCCGCAACAAGTTCACTGAGGGGCGTGTCCGGATCACGGGTGCCGGCCCGGCCCTGGACCTGCCGGATGACACGGCCGCGTGGCTGGTGCTGCGCGACCTGCGGACGGGCCTGGAGTACCTCCGCAACTGCCACGAGATCCACGCTCGCGGGCTGGAACTCGAGCTGCGTGCGTATCAGTCGCACGTGTTCCTGGACCCGATCGTGGTCCACGATGGACCGGCTGGCGACTGGGGTCGACTCGCGTGGCGGGTCGGCCTGGCGGGCGTGGCGGACGTCCACGGCGCGCTCCAGAACCAGCTGCTGGAACCCACCCGCGTCGCCGTCGACGGGCTGTTCCAGGCGCAGGTCGTGCGGGACGTAGCGGGAGCCGGTCTGGCGCCCAAGGATGCCACGGCGACTACGCTCATCGACTCGGCACTCGCCGCGTTCAACGAGCCGCTCGACGCCGTTGCCCAGGCCATCGGCGCGACTGCCGGACGGGGCGCGTCCGCGACCAAGGTGCGCTCTGCCGTGGCCGGTCGGCTGGTGGACCTGGTGTCGGTCGTGCGCGCGGGCAGGCTGGCTGCACGCACCCCGACCAGGGACCCGCTCGATGCCGATGCCGACCGTCTGGCTACCTGGGTGGGTACCGACCGGGCCCGCTGGGCCACGCTCGTGAGTTGGGCAGTCGGCGCCTGCCTGGGAGACTTCGTGGGTGCCTCGACCCCGGCCGCGGTGGTGGGTGTCTATGACGCATGGGCTGCCGGGCCCGCCGTCTCGCGGGTCGTGGCAGACATCGGTGTGGCCGATCCCGTCGGCGCCCAGGTCGCGAGTGCGGTGCGGGCGCTGCTCGCGACACCCGTTGGTGCACTCGCTGTTGCCGATCCGGTCGCAGCCCTTGCCGCGCTGCTGCGAGTGCCTGCCGTCCAGGCGGTCACGGGCTGGAACGAGTGGCATCAGCAGGAGTTCGTGGTCCAGGAGGCGTTCGAGGTGTGGCTCGGGACCTTGGCCGCACGAGACACGGCTGCCGGCATCACGGGCATGTTCGAAATCGTCTCGTCCCTGAGGACACTGGTGGCGGCAAACGACTTCCGAACGGACACGCTCCGATCATCGGTCGAGCCGGCATCGACCGATGCGGAGCTCGCCGCGGCCGACGTCGCCGCGCCTTCGGGTGACTGACCAGTCCACCGATGCGGGTCGCCTTCGTGACCTGGTGGGTGCCATCGTCACCTGCCGCGCCTGTCCCAGGCTGGTGGAATGGCGCGAGACAGTAGCCCAGGAGCGGGTGCTGCGGTTCGCGGACCAGGTGTACTGGGGTCGACCCGTGCCCGGATTCGGCGATGCTCGTGCGCGCATCCTCATCGTTGGCCTGGCGCCGGCCGCGCACGGCGCCAATCGGACCGGCCGCATGTTCACCGGGGATCGATCTGGCGACTTCCTGTTCGCCTCACTCCATCGTGTCGGGCCCGCCAACCAGCCCACCTCGACCCACGCCGATGACGGCCTACGTCTGACTGGCGCCTATGTCGCGGCGGTCAATCGATGCGCACCGCCCGCGAACACGCCCACGCCCGAGGAACGTGATCGCTGCCTGCCGTTCCTGCGCCGCGAGCTGGAGCTGCTGCAGGATGCGCGGGTCATCGTGTGTCTGGGGGCCTGGGGCTGGGACGGCGCGCTTCGGGTACTCGCGACGATGGGCCTGCGGCTCCCGAAGCGGCCGGCATTCGGCCACGGGGCGGAGGTGACCATCGGCCGTTACACCCTCCTCGGCTGCTTCCACCCGAGCCAGCAGAACACCTTTACCGGACGCCTGACGCCAGACATGATCGACTCCGTGTTCCAGCGCGCCATCACCGTGTCAGGTGCTACGGTGCCGCCATGAACGGTGCACTGCTGCGGGACGCATTCGGCCACCACGTGTGGGCCACGCTCACACTGCTCGACGCGTGCGCCCGGCTGACGCCGGCGCAGCTGGCGACAACCGTGCCGGGCACGTACGGCTCCATCATCGACACGCTCCGCCACCTGGTGGCTGCGGACAGCTCGTACCTGGATCTGCTGAGCGATGGCCGGGTGTCAGACCTGAAGGACGAGGAAAGCGCCGACGTGGCCGCGCTCCAAGCGGCGATGGTCGCCAACGGACCCGTCTGGGCGTGGCTCCTGGAACAGGACCTCGATCCGGAGCTGGTCGTGGTGCGTCACCGGGACGATGGCTCCGAGTCGCACGCGCCGCTGACCATCCGACTCGCGCAAGTCGTCCACCATGGCACCGACCATCGGAGTCAGGTGTGCACGGCCCTGACCGACCTGGGCCTGACGCCACCCGAGATCGATGCCTGGGACTACGCCCGAACGTCCGGGCGCATCCGCGAGGTCGCACCACCGGCCTGATCGCCTCGATCACTGGATGCCCGGGTCAGCCCACGTAGGCGCCCTCTTCGTAGTACCAGGTGAAGCCCCGACCCGCGGGCATCGACAGGATGACCGGGTGACCCTCGGCCAGCGCATGCCGCCGGGCATCGCCGCGTTGCGACTCGCAGCAGCCGACATGGCCGCACGTGGCGCACAGCCGGAGATTGAATCCGCTGCCGCACTCCTCGCAGTGGTCGCCGCTCGGCGCGGCGGTCTCGGAAGGAAGGTGCAGGCAGGTAGGGGTCGTGGTTCGGAAGAGCGAGCGAAGCATGTCCATATCCCGACGGTGACGTGGGGCGGCATCGGCGTCTGTGGGCGTCCGTACGATCCGCGCGCCTCGTCGGGATCGCCCTCGTGGGGCCGACGCTCAGGCCTCGACCTCATCCGGCACGCGTGGGGCCGCGAGGTGTCGCGCCTCCAGCCAACGCCGGACAGA
>JBBQNA010000039.1:0-18793 GCA_038329515.1 Candidatus Limnocylindrales bacterium | reverse complement strand
GACGACACCCGCCTGACCACACCGTACGAGGACTGGGAGGAGCTTGGGCCCGCGCTCGACGATCGGCGGACGCGCCTGGGACGCCTGAAGCCCGGCGAGCAGTTCGTCTACGAGTTCGACTTCGGCGATTCCTGGAACCACCTCTGCACGGTCGGTCCGGAACGGATCGATCCTCAGGAAGCCCTCGGGATCGTGCCGGCGAAACCACTGCCCTACTGGGGCTGGGGTGTCATCCCCGATGCGTACCTGCGCCGCTGGGACGGTGATGACGGGGCACATCGGCGGCCGCGCGACCCGGGCCTGTCCGACCTGCCGCCCCTGCGGCCGGGGTGGGGTTCACGCGGATGGCGATGACCGGGCAGGGCAGAGAACGAACACGGAACAGGTATGTATGGTCGGGGCGAGAGGATTTGAACCTCCGGCCTCAGCGTCCCGAACGCTGCGCGCTACCAAGCTGCGCCACGCCCCGACCGAGTTCCGCACGCACCTGAAGCGCGCCGCGGGTTATGCAGTATACCCGCTGCGATCCTGGCGACCCTACAACGACCGTGTTGCCCGTGGCTGGCCTGCCGTCCTGGGCATGCCCCGAGGCCACATCCGTCGTCTACCATCGGCCGTCAGGTCACCGGACACGTGACCACAGCAGCAACGGGGGTGTTGCACGGTGGGCATCAGGACAGGGCGGGCGTTGACCGTATGTGCATTGGCGCTCGCCATCGCGGCCCCGGCCGTAGCCCAGGACCAGACAGTGGATGCTCCCACGCTGGAGGCGCTGTGTGCCCAGAACGCGCCCGACGCCACCGCTCTCCAGGACTGCCTCGATGTCGTGCACGGCATCCTGGTGCCCGGCAGCGGACCTGTGGCCACTGCGCCAGCAGCCAGCCTCGCAGCGCTGGTCCAGGGCGCGCCCGTCGGCACCACCCTCACTGGTGACGGCGTCGACGTCACGCTGGTGGAAGCGGACTGGGCACCGGAGCCGGGGTTCCTGGCTCCTGCCGAGGGCAACCAGTACGTGTCGGTGCTCGCCCGCTACCTGGGCACCGCCGAGGATGCCACCTACAACTTCTTCTACTGGAGCGCAGTCGACCAGGGTGGGGTCTCGTACTTCGGCACCATCGGGACCGAGCCCTACCTCGAGTCGGGTGACGTGCCCGTGAGTACCACGGTCGAGGGCTGGGTGAGCTTCGACGTGCCCACGACCACGACCCGCCTCGACGTCATCCAGGCCGCCCCCTTCGGCACCGAGGTCCGCTGGGCCATCGAACGCTGACGACCGAACGTCAAGCGGGCGAGCGATTCGCGCGGGCTATCGGGGCGGTAGTAGGCCCCACCGCGTCGGCGCGGGTGCCCGAGGGTTCTCGTCGTCCCGCTGGCCGGGCGACCAGGCCAACAAGGTGCTCGGGGGGCGAGGAAACCGCCCTTCGCTGGCCGATTCGCCCGCTGACCGGGCAGGACGGCCAAGGAAGGATGCGCGGGACGGTCATCTGCGAGTCCGTTGGCTTGATCGCCCGCTGCGCGGGACGCAGGCACCGCGGCGCGCCTTGCGGCGTCCCTGACGCTCCTTGGAGGCCAGCCGGCGGCCTCGCCCGTCCGACGGCGCGCCACGGGCCGTGCCCGACCGGCCTCGGCGGCCGCGCGTGCCCGACCGCCTCTTACGCCTCCGCGGACAGGCGCAGCTCTTCCAGGTCCAGCTCTCGTTCGATCTTGCGCAGGACCTGGTCCGCGATCATGCCCCGTTCGCGCATCTCGATCACTGCGCGACGTTCCGCGGTGAGCACGCTGCCCAGGATCGCGCGATGCTCCAGCCGCTCTTGTTCCGAGTCCGTGAGCTCGTCGCCGTCGGCGCTGATGTGCTCCGCGCGATGCTCGAAACTCTCGGCTAAACGGTCGATGAGCGGGCCGTGCTGGGGCCACGTCTCGCGGGCTCGCTGGAGTTCGGCCAGTGCCGCCTCGATGGCCGTGCGTCGTGCCTCGACCTCAGCCCGGGCCATCTCGTCGCCCGGTGCCACGTGCAGCAGCTTGATGAGCGGCGCCAGCGTCAGGCCCTGGCCGATGAGCGTGACGAGGATGACGCAGAACGCGAGGAAGATGAGCAGCTCTCGTTGGGGGAAGTCCTTGGGCAAGGCAAGGGCTGCCGCGAGCGACACCGCGCCACGCATCCCCGACCAGCCGACGATGATCACGTTGCGGACCGGCGGCGTCGTCTCACCCCGCGCGATGGGCGGCCACAGCCGTGGCAGGTACGTGGCCGGCAGGACCCAGATGAAACGGACCAGGATGACCGTGAGGCTGATGACCGCAGCCTGGGCCACCAGGTCCTGGAGCGGGTACTCGTTGCGCACCTGGGCCCACAACGCGGGCAGCTCCAGGCCGATGATGAGGAACGCGAAGCCGTTGAGGATGTAGATCACGAACTCCCACACCGATGCACCCAGGACCCGGGCATCCGAGCGCAGGATCCGGGACTGGCGATGTCCGAGATACAGGCCCGCCGTCACGGCCGCGATGACCCCCGATCCGTGGAGCTGTTCCGCCGGCAGATAGGCGAGATATGGGATGACCAGCGACAGCGAGATCTCCACGGCTGGATCGAACAGGCGAGACCAGATCCAGCCGCAGACCACACCGACGGCAAGGCCCACGAGCACGCCCACGCCCAGCACCCAGAAGAAGTCAGCCACCGCCTGCGCCGGCACGAACACGCTCGTGACCGCCGCCACGGACACCGAGAACGCGGTGAGCGCGGTGGCATCGTTGACGAGGCTCTCGCCCTCCAGGATGGTGAGCAGCCGACGCGGTACGGCGAGCGGACGCAGGATGGCGACCGCGGAGATGGCGTCCGGTGGCGCCACGATGGCACCCAGGGCGAACGCCGCCGCGAGTGGGATACCCGGGATGATGCCGTCGGCCACGAAGGCGACGACGGCCGTCGTGAACAGGACCAGTCCGACCGAGAGCAGCACGATGGGCCGTCGATGACGTTTGAAATCACCCACCGGGGTTTCCCAGGCGGCGCCGAACAACAGGGGCGGCAGGAACACGGTCAGGACGAGCTCCGGCTCGATATCCACATGGGAGTATTCGGGCACCAGCGTCATCAGCAGGCCCGCGATGACCAGCAGCACCGGCCACGGCACGTTGATCCGTCGGGCGACGGAGACCACCGCGCCGATGACGACGACCAGCACGAGGACGAGCGCGAATCCCTCCACACCCCGATGGTAGGCGACGCGTCCACCGCTCACCGGAGCGTGCTGGTTGCTGTTCGGGGCCGGCGGTTCGGTATGGGAACCGTCCGGCATCGGTACACTCCCCGTTCGGGGACGGTCTTCCGGCACCTGCCGTGCGACAACGAGGATCTGATGACACAGCAACAGGACGGGCGCGAACGCTGGGCATTGGTGCTGGGAGCCAGCAGCGGGTTCGGCGGTGCCGTCAGCAAGGGTTGGGCAGGCGCCGGATTCAACATCGTGGGTGTCCATCTCGATGCGCGCGGCACGGTCGCGTCCGCGCACGCGGTCCGCGACGCCATCGAGGCGATGGGTGTCCAGGTCGCCTTCCACAACGTCAACGCTGCTGACGACGACAAGCGGGCGGCAGTGGTGGCGTCCATCGTGGCGCTGTTCGAGGAGCGACGCGCCGCGGGCGCCGAGCCCTATCTCGCGGCGTTCCTGCACTCGCTGGCATTCGGCGCGACGCTGCCATACATCACGGAGACCGAAGGCGGCCGTGAGTTGACCCGCAAGCAGATGGAGATGACCGCCGACGTCATGGCGCACTCCCTCCTGTACTGGGTGCGCGACCTGTTCCACGCTGGGCTGTTCGGTCGTGGCAGTCGGCTGTACGCGATGACCAGCGAGGGTGCGAGCCTGGCGGTGCCGACCTATGGCGCGGTATCGGCGGCCCAGGCAGCCCTGGAGGCACACGTCCGACAGCTGGCCCTGGAGCTGATGCAGTACGGCATCACGGTCAATGCCATCCGGGCAGGCGTCACGGACACGCCCGCGCTCCACCGCATCCCCAATTGGGAGCACCTGCTCAACGAGGCGCAGCACCGCAATCCGAGCGGCCGGGTCACCCGGCCGGAGGATGTCGCGGACGCGCTGGTGGCCCTCGCGTCACCGCTCACCCACTGGATGACGGGTAACGTCCTGGGTGTCGACGGTGGCGAGGTGATGGCGCAGCGCGACCCCAACGGGTAGCGCTCCCCGGCGGCCCGCTCCCCGCCGGCCCGGCCGCCAGCCCGTCGGGTCAGTCGAAGGCTGAGTCCGCCGCCGCGCTCTGGATGAGTCGCACGATCTCGTCCGGGTCATCCGTCACCTGCAGCAGCTCCAGGTCCTTGATGGCCACCGTGCCGTCGGCCACGAGCGTGCCCCTGATCCAGTCCAGCAGGCCACTCCAGTACTCCATGCCCACCAGGATGACCGGGAAGTGGCGGACCTTGCCGGTCTGGATGAGCGTGAGCGCCTCGAACAGCTCGTCGAGCGTGCCGAAGCCACCGGGCAGGATCACGAACGCATCCGCGTACTTGACGAACATCACCTTGCGCGCGAAGAAGTATCGGAAGTCGATACCGAGGTCCACGTACGCATTGGCGCCCTGCTCGTGGGGCAGCTCGATATTGCAGCCGACGGACAGGCCTCCACCTTCACGACAGCCCCGGTTCGCGGCCTCCATGATGCCCGGGCCGCCACCCGTGATGACCGCGTAGCCCGCCTCCGCCAATCGACGACCGATCGCCCGCGCGATCTCGTACTGGTCCGTGCCTGGTGCGATGCGCGCCGACCCGAACACGGTCACCGCGGGGCCGACGGATGCCATGGCATCGAACCCCTCCACGAACTCGGCCAGGATGCGGAGCGCGCGCCAGGTATCCGTGTGCTGGAACGAGGTCGCCGAGCCGCGCTCCAGGAGCTGCTCATCCTCCGTGGACGCGTCGCGGGCGATGCGTGCGGCGGCTTCGGGCGTGACGCGCAGCCGTCCGGCACGGCGGACATCGGCGGGGTCGTTCGATTCAGCCATTCGGCAAGGATGCCACGGGCGTGCGCAGCTCCTCCGCCTCCAGCGTTGCGGCGCGCAGGTCAAGGCGCCGCAGCTTGGGCGCGAAGGTGGCCACGAACGCCGTGACGGCCAGGGTGACGACACCCCCTAGCGCCACAGCTGGCACGACCCCGAAGACCGCGGCGGCGATCCCACTCTCGAAGGCGCCCAGCTCGTTGGAGGCGCCGACGAACAGGAAGTTCACGGATGCGATGCGGCCGCGCAGCTGCTCCGGAGAGTAGATACGCACCGTCACCGTGCGCACCACCATGCTCACCGCGTCCGTGCCGCCCAGTACCAGGAGGGCCAGCAGCGACAGCGGGAAGCTGGTCGAGAACCCGAACACGATGACCGCCACGCCGAAGCCCGCGACGCTGGCCATCAGCAACGGTCCCGCGTGCCGGTCGGGTGGTCGTCGGGTGGCAAGGAGCAACACCAGGAGAGCGCCGAGGGCCGGAGCCGTGCGCAACAGGCCCAGACCGAACGGTCCGACATGCAGGATGTCGATGGCGAAGATGGGCAGGAGCGCCTCCACGCCACCGAACAGCACAGCGAACAGGTCGAGGGTCATGGCGCCCCACAGTTGCTGGCGCTGGAACACGAACCGGAGCCCGTCGCGGACGCTGGTCAAGAACGATTCACCCGGCTCCGGCTCGGGTACCGGTTTGCGCGTGATGCGCAGGATGGCCAGCGGTGACAGGGTGAGCAACAGCGCCACTAGCACGTAGGTCGTGGGGATACCGCCGATGGCCATGGCCAGGCCGCCCAGCGCGGGCCCAGCGAGCCCGCCCGCGGTCCACATGGTGCTCACCCAGGAGGCCCCCTGGGCTGCCTTGTCGAGCGGGATGACCTGCGCCTCGAATGCGGTCATGGCCGGGCGTTCGAAGCCACTCGCGACACCCGTCAGGAAGACCACGACCATGATCGGCAGTAGTTCCGTCCCCTGGTCCTCCAGGGACACGAATGCCAGGACCAGGACCAGCAGCGCGAGCGCCCCGGACGTGACCGCGATGATGGTGCGCCGGTCGCGGCGGTCAGCGAGATGGCCACCGAACAACCCCAGCGCGAGTGCCGGCAGCCCCGCCACGAGTCCCAGCAGGCCGAGCGCCAGCGGATCACCTGTCAGCAGGTACACCTGGTAGCCGAGCACGGTCAGCAACGCGCTGCTGCCGAGCGCGTTCCCGGCACGTGCCACCAGGATCCAGCGCAACTCGGCATCCCGCAGCACGCTGTCCTCGGACAGCCGAGGCCTCACGTCCCTGATCCAGCCACCCCGGTCACGCGTCCTGTCGGGCGCCCCAGGTCGTGCCATCCGGGCCATCGCGGAGCTCGATGCCGGCATCCCCCAGCGCATCGCGGATCCAGTCGGCCTGACGGAAGTCGCGGGAAGCGCGGGCATGGCCGCGCAGGTCGAGGAGCAGCTCCACCAGTGGCGCGAGACGATCCGTGGCACCGGCGGCATCTGCCTGGGTGGCTCGCTCCCCGAGCCGGACGATGAGCGACTGGAACGCTTGTCGAGCACGATCGATGTCGTCCGTGCCATCGGTGTCCCGAGACCAGTCGAGGATGAGATGGTCCATGGCCAGGGTGGTGCGCACGGCCTCCGGTACGCGTCCTGCCGTCAGCTGCTCGGCGAAGCGGGCCTCCAGCTCCCGCACCTCGAGGTCCAGGGGCGTCCGGGTGGCGGCCCCCGTCACTGGAGCCTGAAGATCGGCGTCGGCACCCGCCGCCGTCAGGGCACCGGCATTGCCGGACGCGCTGCGGAGCCGCGCGGCGGCATCACCCAGTCCCGCAAGGGGCAGCGTGGTGCCGCTCGCGAATACCTCGCTGCGCCCGTCGGCCCGCACCGTCACGCTGCCGACACCCAGCACGCTCGCAGTGCCCGCGATCAGGTCTAGCACCAGGGCTGTGTGGGAATCGATGCCCAGCACGAAGTGGCCAGCCGGCAGCAGCCGCTCGAGGACCGCCAGGCGGGACTCGCCCAGGTAGCAGAAGCGAGTGTCATGCGAGCCACCCTCGGCGTTGTCGTAGTGGGGGATCACCGCGATCGGCAGGCCGACGGCCGACAGCAGATCCAGGCCTGCGAGCCAGTGGGGCGCCTCCCCCACCTTGTAGATCTCGTACACGGGCACCGTGTGGCTGCCGAGCGTCAACGCCGCCGCGCTGGCGAAGACCACGATGCCGCCCAGCCGCAGCTTGTCGGCGACGATCGAGGGCACCTCACTGCCCCGCCACTGGGCGAGGGCGTAGCTGGGACTGCCCGGCCCGGCGAACAGGTACTGCGCCTCGCGAGCGCGCGCCACGGCCGTCGCATGCTGCAGTGGATCCGCATCGGCGCGGCGGAACGAGGCGGGCAGCATCGGGTTGCCCACGTTCTCGCGGAAGTAGTCGAGCGCCCGGGCGGTGATCTCGTCTGCGTTCTCCTGGAACCCGTAGGGCGTATCCAGCAGCACCGCCGGCACGGGCGACCTGCCCAGCCTGCCGAACAGCATCCGATGGACCCGGGCCATGGTCGGCGCGGTCTCCCCCGAGCCCATGATCGCGAGGACGCGCGGCAGGTCCATCGGGGTCATGCGGGCGTCAGCCCGCGATCGAGGTGGCGAAGTCCGCGAGTGACCGCGCGCAGCGCTCCGGGAACTGGGCATGCAGGTCGTGATCGGCCGCGCTGAACCACTCCACGCTGCAGCGCTTGATGGCCAGCTGCGCATCGTCCACGGATGCGCGCCGCAGGGCAGTGCGCGTCGCATCCTCGCTCGCCGGTTCCGCGACCTGGAGCAGGACGGGCACCCGGATCCGGGGATACAGCCGCGCCGGGTGGTGCTCCCACAGTTCACGCAGGATGATCGTGTGATGCTCCCGGCTGAGCCA
Organism: Candidatus Limnocylindrales bacterium; assembly: GCA_038329515.1. Classification (GTDB taxonomy): domain Bacteria; phylum Chloroflexota; class Limnocylindria; order Limnocylindrales; family CSP1-4; genus JAFMJV01. The sequence goes on along the minus strand of JBBQNA010000039.1, from coordinate 10,885 downwards.
CGGCATGACCGTGCCATCGCCCAGGACCTGGAAGTTGGCCAGGGTGCCCTCGACGCCACTCTCGGGCCAGTCGGGATGTGCCTGCCGGATCCATGCCTCCAGCTCCGTCACGGGCGTGCCCCGAAGGTCGGGCGGCGCAAGCACGGTCGAGGCGTGATGCCACTCCGGCAGCTGGGCCGACAGCTCGATGGTCCCGCCGTCAACGCCCACAACACCCCGGATGCGGTCCGGATGCCGCGCAGCGAGTTCCATCACCACGTTGCCACCCCACGACTGGCCGACCGCGATGGGCGGCTCGATGTCCATCTCATCGATGACCGCGACCAGGTCTGTGGCCAGCGTCCCGAAGTCGTAGCCATCGTCCGTCTTGGAGGCACGACCGTGACCCCGGAGGTCGATGGCGATGCTCGGGTGTCCCAGGCGCACCAGCTCCTCGGCGACGCCATCCCACAGACGGGCGTTGGAGGCGAGCCCGTGCACCAGCAGGAAGGGCGTCCCCGGCAGTTCTGACAGCCCCCGCGGGAACCCGCTCAAGGCCACGGTCGGCGTCACCGGCACGCGCAGCCGGAACGCGACCTCCGTCACGAAGCCACCCGCCCGACCGCGTCGTCGGTGGCACCCACGGATCCCATCCTCACCCTCGTCTGTGCTGGTTCACGTGCCCGTCGATGCCATCGTATCCGCTCGAGCCGCAGCAACCGCTTGGCGGACTCCTACCCTTGCAGCGCCGCCTGGAGTGCCTCCACGTCGGCGATCAGCCCGGTCGGCAGCATGATCCGCCGGGCTCCCGATAGCACGCCAGATGCGGCAGGTCCGCCGAACGCGACGAGGACGTCGGGGCGGACCGCCTCGCTGGCAGCCCCGACTCGATCGACTGGCTCCACATCGGTCGGCACCACCACCGCGATCACCACTGCCACTGGTGCCCAGCCCTCGTGGACGAGAGCGCGCATGGCGCGCACGCGCGAGATGTCCGCATCGTCGTAGGTGCGATAACCGGATGCGGTGCGACCGGGAACGATGAACCCATACCGACGCTCCCATTGGCGAAGGACGGGGACCAAGACTCCGGCGCGGAGGGCTGCCTGCCTGGTGGTGTACATGCTTTGTCGACCCAACACTCATCAAACCCTTGACAACCACAAGCACTACCGGCTACAGTCCCTACAGACCTTGGACAAAGCCGATACCAAGGCACGACAACCTAGGGCAACGCGGCTGTCACGTTGACGGACGACGACCTCTAGACAAGCAAGGATAGGAGACCATCCCGATGCGACGTTCCCTCTTGACCGGGGCCATCGCCCTGATCGCCCTCAACGCGGCGCCCGTCATGGCTCAGGACGCGAGCATGGCCCCGGAGATGAGTGCCGAGGCCGGCACCGCCATGGTGCGTGTCCTGCATGCCTCGCCCGACGCTCCGGCGGTCGACATCTACGCCAACGGCGCGGAGATCCTCAGCGACGTGCCCTTCGGCACCATCTCCGGCTACCTCGAGGTCCCGGCCGGTGCGTACCAGATCCAGGTCTTCGCGGCCAGCCCCGAGCCGGCCACCGACGGCGCCGTCATCGATGCCACGCTGACGTTCGCCGCCGGCACCATGACCACCGTCGCCGCGACCAACAACGTCGCGACCATCGAGGCCCAAGTCATCACCGACGCCCCCGCGCCGGTCGCCGACATGGCCCAGGTCCGTGTCGTCCACTTCGCCGCTGACGCCCCCGCCGTGGACATCGCCCCCGACGGTGGCGAGCCCATCGTGGCCAACCTGGCCTACCCCACCGCTACGGACTACCTGACGGTGCCGGCCGGTGACTACGACCTCGAGGTCCGCCCCGCAGGCACGATGGACGTCGCCCTCCAGCTGGACCCGGTCACCCTCGCGGCTGGCAACAGCTACAGCGTCTTCGCCATCGGCTCCCTGGCCGGTGGGACCCTGACCGCAGTGGTCGCGGTCGACCTCTCCTCGATGATGGAGCCGGCTCCCTCCCCCAGCGGGCTTTAATCTCACACCCCACGCGCGGGGCGGCCGCGACGTGCGGCCGCCCCTCGACCATGTGTCGGGCATCCCGGCGCGATCTGCGGAATGAGGTACGTCATGCAGCCAAACGAACCAGAGACCGAGTCGGCGGGAGGCGCCACCGCCACGGCCGACTCACGGAAGTGGTCGGCAAGCCTCCACCGCTGGAACGTGGCTCTCGCAGCACTGCACGGGGTCCAGGGCCTCATCATCCTTGCACTCTCCATGGCGAAGAGCCCGATGGTGAGCGCCCCGGTCACGAGCAGCTATCTCTCCTTTGACGCTGCGACCCAGGCCCTCGTGCCGGCCGAGCGCGTGCTGTTCGATCTGCCCATCGGACCTGCAGTGGCACTGTTCTTCTTCCTCAGCGCCATCGCGCACTTCACCCTTGCGTACCCGGCTCGTCGCTGGTACGAGGCCAGACTCATCCGTGGCCAGAACCCGGCTCGCTGGATCGAGTACGCCCTCTCATCGAGCGTGATGATCGTCATCATCGCGACGCTCACAGGCATCCAGGAGATCGGCACCCTGGTCGCGATCTTCGGCATCAACGCCGCGATGAACCTGTTCGGCTGGAGCATGGAGTCCGCGAACGAGGGCAGGACGCGCGTCCAGTGGCTGCACTACGTCTTCGGTTGCATCGCCGGCATCGTGCCGTGGATCGTCATCTCGATCGCGTTGTGGACGTCGGCCAACGAGCCAGGCGCCGAGCCCATCCCGACCTTCGTCTTCGTGATCTTCGTCTCGCTGTTCATCACCTTCAATGTCTTCGCCATCAACATGGTGCTCCAGTACCGGAAGCGCGGTCGATGGGCCGACTACCTGTATGGCGAGAAGGTCTACATGTTCCTGAGCCTCTTCGCCAAGACGATCCTTGCATGGCAGGTCTTCGCGGGTACGCTGCGACCCTGAGCGCAGCTCGCGATCCACGACCTGGCGGTACCCGCTTCGCCAGCGAGGGGTCCCGGCTATCAGTTACGCCGACTCGAGCCAACCTCGAGTCGGCTCGGCCAGAGCGGCCACGATGAGCAGCACCCCCGCGACCCGCCCGATGGCGACGTGGTGGCTCGTCAGCCAGGTGGTGAGCGTTCGTGCCCGGGCGGCGCCGAGCAGCGAGATCACGATCAAGGGAGCGCCCATGCCCAAGCCGAAGGCCACGAAGGTGAACACCCGGCCGGTCGTCTCCTCCACCCCGATGGAGATGGCCAGCAGGGCCACGATGAACGGCCCCGCACAGGGCAGCGCCACCGGCCCGTAGAGCAGCCCGTAGACGTACGCCTGCGCGAGTGGGTGGCGGATCATCGGCATGCGCACCGTGGTGAGGACCGCGAAAGGGTTTCGGCCCAGGATCAACAGCACGCCCAGGACCAGGAGGACAACGGTGGACAGGGGCACGAGCCAGGCGAGGATGCCGCTGAGCGAGGTGGAGACCGCGGTGACGGCCAGGCCCACGACTGTGAGCGCCGTGACCACCCCCAGCACCACGGCGAGTCCGAGGAAGGCCCAGGTCGCCCGGCTATCGTCCGACCGTCGGCCCGCCAGCATCGCGAGGACGGTCGGGTAGAGCGGCAGCAGGCACGGGCTGGCCGCAGCACCCACGCCGAGCCAGAACGAGGTGATGAGCGATTCCATCAGCCGAGGAGGTCCCGGAGGTCCGCCTCCAGGTCGGCGGCTTCCTGGGCCCCGAAGTCGGGTCCGATGACGCGACCGTCCTGCGTGACGATGATCCTTGGCGTGGACGGCGGGGACAATACCTGGTCGCCCAGGTCCAGGGCCAGGGCGCGCGACAGGTCGCGGCCGGCGACCACGAAGCGCCAGTCGAATCCGCGCTCGTCCGCGTAGGCTGCCAGATCGGCGGGCTGCTCTCCGGGATCCACATCCAGGCTGATATAGACGACGTCGTTGCTGTCCAGGGCTGCAAGCGCCTTGGATGCCTCGCGCTGCTGGCGGGCGCAGTTGGTGCACCAGATGGCCATCGGCTCGATGACCACCAGTCGGCCAGCCAGGTCGGCGATGGTGAACGACTCGCCACTCCGCACGTCGGTGAGGGTCGCGGTCTGCCACGCCTCCAGCGCGACCGCGGGCGTGTGCTGCGGGTCCGAGGCGATCGCGGCTGGCGACGAGGCGACAGACGGCGCGACCGGTGGCACGGTCGGCGCGATGACTGGGGTCGCAGCCGGCGACGCCGCACCGCAGGCCGCGAGTACGAGGGTGATGGCCACGAGCGAGGCTGAGGTGCGGAGATTCGGCATCGGTAGAGTGTGCCGCTCCGTGTGTGACGGTGCGATGACATTGCCTCGAGAGGCCCGCGACAGCCTCACGCCGCCACCCTGGCCCGGTCGCCTGGGTTCCGCGTTGCGATCGGGGCGAGCGTTCCGGCCGCTGGCCGCCAGATCCGCGTTCGGGGCGAGAATGCCGCCCACGCGAACCAGAAGTGGTTGGCATGCAGGACGGGCTCGAGCTGACGTCCGGCCAACGGGCCGTCGATGGCCCGACCGGTGACGGACCACGTCGAACCGGTCTCGGCGTCCACGATGGGTCCGTTCGGACCGTCCGGTCGTGCGAAGGCCAGCCGTCGTCCATCGACTTCGGGCACGAAGACCCCGACCGACCCGATGTCGGCGCTCTCATCGATGAGCGCCTCGTCAAGCGCGGACACGGTCCCGGGCCTCCACAGGACCACGATCGGCCGTCCGTCGACCGTGTCGGTCGCGATACCCGACGCGGCGAGATCTGACCATGTGAACGCGATCGCGTCGGCTCCCATGCCCACTGCCACCACGCGCTCCTTGGGAGCGATCCGGCCGTCGATGGTGCCCTCATACAGGAACGGCTGCTCGTCGGCGCGGTCGTATCCGGGATAGGGGTTGCGACCATAGTCCCGCGAGTGGCCGGTTTCGCGGCTGAGTACGTCGGCCTCCGGCCACGTCTCCGCGAATGCGTCCAGCGAGGTGATCTGGGCAGGCAGGAAGACGAGCTTCTCACCCGCCAGCTCTCCGACGATCGCCTGCCCGGTGGCCTGCTGCCACCACGATTCGGTCTGGCGGTCGTACATCACCAGGTCGCTGTAACGCAGCTTGCCCGTGGTCCCGAAGTCATGGGTCACACCGGCCAGCGTCCGTTCGAAGACCAGCGCCGTGTTGCACAGCGGGCAGAACGTGACCACCACCGGCACGCCGGCGAGGGTGTCATTGACGATCTCATGCCATGTGAGGATCGCGAGGGGATAGGCGCGCGCCTGGCCTGCGACCTCCAGTGTGATCACGGGCGAGGCGCCTTGCAGCCAGCCGCGGGCGGCGTCGATCGACTCGAACGCGGGCCGGTCGACCGGTGGGATACCGTCCTTTGGTGGGCCGCCCGCCTGCAGCTCGGCGAGGTCCACGGTGGCTCGGCTGAAGTCGGTGCGCCAGCCGGACGGGTCGAACCGAAGCCGGGAGGGATCCCCGATGGGCGGCCCGGGCGACTGCGCCGCGGCCGGCGCCGCCAGCAGCAGGATGGCAAGGCCGGGGACGAAGGCGAGGGAGCGATGGAGCTTGGACATGCGCGACACGCTACCGCCGTGCGCAACAGGCCCGCTGTGATGTCCGTCACATTGATACGCGGCGTTCGCTGTGTGCTGCCTTACAGCACGCACGCATGGACCCGGGCAGGATCACGTCCCGCATCCGCCACAGCGAGGAGACTCATGGACCTGCTGCGAACCCCCCTGGACCGACGGACCTTCCTTCGGGCGACCGCCGCCTCGGCGGGTGCCGCCGCCATCGCCTCCGCACTTCCACGGTCCATCGTGGCTCAGAGCCCCGCTGCCGCCGCGTTCCAGGTGACCAGCCCCACGCCCACATTGGAGAGCGCGGCCAAGGTCCTGGTCAAGGACGTCGTCGACTTCCAGCTCCACGGTGGCTACCAGTGGAACGGCGGCAGCGTCACGTTCAAGCTGCACGAGGGCTGGGTTGACGGGCTCCCGGTCCACTTCATCCGCACCGACACCTCCGACCAGGGATTTGCCGAGCAGGAGGGGCTCGTGTTCGTGCCGCTGCTTGCGGCCGCGAAGCCGAAGGACGGCGCTGTCGGTCGCCTGTTCCTGTTCGAGGGTGGCGCGGAGGGTCAGATGCCCGTCCTCTCCACGGCACCCGGGTACGAGGACTTCACGCCCCTGCTCCACGTGCACCTGGTGACACTGGCCGCCGATGCTGAACTGCTGGACTCCGCGTTGGCGGTGGACGAAGCCGCAGCGGCCGGCACGGCGACCGTGGTCGAGACCGGAGTCGTCGTGAACTACCCGTCCGTCTCGTGGCCGGGGGGCGAGCTTCCGGTGGACACGGAGGTCACCGGCGCCCTGTCCGGTGGGCCGCTGCTCTCCGCTCCGGACCTGGACGCGATGACCGTCACGTTCAAGCTCCACCAGTGCTACCCCGGCACCTGGTATATCGTCACCGACACATCCGCGGTGCCCATGGCCCCGATGATGAACATCCAGGGTTCGCCAGGTACGGCCGGACTCGCCGAGGTGGGTGCCGCGTCCACCGTGACCGTGTTCGGCAACGGGCTCACGGGTCCTGGCGCGATGGGCTTCCAGCCCGCGATCTTCCGGGAAGCCTCCGGAGAGCCGTCGTGGAGCCCCCTGTGGGACCACTTCACGGCGGTCTGGAAGGACCCCGCGGCGGCCACCCTGGTCGTCTCACAGACGGAACTGGACTCGCTGGTCGGCTCAGGCGCCATCGAGCTGTTCGTGGGTACGCCGGACACCGGCGGCCAGGGGTTCGTCGTGAACTGCCCGGCACCCATCACGGCCCCCAACGACTTCGCGATCACGGGCTGATCGCCCGGACCGCGGTCCTTCCTTGGCCCCCATCGTGCCCTCTCCCTCACGGCACGCCGGGGGCCATCCGATTCGCGTCACCATGCGCGTCATGGACATGACCGTCGTCGCCGACCCGGGCCTGGGTCGCGCCCGCACGCTCGTGGCGATGGCGCGACCCAGCCAGCTCGCGCTCATCGTGCTGGTGTGGTCGTCGGGCGTGCTGCTCGGAGGCGCCCGCCCGGACACGCCTGCGATCCGGCCGACCGACCTCGTCATGGCGCTCGTGCTGCTGCTTGCGGCAGCGGTGGCCGCACATTGGGCGAATGAGGCGGCGGACGCAGAGACCGACGCGCGCTCGGTCCGGACGCGCTTCTCGGGTGGCAGCGGCGCCCTGGCTCGCTCGGACATGGGAGCCGCGATGCCGCTCCGTCTCTCCCTCGGGTTGGCGGTCGCGGTCGCCATCACCGGTGTCATCGCGGTGGTGGTGGGAGCGCTGACCGTCGCGGCTGCGTTCCTGCTGGTGGCCGGTCTCGCCGGCGGCCTCGCGTACTCGTTGCCGCCCGTGGCCGCCATGCGGCGTGGATGGGGCGAGGTGCTCAACACGCTATTGGGTGCCCTGCTCCTGCCGTTGTTCGGGGTCGCGGTCATCCGCGGCGGCATCGACCCGCTCGACGTGCTGGCATTCCTGCCGTTCGCGGCGGTCACGCTGGGCAGCGTGATGGCTACAGCCTGGCCCGATCGGATGGCGGACGCGGCGACTGGCAAGCGCACGCTCCAGGTTCGCTGGCGGCCGCAGCGGCTCCGCCGAGTCCACGCGGCGCTGGCCGTCGGGTGGCTGTGCTCGACGCTGCTGGCCATCGCAGTGGAAGCCGCACCACCGCCGGCCGCGGCAACAGGGCTGCTCGTCCTGCCGTTGGTGGTGCTGGGCACCGTGCGGTACACCCGCACCGAGGATCCATGGCCGTCGGTGGTCGCGATGGTCGGGAGCATCGCGCTCATGACGGTCGCGCTCGCGGTGGTGATGGTATGAGCGGCGACCCGGTCGGCAGCGCTGGAGACCTGGCCCGTCGGCTGCTCCTGGCGGTCCGGGCGGGCGATGACGTCGCGATGCAGACCGTGTCCACGGCGCTGGCCGGGCTCTCGGAGGACAGCCTGGCCACCGACCTGCCAGACGACCAGAGCCGCATCGCGGCCTGGCTCAACCTGTACAACGCGGCCGCGCAGCGGCTCGTCGCGGATGCGCCGGATGGGTACGGGCAGCGCACCAGGTTCTTCCGTCGACCAGCGATCACCGTGGCCGGGACCACGCTACGTCTGGACACCATCGAGCACGGCCTGCTCCGTCGTTCGCGCCCGAAGCTCGGCCTGGGCTGGATCACACACCCTTGGCCGAGTGCATTCGAGCGTCGGCTTCGGGTAAAGCGCGTCGACCCGCGAATCCACTTCGCGCTCAACTGCGCGGCGGCCAGCTGCCCGCCCATCGCCGCGTACGACCCGGTGCGCCTGGACGAGCAGCTGGAGCTCGCCACCCGCGGCTACCTGGCGTCGAGCGTCCGCCGCCAGACGGGGCGGCTGCTCGTCCCGCGCGTGTTCCTGTGGTTCGCGGGGGACTTCGGCGGCCCCGCGGGTATCCGCCGGTTTCTGGAGCGGCACGGCATCGAGACCGAAGGCTGCCGCTTACGCGTGTCCACATGGGACTGGACGCTGGCACCCGGTGCGTGGGTGTCGACGGAACCGGCCGCGACCGAACCGCTCGGCCCCGATGCGCCGGTCGTGCTAGCCGATATGAGGAAGCCTGGAGCAGGTGGGCTCGCATCCCGCCGAGGTGGTCCGGCGGGAACTCGAGAGCGACCCGGCGGGTCGCCGGATCGGCAGGGCGACGGGACCCGGTGACAACCGTGGAGGGGTCCTGGCGGCAGCCACCTAGTCAAGCACGCGGGTTGCAGTAGCCCTTGTAGGGTGAAGCGAACGCTCGGTCCAGCAAGCCCTACCAGACGACGCGGAGGTCCTTGACACGCCGGGCATGGGCGCGGATGCGCTCATCCTTGGACAGGAAGGGCACGTCACGTTCGCGGGCGGTCGCATACAGGAAGCCATCCGCGGGGTCGCCCGGGAAACCGGACTGGGGCAGTCGAGCGGCTGCGACAGCTGCTGTTGGCGTCAGTTCGGCGACCCCGACGCGCTCCGTCCGGAGGAAATCCTGGACCCATACCGATGGGCCCCGGTCCAGCCCGATCCGACCCTTCGCCACGAGGAGCCCGATCTCCCAGAACGAGATGGGGCTCACCAGGATGGTGCCAGCGGCGGCGATCGTCCGCCGGGCCGTGGCCGAGAGTCGATCGCCTCCCGCCTGCCACCACAGGACGACGTGGGTATCCAGCAGGATCACTGAGATGCGTCCCACGGCTCCTCCGTGGAGTAATACGCGGCGTCCCCCTCCGCGACCAGATGGACCGATCCAGAGGTGGACCGTCCGCTGGGTGCCTCGTCCATGGGCACCAACCGCGCGATCGGTTTGCCCCGCTTGGTGATGACCAGTGGCACTCGGTCGAGCTCGACCTGGTCGAGCAATGCGAGGCAACGCGCCTTGAACGTGCTAGCCATGACCGTTCGCTCCTGCATCAGTGCCCTCGTGATGACCAGTGACCATGGTCATCTTACGACCTGAGCATCGAGGCGTCCACCGCCGGGCTATCGGCCGCGTCCGGCCAGGCGCCCCGCTCGGAGGTAGGGCGGAGCGGCGCCGTGACCTTGCGGTAGGACAGCGTCACTCGATGTCGGCGCGTACGATGGATGCCGGCCGGCCGGCAGCGCGATACCCAGTGCGTCCCGAGGGCACCAACTGATCTTGAGGAGAGACATCTTGACCACCATCGGCTACGCCGCGATGCTCGAGCAGTTCCATCCCACCGACCTGCTGGGTTGGTGCGCCCAGGCGGAAGGCGCCGGATTCGACGCCGGATTCATGGTCAGTGAGCACTTCCACCCGTGGACCCCGCAGCAGGGCCAGTCCGCCTTCGCGTGGTCGTTCATGGGTGCCCTGGGCACGGCCACCAGCCTCAATTTCGGGACCGCGGTGACGTGCCCCGGATTCCGGTATCACCCTGCGGTCATCGCCCATGCGGCAGCGACCCTGGGCGCCATGTTCCCGGGCCGCTTCTGGCTGGGACTGGGTGCCGGCGAGGCGCTCAACGAGCACGTCATCGGTGGCGAGTGGCCAGAGATCGGCATCCGCTCGGCGATGATGTTCGAGTCCATCGAGATCATCAACAAGCTGTTCAGCGGCAACGTCGTGAAGCACAAGGGCGAGCATTTCACGCTCGAGAGCGCCAAGCTCTACACCCGACCGGATGACGAGCACCGCGTGCCGGTGTACGTGGCCACGGCCGGCCCGATCAACGCCCGGAAGACCGGCAAGTTCGCCGACGGCATCGTCACCGTGGGTGCCGCGGACGAGAAGATCGGGATGCTCTGGAGCAAGTTCGAGGAAGGGGCCCGCGAGGCCGGCAAGGATCCGTCGCGTGCGCCGAAGATGCTCCAGATCCATGTCTCGTGGGCGCGCACGGACCAGGAAGCCATCGACCAGGCGGTCCTGGAGTGGCCCAACGGCGGCATGGCCTTCCCCAAGCAGGACATCAAGAACCCGGAGGACTTCGCGGCGATGGCCAAGCTGGTCCGACCGGAGCACTTCACCAACCGGGTGCTCATGACCTCGGACCTCGCGGCCCACACCGACCACATCCAGCATTACGTGGACATGGGCTTCGACGAGATCCACCTCCACAATGTCGGCCGCAACCAGGCGGAGTTCATCGAGGTCTTCGGCAAGGAAGTCCTGCCGGCGCTCAAGCTCGGCTAAACACCGGTCGGCGACGCGTCAGCCCGGATCAGCCAGCCGGAGCCGGCGATCGGCAGACAGGACCTGCGGGTATCGACAGGTGTCGGGAGGTCAGCGTGGATGTCGAGATGTTCCTCACGCCCGGGCTGGGTGACGCGACCTGGATGGTCGCCTCGAACGGTGAGGCAGCGCTCGTCGACCCACAGCGGGATGTCTCGCGCTTCCT
>JBBQNA010000038.1:0-18823 GCA_038329515.1 Candidatus Limnocylindrales bacterium | reverse complement strand
TGCCTCATCCAGTGGGTCGAAGTCCTCCTCCGAGACGGCGATGGTGGCCCCTGACCGGCTGTCACGCACCGGGCCATCCCCGAAGTTGGTGACCGGCTCCGCGATGCCCACACGACTGGCGATGGCGACCCCGTTCCAGCGCCCCTCGCCGTGATGCAGCAGGTCGTAGCCGCCCAGCTGGAAGGGCATCAGCGGCGCGTCCTCGTCGGACAGCTTCGTCTCCTGCATCAGCAGCACGTCCGGTTGGGCACGCTCCAGCCAACGCTCGACGGCGTCCATGCGGGCCTTCAGGGAGTTGACGTTCCAGGTCGCGATGCGCATGCCCTCGAGGGTAGCGGCTGCCGCGCGGATCGGGTCGGGCCGACCTCAGGCGACCGGCGCGACGATGACGAATGCGCCGTCGTTGCCGTACTCCGGCCGGTACCGGCTGGCCCACTTCACGAAGTCCGACTTGAGCGCGGTCGCCGTGACCAGCGTGTGTGCCTCCAGCCCAGCACCCCAGCTTCGACTGACACGCCCGGCCCAGGGGTCCTCGACCCACACGGCCGTGACCTCGAAGTCATCGGTGTACGCGGGATCCCCGGTGGCCTTGAACCCGGACATGACCCAGGCGTGGGCGCCACGCCACACCAGCAGCCCGACCGGCTTGCGGGTCAGGCGCATCTGCCGCGCAGCGATACGCAGCGCCTCCGCTCGTGACTCCGAGGACATCTCCACGAAGCTGCCGTAGCCCTGCTCGCCCAGACCCTCCGCCCAGCCCAGGACGGACGCACCCGGTCGGGTCTCGACCCACGGGCTGATGTCCCGAGCCAGGTCGTACAGCCCCTTCTGGGTCGACTTCGTCCGGTCCGGCTTCCCCGGCTCCATGAGGTTGATCATCATCTGCATCGAGGCGCCCACGCACCAGCTGGCGTTGTACTGGGGTACGTGGTCGTTGCGGCGGTACAGGTCCATGGAGAAGCGTCCCGCACGTGGCGCGGGTCGCACGGCCGTGGCGGATGCGGATACGGCAGGCGCGGGTACGGCAGGCGCGGGCGTGGCGGGAAGCGTCGATGAGGGCGTGGCGACGGGCGTCGCGAGCCCGGCGCCCGTGATGACGTCCAGCGGCAGGCCCGGCGGCACGATCGCGCATCCGGACGCCACCACCAGCGCCAGCAGCGCGGTGAGCAGTCGGGCAGCGAGGTGAGGGGAATGCCGGGAAACCATGAGCGTCGTCCTACCCTATCGCGGTCGGCCGAGCCTGCCAACCCTGGTCAAGGAACCTGTACCGACTGTATGCGGATCAGCCGGACGGGTCACTCGGCAGCAGGAGGGTCGGCGTCGCCGCGGACGGCTGAGGCGTGGACAGCGGATTGAGTGCCGCCTTGGCCAGCCGGTTGGCCACCTTGTCCAGATTCGCGAAACCCACGTTGGCGAGCACGATGACGTCGAGGTCTTCCTGTGGCAGGCGGTACATCACGGACACGAAGCCACGCAGCGAGCCGCCGTGGCCGTAACCGGGCTCACCCGCGACGGTCTGGGTCCGGACACCCAGGCCGTACCCCGAGTCACGGGAGAAGTCGAGCATCTGGGCCGATTCCTCGGGGGTGAGGACCTGTCCGCCGTAGAGCGCCATCTCCCAATCCAGGAGGTCCCGCACGCTGCCTTCCATGGCGCCCGCGGCCCAGGCCACAGACGCGGTCGACGTGGTGGGCCGGAACTGGGTGCTGTCGGACCACTCGCGGTACCCCGCACCCGCCTTCCAGAAGCCCTTGGCGCCGATAAGGCCGACAGGTTGGCCCGCTTGCTGGAATACCGTCTCGTCCATGCCCAGCGGAGCCAGCAGATGGTCGTGGATGAGGGTCGCAAGCGGCTGGCCCATGACCTGCTCCAGGATCAGGCCCAGGAGCACGTAGTTGGTGTTGGAGTAGTTGAACCCGTCCCCAGGGCGGTACTGCTGTGGGCCGGTCATGTCCAGGATCTCGTCGATGGTCCAGGCGTGTTCGGGTTCGTCGAACACGCGTTTGCCGTAGTCCTTGTGCTGGAAGTAGTCGAAGATCCCGCTCCGATGCGCCAGCAGCATCCGGACCGTGATCTCGTCAGCGTTGTTCACGTCCGGCAGCCAGGCATCGATGGTCTGGTCCAGGTCCAGCTGACCCTGACCGCCCGCGCGCAGCATGAGCGCCGCCACGAACGTCTTGGTGATGCTGCCCCACGCGAATGGGGTATCCGCGGTGACCTCCGGTCCGCCCGGCCACAGGACACCATCCGATCCGTACCAGACACTGCCGTCGGGTAGCTGGACCGCGGCCGCGAGGCCCGGCGAGCCGACCTCCCTGGCCATCGTCCGGAACACCCGGTCGAGGCGCTTGCGGAGGGCCTCCACGGGTACCGGGTAGTCCTGCGGGGCTGGGGTGCGCTCAGGGGCGGTCGTCGCGACGGCGGTCGCTGCGAGCGTGCCGGCGGTGGGTGGCGCGGTCGCCTCGACGATGGGAGCCGGTGACGATGTGCCGGCGAGCGCGAGTTCCGGGGAGGTAGGCCGGGGTGTGGCGCCGGCGCCGGGTGCGAGACCGGGCAGTGCCACGATGGCCAGGACCACGATCGCGGCGACGACCACGAGCGGCCCCAGCCACGTTCGTCCGGGTCGGCGAGGCGGCTGGTTGGAGCGGCCGGTACGTGCGGCCCGTCGCGCCTGCGCGCTGGGCCGTGCCTGCGACCGCTTGATCGGCTGTGCCACGGACGGATGGTGGCACGCTGCTCGGGAAGTCGCTCGTGGCGCCGCTCACGGCCTGCGGACACACGACGTACGCCATGGCAGGTCGAGCCTCGCGCACTGAAGATGGGGCCCCCGGGTCGGCGGCTGGATCAGCGCCCTGCCACTCACCTCGGGCCGCATCATCCTGTTCGTGGCCCTGACCTACGTGGTGGCGCTCCTGGCGCTCGGCGACACGCTGTGCATCCTGCCCAAGCCGGTGATCGATCCGGAGCTGGCGACGGTCCCGCCGCCGTACTGGGACGTGCCCGAGCGCATCGTGGTGGCCACGCTGCTGGTGCTCATGAGCCACAGCAAACGAGGCGGTGCAGGCCCCGGACGGTGAGCCGTCGATCAGGCCTGGGTCGAGGGGCGTCCGAGCGTGGGGCTGCCGAGCGTCGTGCTGCCGAGCGTCGTGCTGCCGAGCGTGGCGCTGCCCAGCACGAACGGCTCCGTGGTGAACTCGGTCGCGTCTGACAGACGGACTGGTGACTGTGGCCTCCCGGCCGATGGCGCGGTGTCATGGGCGCCCAGCGAACTCCGACGACGACCCGAAGCCGGCATCGTCTCCTCCGCACGTGCCCCGAGCCGCGCGATCGTTGCCTCGTCCAGCACGGTCGCGGATCGTGCGATACGTGGCCCCAGCTGCGACTGACGCAGGAGCGGGATGCCCGCCACGCTCCGGGTCAGGAGCGGCAATTCGGCGTAGCGCATGCACACCAGGGGCACCACCTGGACGCCTGTGCCGGCCAGGATCGGCTGCAGCGTGGCGCTGACAGCTGCGACCTGGGCCCGCAGCTGGCTCGCCACGCTGTGGCTGTGGCGGCCCACGATGAGCTGGTCGCCGCGGATCCGGACTCGACCAGTCTGGTCACGGGTCTCGATGACGAACACGCCGCCCGGCCCGATGACGAGATGACCGATGGTGCCGGTCAGTGCCGGTGCCACGCGCTCGGCGAGCACGAGATAGCCCCTGGTGGTCAGGCGCTTGAGGGTGTCTCCCGTGCTCCGGCGGTCCTCGGCTCGACGGACGAGGAGGGCCACGACACCCAGCGAGACGGCGGCCAGGAGGACGAAGCCGACCAGCGGCGTGGCGGGCATCAGCAGCACGAGCACGGCCACGGCACCGATGGCGGTACCCAGCACGGCACGCGAGTTGCGGGCGTCACGAGCGACAGCCTCTGCCGGGTCGGATGCCGGCGGCGCGCTCGGCGTCAGGCGGGACGCGGCCGTGGAGAGGGGCGCGTGGCTGCTGCTCGCCCGGATACCGTCCAGTCCTGCAGTCTCTGTCATGGGAGTGTGACTTTCGGGCATGGCTGGCAGGACGCAAGGGGTCCGGGGGTCCGGGTGCCGCTGACCGAAGGTCCGGGTGCGCGGTGGGGTATAGGGTGGCTTGGTGTCGCTGGGGCACCTGCAGGGAGGGTCGACGCAGCGAGCTGGAACCCGACCGCCGACCCAGTATCCTTCGGGGCGATGACCGGTGAGCAGGAATCCCAGCCGATCGATGCGCCCGCAGGTGCTAGCGGCCACGTCGCGACACGCCTCACGCCGGAGCAGGCGGCCGCAGTTGCCGAGGCTCGCGCGGCCAGTCGCGTCACCCGTCGGGTGGTCGCTCCTGCACTGGAGGAGCTGCTGTACCAGGCGATCCCCGTCCTGGACAAGGGATTCGTGCGGGTCATCGACTACATGGGCGACGATCACGCCATCGTCCAGGCAGCCCGTGTGTCATATGGCGCGGGCACCAAGACGGTGCGCACGGACGCCGGGCTCATCGACTACCTGATGCGCCATCAGCACACGTCGCCCTTCGAGATGTGCGATATCAAGCTGCACGTGAAGCTGCCGGTCTTCGTGGCACGCCAGTGGATCAGACACCGGACGGCGAGCGTCAACGAGTATTCGGGGCGGTACTCGGAGATCGCGGACACGTTTTACGAGCCCGAGCCGTCCGCCATCGGACGCCAATCCTCGCTGAACCGCCAGGGCAGCGCGGGCGCCGTATCACCGGGGGCTGCCGAGCGCGCGATCGACGCGTGGCGGGACGGTGCGGTACAGGCGTACGAGCAGTACCAGGCCCTGCTCACGGATGAAGACGACGCGGTGGCCCGTGAGGTGGCGCGCATCGGGTTGCCCGTGAGCCACTACACGGAGTGGTACTGGAAGACCAACCTCCACAACCTGCTGCGCTTCCTGGAGCTGCGCATGGACAGCCACGCGCAATACGAGATCCGGGTCTACGCGGAGGCGATCGGACAGATCGTGGCGGCCTGGGTGCCGCTCACGTGGGCATCATTCCTGGACCAGCGGTTCGGCTCCGCGTCGATCTCGGCCAAGGCGATGGGCGTCTTGCGCGCCGAGCTGGCCGGCCGGTCGCTGGATCTGGAGGGTGCTGGCATGTCCAAGGGCGACGCCCGCGAGTTGCGCGAGGTCCTGGGCCTGGAGCCGCCGGCCGGCTGAGTGCCCGGCCGAGCCGTTGGGCGCCTGGCCGGTCCGTTGGGTGCCCGTGACCGTGACGGCTGAGTGGGCCGTGCCGGCCCGGCGGCGCCACCGGAACCGGGGGTGTCCTCCGTGAGTCCGCTCGGTGCATCAAGGGTCGGTCGGTGCGCTGATCGGATGCCCGTGGATCAACGGCGCCTGTTGTAGCCCGGCGCGACGCTGGTGGGCCCGGCGCGACGCTGGTTGGACGCGGCGCGGCGCTGGGGAGACGCGCGCCGACGATCGATCATCTGGGACGCCTACGGGCGGAGGAACGGGAGCATCGACACACTCCCGGAGCCGTTCCGGGGCTACGGACGGCTTGCCCCGTCGTTTGGTGGCTGGTGGGATGCGATCGGGCGGCGGACGAGCCGGATCGGGGTCAGGAAGGTCGAGGAGGACGCTTACTCCGTCGGTTCGAGTCCCAGATGATCGACGGCCCGAGGCGAGGGCGGCCGCGGCAGAAGGCCTGGGCCGCCTCTGGTCCGGTGCGGCGCCCGGGCTCGCGCCGCACACCGCGCCGGGCGGGTGGACGACACTGATGCACCGACCGGACTCAACGATGGCACCGGGAACGCTGGGCTCGCGCCGCAGACCGCGCCGGGCGCGTGCGGCGGCGGCGCCGCGGGAGCTGCGGACTAGCGGTTGACGATGCGCGTGACCGTGGTCCAGTCACCCGTCCGCCTGTCGCGAGCGCCGAAACGGACGATGAGTGGCTGACGCGCTGTCGTCACGACGCTGTAGGCCAGGCCGTTATGACCCTGGATGCTCATGGTCGCGGTGTCGAAAGCGAGGAACCCGGCACGTTCATAGCTCAGGCGATCGGCGGCCGTGCTGCCGCCGGCGAGATCAGCCTGGGACAGACGCGTGCGCGAGACCGTCGTCCAGCGCCGGTTGCCAGCGCTGCGCGTCTGCTCCACGAAGATGCCCTGCTGGACACCCGCCGCAGACCACGTCCGGATCACGACCCGACGCGTGCGCGTCCCGACCGCGATGCGCAGCGAATCGGACGACTCCGGTTCCCAGACCCAGGGAGAGACCGCCACGGATCCAGCTGGCGCGGTCACCTCAGCCGCGGTCACGCGATAGCCCACGTCTGGGGTCGCGGCGAGCATGGGCGACGCGGTCAGCGACAACGATGCCGCGGCCAGACTGGCGACCAGGGCGATCCGTCGAACGGACATGGGTGCGAAACCTCGTGGGGATCGGGGACACCGTCGGGACCAGGAGCGGGTCCGTCGGTGGTGTGACGCATGGTCGCGATCGGTGGTCTCGCTGACGAGACGGCGGTCGATGAAGGATCGACGCAGGATCGTGAACCTGTGTCCGGCATGGCCGGGCGGATGTGTCGCTGTCAGTCCCCGTTCGTGAAGTGTCGTTACCCGACGCCGCAACGATAGCGGCTGGACCATGCTCTGTGGAGCGCGCGCGCGGTCACTCCGCGTTGCTCTACAGGGTCGAGCTGGTGCGTCAGTCGGCTCTGTCCGACACCCGGGGCCGCGGGAATGCCAGGTCGGGGGTACACGGGCCTCATTGGACGTTCATTGGACGCGGACCACCGAACATCGGCCGATCGCGTCTCAACGGTGCGTCCGCGTCACAGGCCACTGGGCCAGTGGCTATGCGGCGGGCGACAGATGCGGTATACAGACACGCGCGCCCGGCCCCAGAAGCCACGGCGCAACTGGAGAGGATGGGCACACGATGGCTCGGATCAAGGTGCGTGGCTGGGCCACGATGGTCGTCGCGGTTGTGGCGATCGGTCTGTTGGCACCTGCGGCGGGGGTCTCGGCAGCCAAGCCACACAGGCCCCAGGCAGTCACGCAGCGGACGGTCAAGCCGCAACGCATCGAGGCCGGTCTGGCCGCGAAGGCCCGGGAGCGGGGCTCCGTGCGGGTCATCGTCAACTTCCGGAAGGGCTTCACCGCGTCCGCCGTGGCATCGCCGAGTTCCCGACGCGAGTACAAGAGCGGGGTCCGGACGATGTCGAACCGCATCGCCGGCATCACCACCTCGACGGGTGGTCAGGTCGTCAGGCGCTTTACGTACCTGCCGTCGATGGCCGTGTACGCCACGCCGCGAACCCTGGCGGCCCTGAAGGCGTCGCCGTACGTCAAGAGTGTGGCTGCTGATACCCTCAGTAAGCCGACGCTGAATGAGAGCGTGCCCATCGTCCAGGGCGACACGATGGCCGCAGCTGGCTGGGGTGGCACCAACCAGATCGTGGCGGTGCTGGATACGGGTGTGCAGCGGGATCACCCGTTCCTGGCCGGCAAGGCCGTCGATGAGGCGTGCTTCGCGACCGGCTACGCCTCATCGCAGCCGCCTCCAGGACCGGTCGGTGACTGCCCCAATGGCGCCCAGACCCAGGTTGGCACGGGTGCCGCGGCACCGTGCGCGTACTCGCCCACTTCGTGCCTGCATGGCACGCACGTCGCCGGTATCGCGGTCGGCAAGCGGCTGACCACTGCAGGCCCTGGCGGTGTCCCGATCCAGGGCGTCGCTCGATATGCGTCATTGCTGCCCATCCAGGTGTTCTCGAACGTCAACAGCAGCCCCGGTTCATGGGCAAGTGACCAGGCGGCCGGCTTGGAGTGGCTGTACACCCAGCGCAACGCGTACGGCACCAAGCGCATCGCGGCGGCGAATCTCAGCATCGGCAGCACTGCCGTGACGGGAACGAACTGCGATGCGGTGCCGAACTACGCCCCGATCAAGGCGGCCGCCGAGTTGCTGCGCACCGCCGGCATCGCGACCATCTACGCCGCAGGCAACGGCTATTTCGTCAATGCCATGAGTTATCCCGCCTGCCTCACGGCGGTGATCAGCGTCGCGTCGTCGACCAACGATGACCATATCTCGACCTTCTCGAACATCAGCAGCCTCACCTCCATCATCGCGCCAGGGACGGACATCTATTCCTCCGTCCCGGGGAGCACGTACCAGGAGCTGCAAGGCACCTCCATGGCAGCACCGCATGTGGCGGGTGCCTGGGCGGAGATCAAGTCCCGCTTCCCGAAGGCCTCCGTGAACGTCGTGCTCAAGGCGCTCCAGACGACCGGGAAGTCGGTCACGGACGCTTCGGCTTCCCGTACCAGCGGAGAATCCTACATCCCCGGGTGGGATTGGACGTACACCACCAAGAAGCGCATCAAGATCCTCAGTGCGGGCAACTGGCTGGGAGCCACTGTCACGGCGCTCAAGCGCTCCGTGACATCAGTGAAGTCGGGTCGAACCGTCACGCTCACGGTGACGGAAACGAGCGCGCGCGTCGTGGGCCAGAAGCCAACGGGCAAGGTCCAGTTCAAGGTCGGCGGCACCCTGAAGTCGACCAAGACCATCAACTCGGTGACGGGGAAGGCGACCTATGTCGCGACCATCAGTGGGCCCAAGGGCAAGCAGGTCACGGTCCAGGCGTTCTACCTCGGCGCAGGGCCGTTCGTGAAGAGCCAGAGCACCGCGCTCAAGGTGACCATCAAGTAGGCTCACCCCGAGGGACCCGGGCCCCGTTGCGGGCCCGGGATCGGAGGGGCACCGGTGGGCCATGACGTCGCGCTCCTGTTCGCGACGCGCTGCCTCCGCATGTTCGGCTACGGCTTCCTGTCGACCGTGCTGGTGCTGTACCTCACGTCGCTGGACTACTCCGGCGCGGACATCGGGTTGCTGCTGACCCTGACGCTCCTGGGTGACGCGGCGATCTCGCTGTGGCTGACCACGCATGCCGACCGCATCGGTCGTCGCCGGGTGCTGGTCGCTGGCGCCGGCCTGATGTTCGCGGCCGGGCTGGCGTTCGTGGCCACGCCCATCTTCGCGGTCCTCGCGGTCGCGGCCGCCGTCGGTGTCATCAGCCCCAGCGGCAACGAGGTCGGCCCGTTCCTGGCCGTCGAGCAGGCGTCACTCAGCCAGCTCGTGGGCTCCTCGCGACGGACCAGCGTGTTCGCCCGATACCAGCTGGTGGGCTCGTTCGCGACCGCAGCCGGGGCGCTCATCGCGGGGCTTGTGGCCCAGGTGGCCATCGACCGTGGCGCCGCCGCCGTCGATGCGTATCGACTGGTCATCGTTGGCTATGCGCTCGTGGGCATCCTGTTGGCGGTGCTGTTCGTGCGCCTGGGCCCCGAGGTGGAGGTGCCGCAGCGGGATGTCCGGGATGTGCCCATCCGCACACGCCTGGGGCTCCACACGTCGCAGCGCATCGTGTTCGACCTGTCGCTGCTGTTCGCGCTCGACGCGTTCGCGGGCGGCTTCGTGATCGCCAGCTTCATCGCCTTCTGGTTCCAGCAGCAGTTCGGGCTGGACCCGGCGGCGTTGGGGCTGCTGCTGTTCGGTGCCAACGTCCTGGCCGGGCTGTCGGCGCTGGCTGCCGGGCCGCTGGCGGCCCGATTCGGGCTCGTGAACACGATGGTGTTCACGCACCTGCCGTCCAATGTGCTGCTGTTGCTGGTGCCCTTCATGCCCACGGTCGAGCTGGCCGTGACCGTGCTCCTGGTCCGCTTCGCCATCAGCCAGATGGACGTGCCGACGCGCCAGTCCTACACCATGGCGGTCGTGGAACCGGACGAACGATCGGCCGCGGCCGGGGTCACCGGGGTCGCGCGCAGCCTGGGCGTCTCGGCGTCGCCGCTCATCGCCGGGCCGCTGTTCCTGAGCGCCGCGTTCGCGGGTGCGCCGTTCGTCATCGCGGGTGGCCTGAAGATCGTGTACGACCTGCTGCTGTACCGCAAGTTCCAGGCGGTCAAGCCACCGGAGGAACAGGCAACGAGCTGAACGACGCCGCCCGGGCGTTCAGGGCAGTGCTGCGACAAGCCCCCCAGGGGTCCTCGATCCAGTAGCCCGTTGGACCGGGTGCGATCGGGACTACCGGCGGTGCCCACAGGCAACGCCCCGCAGGTACGGTGCGCTGGCGTCGACGGATGTGCGGCGGATCTATGTGTGGGGAATCACATGCGTGTTCATCGTCGTGCGTCGGTCAGCGCCCTGCTGGCTGTCGCACTGGGTGCCTCGGCGGCACCCGCCAGCGCCGCGTCCGGCACGACCCGGTGGGTCGACCAGGATGGGCATGCCGGCCCAGGCAGCTGTACCGGCACTGCCGTCGCGGCCTCGGCCAGCATCCAGGGTGCCATCACGGCCAGCGGTCCGGGTGACACCGTGGTCGTGTGCCCCGGTACCTACGAGGAGCAGGTCCACATCCAGGGTGCTCGGGACGGCCTGACGGTCCGCTCCTCGATCCCGTTCGGGGCGACCATCAAGACCCCGACCTCGCTGGGTGGCTTCGCCGCGCTGGTGGTCGTCGACCATGTGGACCACGTCACCGTTCGTGGCTTCAAGACCATCGCCCGCACCCAGGCACCGTGTGACGACCTCGAGGTCGCCTTCGCGGGTGTCGGCTCGCGGGACGTGTCGTTCCGGGGCAACCGCGTCCTGGCACCAGGTACCGGTCCGGGCGCCGATTGCTACATGGGCGTCGGCATGGGCCTCACCGATACCGTCGATGACGGGGAGCACGCCCACGTCGCGAGCGGCACCATCGCCTACAACGAGGTGCGCGACGCCGCGTTCCTGTCGATCGTGGCAGTCGCCCAGCGCCGATCCGTCCACCTGGACACCGTCGGGAACTCTGTGCGTGCCTACTTCGGAGCGGTGCATGTGACATCGAGCTCTGTGGCCGACATCGAGGGCGCCCAGTTCGGCATCGGGTACCTGGGTCACGCGAGCGGCACCATCCGGGAC
Organism: Candidatus Limnocylindrales bacterium; assembly: GCA_038329515.1. Taxonomy (GTDB): domain Bacteria; phylum Chloroflexota; class Limnocylindria; order Limnocylindrales; family CSP1-4; genus JAFMJV01. The sequence continues at coordinate 7,890 of JBBQNA010000038.1, read as the reverse complement.
AATGTCGTCCAGGGTTCCGCCGCGTTCCCGGACGCGGGCGGCACGTTCTACGCCGGCATCGGCGTCGCGTCTGGCTTCGATTTCGATGCGCCAGGCCACGTCAACGGGCCCATCACCATCCGGGACAACACGGTCCGGCGGGTGATCCACGGCATCTACCTGGACGCTGCGGATCACGTCGCAGTGCGGCACAACCAGGTCCGCAACGCCTGGTACGGCATCCTGCTCAACGGCACGACCGAGAGCAGCGTCAGGGCCAATTCCGTGCGGGCACGGGAGTACGGCATCGGCGCGGACGAGGAGACGGCCGGCAACGTGCTCCGGGGCAACGTCCTCAATGGGGCCGGTGGGCTGTGCCTCGACAAGTCAGCGGGCAGCGGCACTGCCGGCACGGCCAACACATGGAGCGGCAACACCGCCGCCCATCCGTCCACGCCGTCGGGGATCTGCTCGGTCCCGCGGTAGGGTCAGCGCGACCGGATCGGTGCGCCCGTCCTTCGGGGTGGGCGCACCGCATTCGCATCGGTCCCCGAGTCCGATACGCTGGGCACATGCCCGGCCACGAGTTCGACGACGACATCCTGGGCCCCATCATCGGCCGCGATGCCGATGATCCGGCACAGCTCTGGGAGCTGTTGAGCAGCGTCGATGCCGTCCACGGCACCTTCGTGGACGTCGATACCCTGGGAGCGGCGCTGTCGCGACTGGCCATGACCGGCCTGGTGCGCGAGCTGCCGGGACATCGATATGTCGACGGCGCCTCTGGGGCAGGCTCGACGACCATGACGGCCATCAGCCTGTTCGAGTGGGAAGCGGCCGTCGCCGAGTTCCAGCGTGAGTTCGAGCGTCTGAACGACGAGGCGAGCGAGCCGTATCCGCGCCTGACGTTGTTGTGCCCGGCCGCGGATGGGGCGCCCATCGATGCCGACATCGAGCGTGCTCGCGATCTTCGTGATCGCCTGACCTCGGCCCTGTCGCTCGCCGGCGTGACCGTCATGACCGGCGAGGTGCAGGTGGAGGGGAGCGCCGTCACGCTGTGGGTCGCCGGCTTCGACGAAGCGGATCCTGACCGGATGGAGCAGGTGGCGCGGCCCGTCTTCCTGGCCGCGGCCCCGCCAGGGTCCACCATGGCCGCCGACCTCTGGGACGCCCTGGCGGACGACGAGCTGCCGCGCGACTTCTGGGTCATCGCCCCCGCTGGGGGCTGAGAGGATCGGGTCGCCGATCCCACAGACCGAGGTTCAACAACCTGTACTGGGGTCTCCGGGGCGGCGGCAACTTCGGGGTGGTGACGGAGTTCGTGTTCCGGCCGCACCCGATCCCGGGCACCGCCCACATGGCCGACCTGACGTTCGATGCGGCCGACGCCATCGGGCCGATGCAGCGCTGGCGCGACCTGCTGACCGAGGCGCCCCGCCCGGCGACCCTGCACTCCAGCGTCAAGACCGATGCGGGAGGTCGCCCGGTCGTGAAAGGCTGCCAGCGATACCAAGGATGCGCAGAGGTCTGGGGTCCATTTCCGTCTCTCCTGTTGGGTGCTTGCTACTGGGCGTCGACGCCTGGCGACGCCACTGACATACCGGCCTCACGTGCAGCTTCGGCAAGCCGGCGGTCGTAGGTCAGGAAGCCCTGCAACTCGGACCCGAGCTCAACGGCCGACGCGAGGTGGATGGCGTCGAGGGAACGGAGCGTGAGCGGTGCAAGGATCGCTGCCCGGCGTGCGAGGGTCGCGTCCAGCTGGATGATGGCGAACCGGGCAAGCACGGCGCTCGTGGTCGCGCGCGCCGCTGGTGCGACTCGTTCGACCGCTCGGGGCGTCTCGACCAGGGAGACGATGCTGGTGACCCGGGGGCCGGCATCGGTGAGGAACGAGCGGAGCTCGGACGACCCCGGCTCGTCCACGATCAGCTTGACGATGGCCGAGGCGTCGAGATAGAGCATCCGTCAGGCGCGTTCGTCATCGCGCATCGCGAGCAGGATTTCGGTCGCGGTCACCGAACCCGCCGGCAATGCCACCGGCGGGTGGGTCGCGAGATACTCGACAAGGTCACCATCGGGAGCCGTGGCCCGTCCCTCGGCGATCAACTGTCCCAGACGCGAGGTCGCAGCTGTCAGCAGGGGGGCCAGTCGCGCGACGGGATACCCGTGTTCGGTGACCTCCAACGTCTCGCCGTCCTTCACCCGGTCGAGGTAGATGGACAGGTTCTGGCGGAGCTCCCGAACACCAACCTTGGCCGCTTGCCGTCCGCTCTCACTCATGTAGCACACGGTAGCACATAGCCGGCCACGGTCCGTGGCCGGCTGTGGCGCCAGCGCGACCGGGCAGCCATACGTGCGACCACATGCGGAGCACCTTGATGACCCGGTCGTCCTTGACGACCTGATAGACAAGACGATGCTGGATGTTGATGCGCGCGATTCGGCAGCCGCGAGTGCCCACGAGCTTGTCGTATCGGGGAGGGGTCTGGAATGGATCGACCCGGAGCAGGTCGAGGAGCGTGTCCGCCTTCTCCCGCAACCCAGCGGCAGCAAGGTTCTCAGCGTCCCTCTGAGACGCCTTGGCGTAGACGAGTCGCCAGCTCACCAGCCCGGCGTGTCCTCAAGCTCATCGGTCGGCGTCGCCATGCCCTCGAGGATGGATTCGCGCATCCCGGGGATCGAGACGAGGAAGAGGGTCTCCTCGACGGATCGACCGTCGGTCAAGCAGTCCGGCTCACTCGGACATCAGGCCACGCGATCGCTGACCTGACGGGCAAGGGTCCTCGGGGCAGCCGCTCGGCGACACTCAGCATCGGATCGCTGTCCTGTCTGGATCACTCGAGGGTGTCGCTCCACGCGGCGATGTCGATTCCGTGATTGTCGGGGGATGCCACGGTCCACCACATCGGAGCGTGCGACTCGTCGACGAGTCTCCCGCCGGCGGCCAGGATCGCCGCTACACGTGCCTCCGCTTGGTCGGCGGGCACGGACACGTCGATGTGGGTGCGGCCCCTGCCTTGGCGGTCCTCCCGCAGCGGATTGAACGCGAGCTGGGGACCGCGACGCAACGGGTCGATGGCGTCCGTCTCACCTAATGGGTCGTACCCGAGCGCCGCGATCCAGAACGGCTTGGTGTCCGCGGCCGAATGCTCCGCGACATAGATGTCCACCGATTGGATGCGGGAGATGTCCGCGGAGAGCGACAACTCCGCCGCCGCGCGGGACACCTCCGCCGCGAAGTCGGCGGCCTTGGCGGGGATCCGTTCGGCGCCTCGATACGGCACACGGATGACCACCGCCTCCGGGCGGAGGTCGATGTCGGGCTCGATGCCAAGTCGCTCGGCGGCTGCGACGATGACGGCGAGGAGTCGCGCGCCATGTGGCAGCGACGACGACCGGAACACGGCCTGCGGGCCCGATGCCATCACCCGCCAGTCGGTCACGCCGGGTCGTCGGTGGAACTGCGCCGGAGACAGGCCGGTGGTCTCGTCCATGCTGCAGGACCTCCTTCTAGCGCCCCTCGCGAGGCATCGATGGTCCAGGTCATGGTACGCGACGACCTGTGCTTGATAGTGCGGTCGCCATCGGTCGAGCCGTAGCGCAGCCCATCGGCTGCCGCACCGGCCTCCAGGGTCAGGCGCACGCCACCGCCGATGCGAGCGCTGCAGCCCGTGTTCGCGAGCGGATGTTGCCTGCCGACTATGGGATCGTCTGGAACCCGGCGGTGCGGAAGTCGACGTCGAGTGCGATGGCCCGTGTGATGCCCTCGCGACGCATGAACGCGAAGCTGGTGCGATCCACGAGGGACACGGCCGAATCGATCGTGTCCCGGAACGCCGCCAGGGCAGTTGCGTGGAGGTTGGCGTCGACGGCCGCCACGTCCAGTGCCGGCATGATGCGATCGATCAGGTCTGCTGTCACAACCGGGCCAAAGCGTCGGCGGGCCACAGCCAGCGTCTCGATGACGATGTAGGCGTGGGTCACGAGTGGCTCCGATCGACCACGGGCGAAGGCTTCGACGGTCGGCGTGTGCGCCGCATCGTCTCGGTCGACGAGCGCAAGGATGCCGCTCGAGTCGACGAACAGCGTCACCAGCGGTCGTCTGCCAGCAGCGCGTCATGATCACGCGCCACCGTCCCCGTCCCGGAAGCTGCCGAGCCGGCGGCGCTGAGCAGCGTCTCGATCCGAACCAGTCGTGTGGCATCCGCGTCCGGCACCACCTGGTCGACCGCATCGCGGATGACCGATGCCAGCGAGACGTGTCGTCGGTGCGCCTCACGCCGCAGGCGCTGCATCTGCTCCTCGGTCAGTGACACCTGGGTTCTGATCACCTCTTGATGATAACAGTCGCTCCCCAAGTGATGGCATCAGTGCCTGCCGATGGCGAGGATCGGACTGCGCTTGGAAGCCGCTGCCCGGCGGCCTGACCCGGGGCTTCCGTTCAGCTCCGTCACCCGTAGTGCGACCACATGCGGAGCAGCTTGACCACCCGGTCCTCCAGCAGGACCTGATAGACCAGGCGATGCTGGATGTTGATGCGCCGCGAGTCAGCACCCGCGAGATCGCCGACCAGCTTCTCGTACAGGGGAGTGGTCAGCAACGGATCGACCGCGAGCAGGTCCAGGAGCATCTGGGTCTTGTGCCGCAGCCCGGCGGCGGCGAGCTTCGCCGCGTCCTTCTGGGCTGCCTTGGTGTAGACGAGTCGCCAGCTCACCAGCCCGGCCAGTCCTCAAGCTCATCCGCCGGCGTTGCGATGCCCTCGATGATCGAGTCGCGCATCCCGGGGATCGACACGAGGAACAGGGTCTCCTCGACGGCGCGCCAGTCATCCTCACTGATGAGCACGGCGTTCCCACGCTTGCCGCTGATCTGGATGGGCTCGTGCGACTCCTGGACCTCGTCGACCAGCCGATAGAGCTGTCGCCGCGCTTCGGTCGCCGTGATGTGGGTCATGTCCGGAGCTCCTGAGAAACGTACGAGATAGCGTACGTCACGAGCGACGGTCGGTCAATCCTCAGGCGAGCGTGGAAGGTGGCAGGAGGCTCGTCCTCGATGCGTCGATCCGCGCGAACGGGCGATGCGTGAGGTTCATCGGCATGACCCGTCGGCCGTGCTCCACGAAGGTCACGGACAGGTAGAAGTCGTCCAGGTCGATGAAGGCACCACCGACCTGTCCGTACCAGTCAGCCATGACGCGATTGGCGGTGGAGCTCCATGCGACTCCCTCGACCGCCCAGCCAAGCCGCTTCGCCGCGTCGATCGCAGGGAGGAAGCCCCGACGTTGTCGCCAGCCTGCGCCATCACCGGTGGCCAGCACCATGACCGCTGGCGGCTGGCTGAAGATGGTCTCGTACATGCGGACCTGCAGCGTCTCGTCGTTGGCCTGCTCGAGGCCTGTGTTCGGCGACCGGGCGAGCACCGGTCAAGACACGAAGCAGTTGATCCGCCATCAGCCGGATCGCGAGCGGGTGCTCACCACGACGTTCCGCCTCTGCCCTCGCTCCGTACCAAAGGTTGGACAAGTCGACGAACGCGTGCGCGGCATCCTCGACAGGTCCAGCAGGGGGTCGACCGATCATGGCGGCACGATAGACGCTCCTGCGTCCCGCGAATGGGCGAGTCCCAGGGCCTCACCCAAGCTCGACCGATGAGACCGCCGAGTCGCCCTGGCGCACCCGAAATCCCTCTCGGGTGGCAGCGGTCGCCAGTCGTTGGTCCAACGTCAGGAACTCCAGGGTCGACGGCTCCAGCTCGGCAGCGGTGATCGCGGCCGCCAGCTGCAGCGCATCCGCCGCGCGCAGGGGGTGGACCCGCAGGAGGCGGACCGCGATGTCGCGGAGCCGGTGGCCTGGGACGACTTCCTGCCAAGCGGTCGCAAGGGCAGTCAATCGATCGATCGCGATCGCAGTCTCGTCCGCGGTCAAGGCGCCTTTGCGTTCCAGACGTGCGATCGCGGACACACACTCGACCCGGCTGGCCCACCACACGATGAGTTCGTCATCGATACGCAATTCGTCGATGAGGCCCGACGTGGTGGGCTCCTCGACCAGCAAGGGCAGGATGGCCGAGCTATCCCAGAACCTCATCGACCGGATGCGCGCTCATCCAGGAGTACACCCACGGCACTCGCGCGGGCCAGTGGGCGCGGACCCGGCGTGCTCAGGAGCGCCAGAGGTGTGGGTCCTGAGCCTCGGTGAACGACCCCGGAGCGTTCCAGACGGGCAAGCCGACCGGACGAGTGTGCATCGCCGGAGACGGGTCCGATGACGGCGACGGGCACCCCCCGGTCCGTGATGAGCACGCTCTCACCGGAGCGAACGGTGTCGATGAGCGCGCTCAGTCCGTTCTTCGCATCCGTGATCGTGGTCTGTTTCATCTAGCCTGTATAGCCATTGCAAGATAGCCTGTCAAGACCAGTGCCCGCAGGCGTCGACCACGAAATGGTCGCTGACTCACGGATCGCGACGACCAGCTTGCGGGCGATGGCTTCGAGGACATCGTCCCCGAGCTCCAGGACCGCCGGCCCTCAGGTGCTCGCTTGTCCAGGTCGGAGTATCTGTATGCCGGCGAACTCGCCGATGCCTGGCGTAGTGTCGGGCAACCACGATGGACCCCGGCACCACGGCGATGCCCGCGATGCGTGTCTCCAACTGAGCGAGCCGCTGGCCGCTCCATCCACGTTTCACGGCGCCATGCAGCAATTCGCCGACCGTCACGAACGAGACCAGGTGGGATCGGCCTGCCACGAGCGCTTGGAGAGGCTCATCAGTCGCCGCTCCGCGCATGAGTGCGCTGACGGCCGATGTGTCGAGCAAGATCGCCCCGGTACGCGCGGCTTCAGTCAGCGACACCGATAGCCTCGAAGAAGTCGGCCCATTCAGCTTCCGACACGCCCGCAATGCGCAGCCTGGTGACATCCGCGATGGACTCGATGCCGTGCTCGGCGATGAGCTCTGCGGACGACTTCTCGGCCCAGAAGTCCTCCGCAGAGAGTTGCACGGGCTTTTGCACCGACTCCACGCGCACCGACACCACTCGGTGGGTCGTCTCGTCGTATGCGACGTGGCCGATCAACGTGGTGCGGTTCCTCAGGGCGTCCTTGATCAGCTCAGCATGCTTCAGGTCGAAGGCGACCAGGACGCTCGACCCGTTGCCGTCCCGAAGCTTCGCAGACAGCCCCTCGAAATCGGCCTCGTACAGCACCCCATTCACGAGGTCTTTGCGGATGACCGGCTTCTGGCGGCCGCTCACCCTGAGGCGGTCGAGGTTGGGTGGGTCGATCTGGACACGCGCCTCTCCCGGCGCGGTCACGGAGATTCCTTGATAACGGTCGCCGACGCCGAGGGTATCCCCGAGGTCTGTCCACGCTCGAGCCACATCCGGATACCCGGAAAGGGCTCCGCCAGCGATACGGTAGACGATCGAGAGTGCACTCTCACTCACGGTCTCGGCATCAAGATCGAGATCGTCGCCGAGGGGAAATGACTCGTGAGCCGCCGGAAGGAACGACAGGGCGACGCTGCCGGAACGGATGCTCTGGAGCCGCACCCGCGAAGCCACGTCCACGATGGACTCACGGCGACCGGTCTCCTTGACGGGACGCCCAACAGCATGGCCCGCGGCGAGCGCCACGAGGCGGACCACCCCCGTGATGAAGGACGCCACATCGATGGCCGGTACTTCCGCGAGGCCGCCTCCACCTTCCAGCACGAACTCGTACGGCTTCTCTCGGGACGTGATCGCGTCGTCAATCAACAGCATGTCTTCGATCGTCATCCCTCCCGTGCTCTTCCCGCGTCAGTGCCCTCCGTCTGCTGCGGGCGTCGCCACTATAGGAGCCAGCGATCGGGGAGTCGATCTCATCCGTCTCTACGCCGCCTTGGCGAACAGCTCGGCCTGCTCGATGACCAG
>JBBQNA010000037.1:0-19100 GCA_038329515.1 Candidatus Limnocylindrales bacterium | reverse complement strand
TGCGTCGCCGAGCGTCGGTGAGTCGGTGCGTCGCCGAGCGTCGGTGCGTCGCCGAGCGTCGGTGCGTCGCCGAGCGTCGGTGCGTCGCCGAGCGTCGGTGCGTCGCCGAGCGTCGGTGCGTCGCTCGTCAGGCCCAGCTCGGATCCGTGAGGGCCAGGTGGTCCATGATCAGGCTGGCCTCATCGGGTCCATCGCCCGGTAGCGTCAGCAGGTCCACCAGGGCCCGGCCGATGTTCACGCGCCGAACGCCGTCCACGATCATCCCCCCGGTGAACAGGGCAGGATCGAATGGCGCGGCGATGACCACGGTCGCCGCTTCGGGGCCAACCTTGATGAGACCCAGTCGACTTGCCAGACCGGCCGGATCGGGTGCGAACAGCGCGGCCAGGTGGAGGGCCATGGCGCTGGACGTGTCTCTTGGCAGTGCCTGCCGGGCGGCCATCGACCCGGTCGCGGCCAGCTTCTCCTTCTTGTCCAGGTGCCGGAACAGCGTGGCCAGACCGCGCGGTGCGATGAACCAGCCGATGCGTCGGTTGCTGCGGACGTACGAGTAGTCCTCCGACCACGCCTGCACCAGCGCGCGGCGATGGACCACGGTCACGAGGCTCGCCTCGGCCCGCACGATGAGGCCCTCGCGATCCATGTTCACCAGCAGCTTGCCGACGGTCGCGGGCTCGACACCCAGCTTCACGGGCAGTCCGCGCGGGTTGATAGGCAGCGTCTCCCGCAACAGGGTCTCCACCACGCGCCCTGAACCGCGATCATTGAGTTTCACGACGACAGCGTAGCCGGTGCACCGGTCGTGCCAGCGTGCGGTGGCGCTGGCCCGGGAGGGTGGCGCTCGGCGGGGCGGGACCTCGCGGGCGGGACGTGGTGTTCGGCGGGCGGGCACCGTGTGCCCTGCCCAGCGATCCTGCGGATTCACCGAACCGGATCACGGCCGATGGCCGCTTCCGGGGGCGTGACAGGCCCGGAACGTGACGACATCGCGGAATGGCCGAAAAGTGGTCGGCCTGGATGGCCTCAGCGAGCTCTCCGAGGCCATCTCGTTCGGGGATTCCGGAGAAACGCGCTGGGCGGGCCAACGCCACGTGCTACGATTTACTCATGGTGGACCGAGTAAAGCAGACGCGCCGACGTGGCCACACCCGCGTGAGTCCCAAGCATCAGGTCACGCTCACGGTCGATGCCCTGGGTCAGGCCGGTCTGCGCGCCGGAGACGAGCTCCGGATCGAGGTGATCGGACCGGGAAGCGTGCTCCTGACCCGGACGGAGGACGTCCTGGAACGATTCGCAGGTTCCATGCCGGGCGTCTTCCCACCCGACGCCATCCGGGAGTTGCGCAACGAGTGGGACTGACGATCCTTGATGCCGGCATCCTCGTCGCGGTCCTCGACCCTGCCGATGCGCATCACGCGGCGTCGCTCCGGGCGCTGCGGGAAGCGCGAGCGCGACTCGACGACCTCGTCGTGCCCGCTTCAGCGTATGCAGAGTGCTTGGTGTGGCCCTTTCGGTCTGGCGCGACCGCGGTGGAGCGCACGGATGCCTTCATCGACGAGCTGCCGGCGGCGATTTGCGACGCAGACCGACCGATAGCCCGCCTTGCCGCCGAGTTGCGCGCTCGGCATGGTCCCGCACTACGTCTGCCGGATGCGCTGGTCATCGCGACTGCCGTGGCGATGCATGCAGATCGGATCCTGACGACGGACGGTGCGTGGCCGGAGGTGGGGATCGTCGTGGAGGTGGTGGGCCGCTAACCAACGCGCACGTCTGCCCTGCCCAACGATCCTGCGGTTTCACCGAATGGGAACAGGGCCACAGGTCGATTTCGAGGGCGAAACTGGCCCCGAACGTGACAAGTTCACGGAATGACCAAAAGGTCGACGGCCTGGAGGGCCTGCGGGAGCGACACGAGGCCGTCTCGTTCGGGGATTCCGGAGAAGGGCGCCGGGGGCGGCGGGGCGGACGGTCGGGCGCCGTGGGCGCCGTGGGCGGACGGTCGGGCGCCGGGGCGGACGGTAGGGCGCCGTGGGCGCCACGTGCGAGAGCACGGCCTACGGGCGGGCCCATGTGTGAGCACGGCCTGCATGCGGGGCGAGGGCCCGCTGCCGACGGCTCAGTCGGGGGTATTGCGCATCGCGTCGGCGGCCATCGTGAAGTAGGCGTCCAGCTGTGCGCGAAGGTCGGGCGACAGATCGCTGCCGACCGAATCCAGCGCGGCATGCATGTGGAGCAGCCAGCGGTCGCGCTCCAGGGTCCGGATGATGAACGGCACATGACGCATCCGGAGTCGGGGGTGTCCGCGCTCCGCCGAATACGTGCCCGGTCCGCCCCAGTACTGGACCAGGAACAGGGTCAGTCGATGCCGTGCCGGGGCCAGGTCTGGCTGATCGGGATAGAGCGGCAGGAGCACCGGATCGGTGGCGACCCCGTTGTAGAACCGATCCACCAATCGCGTGAAGAACGCCGCTCCACCGACCTGATCGTGGACACTGGCCGAGGCTTCAGCAGACATCGCGGGTCAGCGTACCCGAACGTTCAGGCCGGCTGCCCAGATCCCGCGGGTGACTCGATCGGACGGCTGCGAGGGCCGCGCGAGAACACCCGCATCCAGTCGAGCGATGTGGATGCCCGTTCCGGAAGTCCACGTTGGAGTGCGACCACCCCCACCAGCATCGCGAACCCATGGAACCAGAGGGTCGGCAGGGCCAGCGTCGCGGCCACGACCACGGTCCAGCGGCGGTCCGTGCGAGCGCCCCAGACCACGAGCACGATGGCCACGATCATGCGCTGCCACAGAGGCACGTTGACCGCCAGGAACACCTCTGCCCGGCTCGTCTGGAGGAGTGACCGGATCCACTCCGCCCACTGGTCCGGCGCCAACACCGCGGACACGCCCACGATGACGGCCGTGGCCCCCAGTGCGATGCCCAGCGAGCGCCACTCCCCTCGGACCGCGAACCACAGCAAACCGATACCGGGTGTCACCTTGGTCAGCAGCACGAACGCCCACGCAGCGGGCCACTTGAAGCCGAGCACGATGGCGAGTGCCAGGAGCATGTGCACGTTGCCCATGCGCAGCTCCATCACGAATGGCGCGAACGCCAGCAGTGCCAGCCACCAGGGACCCGCCAGCCAGATGTAGACCCCGATGGAGCACACGATCCAGCCCGCGAGGAACACCGGCCACGGGATGGCCGTGAACAGGGTCAGGAGGGGGACGAACGCGGGCGAGTAGCGATAGATGAACTTGCCGGCCGCGTCCGCACCGACCTCGGCGTAGAGCGGATCGCGGGGATAGCCCCAGTACGCATTCGCGTCATAGCCGAGCACACCTGGGTCGGCCAGGACACCGTTGATGGCCACCCAGATGAAGGCGATCGCGATGAGGCTCAGCAGGACCCGCAGCCCGAAAAGCGCTCCCTCACGCGAGATGATCATCGTCGCACCGTGGCAGGTGTGGCGTGCGTGCACCACCCGCCACTGGTACCGGCCGTGATCGGGACCAGTCGGGTCAGGTCAGTTCAGCGGGTCACCGTCGTGGAGCCACCGACGCTGGACATCGCTCAATTCCAACTTCGATGCCGCCCATGCGTTGTGCAGACCAGCCACGTCGCGGACCCCGGCCAGGGCGATCGGCCGGCACGCCTGTCCGAGCACCCATGCGATGGCCACCTGGGACGCCGTCGCGCCGATCTCGCTCGCCAGCCGCTGCGCGCGCGCCCGTCGTTGCCGGTTGGCGGGCGTGTCGTACGTCTCCACCACGAAGCCAGGGAGGCTGGCGGCATCCCAGGTGGGCTCGAAGTAGCCCGACGATTGCGCGGACCATGCGAGCAGGGGTAACCCGGAGGCCGCGTACCAGGACAGGGTCGCGTCACCACAGGCGTCCACACAACCCGGGACCATGGGCATGGATGGATCGGCAAGGCCGAGGTAGACGCTACTGACCGCCAGTGGTGCTCCGCCGGTCGTGGCCGCGTAGGCGATGGCCCGCTCCAGCCGGTCGGTGGTCCAATTGGAGACGCCGATGGCACGCGTGCGACCCGCTGCCACCTGGGCCTGGAGCGTGTCGATGATGGGCTCGATGGCCAACCCCGGGTCGTCGCGATGGACCAGGAGCACGTCCACATGATCGACACCCAGGTGCCGCAGGCTGTCCTCCAGGTCGCTCACGATGGATGCCGCATCGAGCCGGCTGTTCCAGTCAGCATCCGGGTGGGCACCCTTGGTCAGCAGCGTGACCGAGTCCCGGGCACGGGAACCACGTAGCCAGGAGCCGATGACCTGCTCCGATTCGCCGTGGCTGTAGATGGCGGCCGTGTCGATGAGCGTGCCGCCCAGCTCCACGTACGCATCCAGGATCCGGGCTGCGGCGTCGGCTCGCGCCAGTCGGAACCCCACGGTGCCCAGACCGATCGGCGAGAGGGGCGGCAGCCCTGCCGCGTAGGGATCGATGGATGCGGACACGAGACCTCTCGATGCATCAGTGAGTGCGGCCCAACCAGGCGAGTGTAGCAACGACGAGCGCCGAGACACCCAGGGTGAGCGTGGGTTCCAGCACGGGCGCGAAGTGGGGCGAGTGGTTGCTGGGGACCACAGGCGCATCCGGCCCACCGGCGGCGGCGGCGTCAAACAGTGTCGGATCCGTCCCGCCCAGGATCCAGTAGGTCGCAGGGATCCCGGAGCCCATGCCCAGGTTGCCGAAGTCCTCACTGCCCATGACCGGCCCGGGGTCCGTCACCTGGACGTCAGGGTGTGCTTCGGGGAGTGCCGACCGGAACGCATCCATGACCCGGGTCGTGGCCGCATCCTCGTTGAGCAGGACCGGGAACACATCGCCGACCGTGACGGTGGGCGGCCGCACGGCACCTGACGCCTGTGCCTCCGCTGCGATGATGCGACGCACCGACCCCAGGACACGTTCGCGTACCTCCGGCGTATAGCTCCGGATGTTGACGGTCATCGAGGCGTCGGCGGGGATGATGTTGGCCTTGGTGCCCGCATGGAGCGTGCCCACGGTGACCACGGCCGTATCCGTGGCGGCGACGTCCCGGGCCACGACCGTTTGCAGGCGCATGACCGTGGCGGCGGCCATGACGATGGGGTCGATGGCGTTCTCGGGTCGCGAGCCATGGGCACTGCGCCCGTGGAACGTGACCCTGAGCACGTCCGAAGCCGAGAACGCGGGTCCTGGATGGGCACCCACGAAGCCCGCCCGCTGCGTGAAGACGTGCTGCGCCATCGAGACATCGGGTCGCCCGAGGCGTTCGAACAGGCCGTCTTCCACCATCCGCTCGGCGCCGCCGCCCAGTTCCTCTGCCGGCTGGAACACGGCCATCACGGTGCCCGACCAGGTGTCCCTATGTGCGACCAACACGGCCACCGCGCCGATGAGGCTGGTCATGTGGACGTCGTGGCCACACGCGTGCATGACCGGCACATCGATACCGTCCGGGTCCGTGCCACGGTCCGTGCTGGCGAACGGCAGACCCGTGTCCTCCAGCACCGGCAGGCCATCCATGTCGGCACGCAGCAGGACGGTGGGGCCCTCCCCATTGCGGAGCATGCCCACCACCCCCGTGCCACCGATGCCCGTGGTGACCTCGAGCCCCATCGCGCGCAGCCGGTCGGCCATCAGCCCGCTGGTCCGATGCTCCTGGAATGAGAGTTCCGGGTGCGCGTGGAGGTCGCGGTAGAGCGCGTGCAGGTCGTCGCGCAGGCCGTCGATGCTCGAGGTGATCCAGGTCGTGTCGCTCATGCCTCATTCCCTTCGTGCTCGCCCCAGCGCTCGAGTGCCACGGCGAGGAAGCCGAAGCCCTCCGCCAGGAGCCCCTCGTAGCCGCTCGGCGTGCCATCCCACAGTCGCCAGTCCAGACCCGAGCCGATGCCCCCGAAGGAGCTGTCATCGGCGGTCGTGCTGGCCAGTGCCTCGAGCGCAGCATCGCCCTCCGCGGTCATGCCCACTGCATACAACGCGCGCAGGAAGCCGCCGGTCCGGTGATGGGTCGCGCCACCCTGGAGGTAGCCACCGATAGGCAGCCCGAACACCACGCCACCCAGGTCCTGCTCGCCGATGGGATGCAGGTTGATGGGGATGCCGTTGGCGAGGTCGTCATAGCCGACCCTGCCGAACTCGGCCCACAGTGCTTCCATCGCGCGCCGCGCCCGATCGGGCTGCAGCAGCCCGTTCGCGACCGCGTCACCGATGAGCATCGGGTGGCAGTAGTCATGGGGCGTGCCATCCGGGGAACGCCACGCGATGGGCCACTCGGTGCCGTCGACCAGGAACGTCTGCTGGTAGCTCGCACGCAGTCGGTCCGCCCAGGTATCCAGGTCCGCGGCTGCTTCGGATCGGGAGAAGCGCCGGAGTCCCGTGGCCAGGTGCCGGAGCGCGCCGTACAGCACGCCGTTGGACCAACCGTCCTTCCAGCCCATCGAGACGACGTCCGCCCAGGTCGTGCTCCACTGGTGCTGGCCGCTGATGCCCTGACGGAACGTGCTCTCGATGAGTCCATCGCCATCCAGGTCCCGCCGCTTCGTGGCGGCGATGGCGTGATGGATGCGTGCCTCGTTGGCATCGAACCATGCCTGGTCCGTGACCGTCAGCAAACGACCAAGTCCGTACAGCGCATCCGCGCCGAGCATCAGGTACTCGTCCTCGATGACGAAGTCGCCCCGGCTGGTGTTGCCCGATCCATAGCCCGGGGCGCCCGTCAGCCAGCGTGCGATGGACGACTCCAGGAACGCGACCGGATCGATGCCGTCGACAGCGGTGGGCGCCGCCGCGACCACGTCCGCGAGCGGGTTGAGCGACCCCGCGCAGTGCATCGAGGCGCCGTTGTTGGTGAAGGTCGCAGTATCGGCGCGGAACGTGAGCGCCGTGGCCAGATGCCGATCGAGTGCTCGCCGGACCACGGCCGGGGTATCGGCACGGACGCCGGCCAGCCGCGAAGTACGAACCTCGAAGCGGACCGAGCCGCTGATCTCGCCCGCCGCGATACCGTACGTGCCGTCCGGGTGGAGCGTCTCGGCCAGCTTGATCTCCAGCGTGTTGGTGTCCAGCGGCCGGACGGAGTCGCTGCGCAGCAGCACGTCCCCGGTGGCACGGACCACGAACGAGCCATGGCCCGGGAAGTGCCACGTGGCGGTGGGCCGGACGTGGCCGGTCTCGCCCTGCTCCACGACCTCGCCCAGCACGGTGCTCGGCGCGACGCCCGTGTTCGTGGCCACGTGCCACGCGGAGCTGTGCCACGCAACGAGGTCACGATCCGCGACGCGGCTGACGGCAACCTCGATGGCTGCCTCGGTGATGGTCCAGGTGTACCGGTACCGGACGCCACTGTCGGCGAGGGTCACGTCCTGGGTCACATGGTTGCCACGGACCGAGACCGAGCCACGCACGGAGTAGCCCAGGAAGCCGGCCGGTTCCGCCCCGTCCAGCAGCGTCAGCCGGGGACCCTGGGCGAGGTGATACGCCTGCGGATCACGCAGTACGGGGTACACACCTGCGGGATACAGGCCGGTGCGCACGATGTCCATGCTGCGCGGCTGCTGGAGCAGATCCCGATGTGTCCGGCCAGCGCCGTCGGCATCCACCGCCAGATAGGACAGCGTTGCGCTGCGGAGCCGGAAGCCGATCTCCAGGTAGCGTGTCCGGAAGCGGACCTGGTCATGGGTGCGGCTGACATGGACGCCCGGGATGGGCTCCGTATGGCGTTCCGCGTCGGCCCCGTCCGATCCCAGCGTCTCCAGCAGCGCGAAAGCGGGCCGCTCCCAGGGCACCATGGCCTCCCCGTCGAGGATGATGCCGGTCCGCGCAAGGTTCCAGGACGGCCACTCCCGATCGATGAACGCCTCGTCGATGACCGCCACGACCAACTCCGACTCCATCGGTACGTCGTGCCAGATGATCTCGTCCTCGGCGGGCAGATGGTCCGTGCGCCACGCGCCGACCTCGGTCAGGCGACCACCCCCGACGGCCAGCAGTCGGACGACGGCAGGTGCATCGAACTCGTGGCTGCTGGCGCACTTGTGGTATCCCACGCCACGCCGGATACCCAGTCGACGGATCAGCAGTGAGCCGGAGACGCCCTGCACAGCACGTGCGTGGATGATCCGGCGGCCAAGCTCGTCATCCGGCCGAGCCGCCCACATCGAGCGACCGGTCACGCGCACCGGTGATGCTTCGGCCAGCTCCCAGTCGGGGACCGCGAGCGGATGATCGAACAGGTTCCCCGTCCTGGGTCGCAACGTCACGGTCGATTCACCCCTTGATCGAGCCTCCGAAGATCTCCGTCTTGAGCCAGCGCTGGGCCACCAGGAACAGCGCGAAGATGGGCAGCGCCACGATGATGGCGGCGGCAGCCGTGAGCGGTCCGCCCACCCGGAACTGGGTCGAGAACGATGCGATGGCAGTCATCGCGGTCTGCTGCTTGCCGCCCGGCAGCATGATCAGGCCCAGCAGCACCTCGCTCCATTGCAGGAACACGTTGAGCACGAAACCGACCGCGACGGCGGGCCCAGCCAGCGGCAGCGCCACGCGTCGGAAGGTCTGGAACACGGACGCGCCATCGAGCGATGCGGCCTCGATAAGGTCAGCCGGCAGGTCCCGGAAATAGCTGAAGAAGAACAGGGCGCTCCAGCTGGAGAAGAACGCGCCATAGATGAGCGTCAGGCCCCAGGTCGTGTCCAGGTAGGAGCTGCCGAGCAGGTCCGCGACCTCCAGCGCCTGGTCGAACGCGGGGATGACGAGCGCCGCCACGGGGATGGTCAGGCCACCCACTGCCAGCGCGATGAGCAGTCGTCGAGCGGGCACGGGGAGCTTGGCGAAGGCGTAGCCGGCCAGGACGCCCAGCGCGGTCGCGAGGGCCGCGCCCGGGATGGTGATGAGCAGCGACGTCGTGATGGCGCCACCCAGGTCCACCGCGTTCCAGGCGGACGCGAAGTTGTCGAGGGTGAAATCACCGCCGATGCCCGAGGGGTCGGCGAGGAAGCCGGGGTCCGTCTTGAGCGCGATGCGCACGACCCACAGCAACGGGAAGATGACCGCAAGGCACGCGACGACAATCACGACGCGCGACGTCCAGCGCATCGCGCGGCTTTCCTTCATCTCGCGCGCCTCACCATTCGTCGGTCCCACGGATGCGCCGGTACAGGAACTGGCCCGCCAGCAGCAGGAAGACCACGAGCACGCCGATGAGCGCGATGGCCGAGGCGAGACCCAGTCGGCCTGTCTGGACGCCCGACTTGTAGACCTGGTAGTCGAGGGTCACCGAGGCGCTCCCCGGCCCGCCCTGGGTCAGCCCCAGGATCCAGGGGAAGAACGAGGTGACCGTGCCGATGGTCAGCAGCAGCAGCCAGAAGCGGGTGACCGGGGCCAGCGCCGGCCGGTAGATGTGCCACACCAGCTGCCGCCAGCGGGCACCATCGACCACGGCCGCCTCCACATAGTCCTTGGACAGTGACGAGAGACCCGCGGAGTAGAGCAGCACGCCGGTGCCCATGGTCGCCCACGCGATGACCGCGATGATCGAGGGCAGCACCAGCGTCTCGGACGAGAGCCACGGCTGCGACAGAACGCCGAGACCGACGGCCCGCAGCCCTTCGTTGATGGGGCCCTGCTCGGCGAGCACGAGCCGGAACGCACGCCCCACGATGAGCGCCGGCAACAGCGCCGGCAGGAACAGGATGGCGCGCACGACATTGGCGGAGCGGCGGCCGTGGATGATGACCGCGAGCACGAACGGCAGGCCGACCCACACGAACAGGCCCAGCGTGAGCGCGAGGGTATTGCTGATGGCACGCTGGAAGTCGGGCCACGAGAACAGGAACTGGAAGTTGTCGAGGCCGGCCCACTTGGGCGCCTGGAGCCCGTCGTATTTGGTGAAGGCGTAGTAGCCCAGGCGCGCGATGGGTGCGTAGACGAACGCCAGCACCAGCACGACAAGGGGCGCCACGAACATGACGGCCTCGAGATGCGGCCGCCAGCGGTTGGGACGTGGAGAGGGCCGGCCACACGTCGAACGAGCGGCCGGCCCCGACCGGAGTGCCAAGATGCGTGGCCCCGAGGGGCCGCGATCAGTTCGCCTGCTGAGCCTGCAGGCCGGTGAGGAAGCCTGCGAGGTCATCGGAGACGATGGCCTGCGTCAGCTTCTGGAACGCCTCGCCCTGGGCGGCAGCGCTGAACTGGTTCTGGATGACGTCAGCGGCACCACGAGCGTCGATGACGCCCTGGATCAGCTGTGCGCCGGGGCTGCCGTACTGCGCGAGGTCGACGTCGCCGCGGTTGGGGAACTGGCCGCTCTCGGCGAGCAGGATGGACTGCCCCTCCGCGCCGGCAAGGAACGAGATGAACGCCTTGGCCAGCCCGGGGTTCTTGGAGTCCTTGTTGACGCCATAGATGAGGGTCGGGTTGAAGAACTGGCCATCGCTGGTCGCGTCGTCACGCTTGGGAGCGCCGAACACGCCGTAGCCATCGGGGCCGATCGCAGCGGCATCCCACTGCTTCCAGTTGGCGATGGAGGTGATGACGCCGGGGATCATCGCGACCTTGCCGTCGCCGAACAGGGACGCCATGTCCGTGAACGACTTGTCGGCGTAGTCGGTGTTCCAGTAGCCCGCCTTGAACATGTCCTCGATGGGCTGGAGGGACGCCAGGACCCGGGGGTCGGTCAGCGGGATCTCACCGGAGCGGACGCCGAGGACCTCTTCGGGGCTGAAGTACTGGGGCGAGAAGGACGACCACGCCCACCACGCCAGGAAGGAGTCGACGCCGGACGCCGCGACGGGCGTGATGCCGGCTGCCTTGAGGGCATCCGCGGCGGTCACGAACTCGGCCCAGGTCGTGGGCGGCTTGGCGGGGTCGAGGCCGGCCTGCGTGAACAGGGCCTTGTTGTAGTACCAGATGACACCCTGGCCGCCGATGGGCACGCCCGCGAAGGTGTCCGGGTCTGCGGGGTCGATGAGTCCGCCGGACCAGCCGGACAGCTCGTCGCCGAGGGCGCCCCAGTCGGCCTTGGTAGTCGCATTCAGAGTCGGGAAGACCGGTGCGTGGTTGAGGCCGGGCAGCATCTCCACGATGTCGCCAAGGGTGCCGGCGCGGGCACGCGTCGTGGCAGCCGACACGAAGTCACCGAAGGGGACCGCGTCGAACGTGATGCTGGTGCCGGGGTTCTGACCCTGGAACGACTGGCGGGCGGTCTCGAAACCCTTGCCCAGGCCTGCCGTGAGGTCCGCAACGTCCCAGCCGAAGAACGAGGCATCGCCGGCCACGGCGGGTGCGCCCGAGGCGGCCGGGGACTGCGCGCTAACCGCGCCTGCGCCGACCGTGCCGACGAGCAGCGCGGAGACCGCGAGCGTGCTGAGTGTGCGGCTGCGACGCGTGTGCGTGCGGGTGCGGGTCTGAACCGCGTCAGTGGTGCCGATGGGCATCTGAAACTCCTCTACGGGTCCCGCCGGTTGCTGGAACCGATACCAGAGGACGGTACCATCCCGCAACGTTCGATGCGCCCGAGGGGCCAGCCTGGTGCGCGCGCGTTCCAGCCCTCGGGGTGCCCTTCCTGAGTCCGCTCGGGGCATCAAAGCGCCATGCGGGCGCATCTCAGTGCCAGGTTGGCGAGCCCCCAGGGTGCCCTTCCTGAGTCCGCTCGGGGCATCAAAGCGCCATGCGGGCGCATCTGAGTGCCAGGTTGGCGCATCAAACGCCGATACGGGGCCGACGGACGGGGCGGATGTGCCCCTCGTCGAGGGCGCTGCCCGGCTACCGGGTGATCAGGCCGATGGGCTGTGGGCCATTGCCGAGAGGAGGCACCTCCCTGGCCATCTCACCCGGCACGCGATTGGATCGGGCGAGGAAGCATCCTCCGGGGACCGCCTGACGCGGCTCGCCGGCCCGATCACCCGGTCACCGGGTCGAGCCGTGCGCCGGCGGGAGGGTCACCCGGGCGGGGTCACCTCGGCGGGAGTTCAGCAGGCGGCACCACATCCCTGATGCGCCGAGCGGACTCAAGGACAACACCCCGCCTGCGCGGGTCACGGCCACGGGCGGCTCACGGCCACGGGCGGGTCACGGCCACGGGCGGGTCACGGCCACGGGCAGGTCACGGCCACGAAGCGGTCGATGTCTCGAGCCCGGAATCAGCGCTCGCGGTGCAGCTCCCGCGCGATCTCGGCACCGATGCGCTCCACGATGCCGACGACCAGGGCGTTGCCCATCGCGAACGCGCGGCGCCCGGTGGGCATACCGGTGTCGGTCCAGTCGTCCGGGAAGCCGTTCAGTCGCTCCAGCTCCCGGGGCGTGAGGCGTCGGTACCCGTCCGGGATGGCCACTACGTGCTTGAAACGGGACGGCGATGCGCCACCTTCCGCGGTCAGGATGGTGCGCGACGGGCCATCGGTCGGGTCCGGGAACGGCACTGCCCCTTCCACGTACATGTAGGGCGTGCCGCTCCCCTTGTGCTCCCGCGGCTCACGCTTGGCACCCTTGAGGTAGCGCCACGAACCCAGCTGCGCGTCAGGGATGCGGTACGAGTCCGGCACGGCCGCCTCGTCCTCCAGGATGTCGCCGAGCGTGGTCCGCGGCCCGTCATAGGCAGGCTGCAGATCGGCCGTCCAGACCTGTCGATGCGCGGCGTAGCCAGCGTTTCGGAAGACGCTCTGGCCCGTCCTTACCCCGAACGATTCCGTGATGTCGGCAGCATCACCGTCGAGTGCGACGGTAGACGTCCAACCAAAGCCCGGCCCGGGCATCACCGGCAGCGCGCGGCCGATGATCCCGTGCTGCAGCACCGAATCGGCGTCTCGCGGGTTCGACGTCGACCGGCGGCCGACGATGTACACCCGTCGTCGGCGCTGGGGAAAGCCGTAGTCGGCGGCATTGACTACCCGCCACTCGACCTCGTACCCCAGGTCGTTCAGCGTGGCGAGCATGATCGCGAAGTCACGGCCGCGCTGGTCGGCAGGCGACTTGAGCAGCCGGTCGACGTTCTCCAGGAACAGGAACGGCGGCCGCTTCATTTCCAGCAGTCGATGGATCTGCCACCACAGGATGCCCTTCTTGCCCTGCAGCCCGCGCGCCTGGTTGAGCGTCTTGGCGACGGAATAGTCTTGGCAGTTGTGGACGGCGCAGCCGTCGGCGATGTATGACTCGTCCTCTTCCACCGACAGGTTGAAGACCTCCGATGCGGGTCCGGGTCGGCTCGACCGCACGAGCTTCCAACCGATGCCGCGCTCCAGGAACGCAGAACGGTTCCGGGGAGGCACCACGACCTGGTACTGCGTGCGTTGCCGCACGCTGCGACCCTCGATGACCGTGCTGTCCGGCACGTGGACCTCGTGGATGCTCGCCACGATGCCCTGCGCGTGTTGGACCAGCAGTGCGATGCCCAGCGCCAGCGACCGACTGACCGTGGTCGACTTCCAGCCGCCCTGCCACGGGCTGCCGTCGCCGGTCGCGTAGCCCTCGAGCAGCGCGCTGGCACGGGCGGCGTCGATGGCAAACAACCAGCCCGGGACGCGCTTGCCCGCGGCGCCTGACCCGAACCCTTCCAACCAGTGGTGGAATGCGGTCCTGGTGATATGGAACTTGACCACCGTCCGCTCCTCGGAACGGGTGCAGGGGAACACGCGCCGGACGCGTGCCTCCACCGCGTCGGCTTCATCGATGTTCGCGCAGACCACCACGCGGCCCTTGCCGTTGGATGTCGCACGCCAGCCATCGGCGAGGTACCGGCCAACGAGCCAGTAGAAGTCGGGGGTCTGTTCGATGTCCACGGGCGGTGGGCACGACTCGGCGGGGTGGACCTGTGCCAGATAGGTCGAAGCGTCGATCTGGGCCGCCGGAAGCCAGCCAGGCTCATCGAACGTGCGCACGTCACGCCGGCGCTCATTGTCCCATCGACGGCCTCGAGTCCGTGCCCAGAATGGGTGCTCGTCCGTCGTCCGCACGTCCGGGATCCCATGACCGCGCAGCACCAGCGTCTGGTCTGCCTGACGGGACATGGTCGCGGTCACGGTCCGCCACCGACCAAGGTGGGTGAGGACGAGGTCGCCGACCGCCACCTGCTCGATGGGTCGGTGCCCGGCGGCCGTCAGGATCATGGTGCCAGGCGCGAAACACGGGAATCCGCCGACCAGGAGCTCATGGTCGGGGAGCTCCGCGCGGCCCGCGTCGACCTCGTCCAGGGCGTGCTCGATGTCGTCGCAGATGTGCCCGGGATGATCGCCGAAGTGACGGACGTAGCAGTCGAAGGCGTGCTGGGTGCGGGTCGAGGGCTCCCACTGGTTGGCCCACACCGTCTGGAAGCCGCTCGGCTCCAGGCCCAGGCGGAAGCCGCCGACACCGGCGAACAATTCCACGACGCGCGGAGGTCGGGTCGGGTCGGGTCGGCTGGACATCGGTCCTGACGATAGTCGATCGGGCGCCGGGGATCACGTCCGGGGCGCGCGGACTGCGGCTCGGCCATCCGGCCGAAGCGTCATCATCAGCTCGATCGCTGTATGGAGGGTCGAGTGAAGGTAGGTGTCCTGCTCCCGATGGGCAATCACGGTTCCGCCCCGGAACCGTGGCCCGAGGTCCTTGCGTTCGCGCAGCGCGCGGAGTCGCTCGGCCTCGACGCGCTATGGGTGGTCGATCACACTCTGTTCCGGTTTCCGGGCGCACCGGAACGCGGCATCCACGAAGCGTGGAGCGTGCTCGCGGCACTCGCCGCCGCGACCAGCCGGGTGGAGCTCGGCACGCTCGTGCTGGGATTGCGGATGCGCAACCCCGCCCTGCTGGCCAAGATGGCCGCGACCACTGATGAGATCAGCGGCGGTCGGCTGACGCTCGGCGTTGGTGCTGGCTGGCACGACCCGGAGTACACCGCCTTCGGCTATCCCCTCGATCATCGGCTGGGCCGCACCGAGGAGGCGTTCGAGCTGCTGGTCGCGCTCATCCGTGAGGGCCGTGCGTCCGCCGACGGGCAATGGGTCCAGGCGGACGATGCTGCGATCCTGCCGCCTGCGCGGTCCTCGATGCGCATCCTGTCGGCCGGTCGCGGCCCGCGCATGATGGGCATGGTCGCCCGTCTCGCGGATGCAGCCAACATCGCGTGGATGGGGCGGCCCACCGACCCGGTGCTGGTGGAGCGCATGGCGGCCCTCGATCGAGCCTGCGAGGCGATCCATCGCGACCCCGCCACCCTGGAGCGGACCGTGGGCGTCAGCGTCCGGTATCCCGATGCCATCGTGGATGGGCCAAGTCCCGACCGCGCCAAGAACCTCGATGGGGCGCTCGATTCGGCGCTCCCGGTGGCCGATGGCCTGCGTGCCTTCGCCGACGCGGGATACCCCGAGGTCCAGGTCTGGCTAGAGCCGATGAACATCGCGGCGCTGGAGCGCCTGGCCGAGTCGGTGGCGCTCATCCGGTAGCAACCCGCCGGGGCTAGGCCTTCGGGGGCTGGGTCGTCGGGGGCTGGGTCTTCGGGGGCTGGGTCTTCGGGCGGGCGTGGCCACCGTGCCATCCGTGAGTCCGCTCGAAGCCTCAAGCCCGCCCCGTGATGCACCGAGCGGACTCAGCATCGGCACCCCCACCTCTCGGGCTCGAGGCGGCGTGTAGGGTCACGAGGCGAGGCGGGTCCCCGGGCGGGCGGGCGGCGTCGGCGAGACGAAGCTGCGTGAGGCGTGAGGGCGGCCTGAGGGGCCACCAGACCCCGGGAGGTAAGGCCGAGCGGCCGAGCACTGGCGGCCATCAGCTCGGCACCGCGCAGCCCAGCGGGTTACGCCGGCAGGATCTGCTCGATCGACGTGCTCAGCACGTCCACGATGCGCACCAGCTCATCGTCCGTGACCACGAAGGGTGGCCCCAGCAGCAGCTGATCGCCGTCGGTGCCATTGGCATTGCCCGTGGCGGAGTACAGCAGGACCCCCCGATCACGTGCCGCGGCCATGACCGCCTCCGTGACCCGCGCCGTACGCGGGATGGGCAGGCGTGTCTCACGGTCGGCGACGAGCTCGACGCCCTGGAGTAGCCCTCGGCCACGGACCTCGCCGACGTTGGGATGCGCCCCCAGGCGCGCCTCCAGCAGCCCGCGGAGCCGCTCGCCCTTCGTCGCGCTCGCTGCCACGAGATCCTCGTCGACCAGGATGCGCAACACCTCGCCGGCCACGGCCGCGCCCACCGGATGGTGGCTGTAGGTGAAGCCGTGGACGAACGCGCCGGGCGCAGACAGCGCATCGGCCACTTGTCCCGCGGCGGCCACGAAGCCGAACGGCCAGTACCCCGACGATGCGCCCTTGGCAGCGACGAGCAGATCGGGCCGGACGCCCCAATGATCGCCGCCGAACCAGCGACCGGTACGCCCGAACCCGGTCATCACCTCGTCCGTGATGAGCAGCACGCCGTGGCGCCGGAGCACGTCGGTCATCGCCTCCCAGTAGCCGTCGGGTGGCACCGCCGCAGCGAGTGTCGCGCCCACGATGGGCTCCGCGATGAACGCCGCCACCGTCCCGGGCCCCGCCACCACCAGCATCCGCTCCAGCTCCGCGGCGGCATCCTGGGCCGTGCCCAGTGCCATCGCCCCCGGATCACCGGCGCGATACGGATACGCGGCGCTCGCATGGCGGAAGCGGCCCAGCCATGCCTCATACGGCCGCCGCAACGGCCGCCGACCCGACACATCGAGCGCGCCGAGGGTGTTGCCGTGATACGAGCCCCAGCGTCCGATGACGATCCAGCGCTCCGTCTCGCCCCGGGCCACGTGGTACGCCCGAGCCATCTTGAGCGCGGTCTCGACCGCTTCCGAGCCACCCGACACGGGATAGATCGCGGCGTCGTCCATGGGCAGGTGGGGCCCCATCGCCGCCACCCAGCGCTCCAGGGGCTCCGTCGTGAACACCGAGCCGTGGGCGTACGCCACCTGGCCCGCCTGCTCCGCCATCACCCGCGCCACCGACTCCCGGCCGTGGCCCACGTTGACCACGATGGCGCCGCCGGCCGCGTCCAGATAGGTCCGCCCGTCAGCATCGGTGATGGTGCTGCCGCTCGCGCTGACCGCGACGGGCGGGTGCGCACCCGACGAACGCAGGAAGACTCGAGCAGTCAGGACCGATGGTCCTCGAGCGCGACGATGATCACGCCGAAGGGTCGATGACGAGCTGCGGTCGGGGCCTCCACCTGCGGAGTGTGCCCCAAACGGGTGGCCCGCGATGGATGGCCTGCGCCGTGCGCGCGCCACGCGCGTGCTAGGTGTGACCAGCGTCCGCGCACGCCGGGCACGCCCAGCGTCACGGACAGCCGGCCGCCACTCCTGCCACCATTGACGACATGTGCGGCCGGTTGACCCAGCAGACCCCACCCGAGGAGGTCGCCCGGATCTTCGATGCGGAGGTGCGCGACGCGGAGATCGGGGAGGCGCAGCCATCCTGGAACGTGGCACCCACCGACCCGCTCACCGTGGTCCTCCAGCGCGAGGATGGCCGGACCGTGGAGCGGCCGCGCTGGGGTCTCATCCCCAGCTGGGCGAAGTCCACTCGCGAAGGCGCCCGGTTCATCAACGCCCGCGCCGAGACGGTCGCCTCCAGCCCGGCATTCCGGGTCGCCTTCACCAAGCGACGCTGCATCGTGCCCTCTAACGGCTTCTACGAGTGGCAGCAGACGGGCGGCGCCCGGAAGCAACCGTTCTTCCTGGGCCCGGTGGGCGGTGAGGCCGTGCTGGCGATGGCCGGCCTGTGGTCAGTGTGGAAGGATCCGGACACGGGTCTCTGGGTCACGTCCGCTGCGGTCATCACGACGGACGCCAATGACGATGTGGGTACGGTCCATGACCGGATGCCGGTGCTCCTGCCGCGCGACACCTGGGCCACCTGGCTGGACCCGGATGAGCGTGATGCGGACCTGCTGCGCTCGATGCTCACGCCTGCACCTGAGGGCATCCTGGACATCCATCCGGTGTCCACGCGCGTGAACTCGGTGCGCAACAACGGTCCGGAGCTGATGGACGCGGTCGACCCGGCGACGGAGCCAGAAGCCGCACCACCGAAGGCACCCAGGACCTCTGCCCGTGTGGCAGCCCCGGACCCGGGTCAGGGCACCCTCTTCGACTGAGGTCGCTGACATGCGCAGAGGCCCCCGGCACATCGCCGAGGGCCTCTGGTCTCCTCCCTGGGTAGCAGGGACTGCAGGTCGCCTACGGTAGCTTGCCGAGCACCACCGTGTCTGCCTGGTCGGCACCATTGGTGTCGTCCATGGTCACCACCAACCAGCCCTTCTGGCCGCGGTTGGTGTGGAGCGTGGAGGTGTTGACGCTGAGGGGGATGGTCGTCACCTTGCTCGCGCCGAGCGGCTTGAAGAAGCCGTTGCTGATGGACGGCTTGAACGCATCGAAGCGGGCGTTCTGGCTGTTCCCGGCGCCCGAGTCGCCCGTGAACATCACGTCCGACTGCTGCGTGTCCGAGGCCACGGTGTAGCTCTCGACCCAGTAGTCGAACGACGAGGGGCCGCCCTTCTTCAGGCCGAAGTCGCTCGCGAGTGCCGGCATCAACAGCGTGGTGCCGTTGGCGGCCACGTTGGCCACCGTGCCATCGATGAGGTCGAACGTCTCGGCATCGAACACGAGAGCGTCGGTGACGCCGTTGCTGGCGCCCGCGAAGATCGCGCCGTCGTCGTACGACAGCAGGATGAAATCGGCCGTGCCGTCCTTGTTCACATCGATGTTGATGTCGAACTCGTTGGCGGCCGCGTTGGACCACGGGTACCAGGTGTTGATGGCGAACACGAGGCAGCGGTCGGATGAGTCGGGCACGCCCGTGCACACGGAGGTGTCCAGCGATTCGACGCCCGCGGCGCGGAGGTCGACCTCACCGATGTGGTCGTTGCCGTCCGAGAGGCCCCATGCGAAGACCTCCGCGATGCCCTTGTGGAGGCCGTAGTTGCGGAACCTCACGCTCGACTTGGCGGTCGCGCCGCTCTTGGTGTACCGCAGCTTGCTGTTGTCCGACTGGCGGATGTCGGAGGTGCCCCGAGGCGCCACCAGCCACGGCACGCGCAGCGAATAGACCCCTGTGCCACCGCCGCGCGGCTTGGCCGTGATGGCACCCCGGACGGTGGTCACGGGCGTGTACAG
>JBBQNA010000036.1:0-19631 GCA_038329515.1 Candidatus Limnocylindrales bacterium | reverse complement strand
CGCCGTCGGCGTTGATGACCTGCCCCGTGATGTACGCGGATGCGTCGGACAGCAGCCAGTACACGATGCCGGCCATCTCCGCGGGTGAGGCGGTCCGGCGCATGGGTACGCTCGTCAGGCGGCTGGCTGCCAGCTCCTCGGACGTGATGCCCCGGGAAGCGGCGACCTCTTCCAGGACGCGCGCCTGCATGGGGGTGTCGGTGATACCGGGTGACAGCGCATTCACGCGGATGGGGCGCGGTGCGTACGCCATGGCAAAGGATCGAGTGACCTGGGAGATGGCGGCCTTGGTCGCGGCATACACCGCGGCCTCGGTGGTGGCCACGAACTTGGCCGAGGGCGACGAGAAGTTGACGATGGAGCCACCAGCGCGCATCCGGGTCGCCATGGCCTGGCACAGGAAGAACACCGACTCGGCGTTGGTGGCGAACCCGCGTCGGAAGTCGTCCACGGTCACGGTCTCGATGGGCGCCAGGACGATGACGCCCGCCGCGTTGACCAGTGAGTCGAGCGGCACGGCCGGGTCCAGTTCGTCCAGGAGCGCGGTCCGACCCTCCACCGTGGACAGGTCCGCAGCCACGGTCCGGGCACCCGCGTCCCGGAGACCGTCCAGGGACGAGAGCCGCAGGTCCGTGGCCAGGACCTGGTGGCCACGCTCCAGCAGGAGAGAGGCCGTGGCCTGACCGATGCCGCTGCCAGCCCCGGTCACGAGCGCAGTTCGCCGTTCGATCATGTCAGCGTGCCCGGTCGAACGAACGCTTCGATGATCAGATCCGGAAGATGCGCTCTGCGTTGGCGAAGAACAGCGCTTCCTGCTCGGATCTCGAGAAGCCCTTGATGATCTCCGCGTACGCGTCGATGACATCCGGGTAGCTGGAGTACAGCCGGTCGACCGGCCAGTTGCTGCCGAAGAAGGCGCGCTCGACACCAAAGGTCTCGATACAGGTCATGACCCAGGGCCGGATGGAATCGACCGTCCAGGCGTTGTCGCACATGCCCAGGCCGGAGATCTTGATCGTCACGTTCGGGGCGCCGGCAAGGTTCTGGAGCTCCCGCTTCCACATCGCGAAGTACTCGGCGTCCCGCTGGCGGGGGAAGCCGGCGTGGTCGAGCGAGATGACGATGTTGGGGAATGCCTCGGCCAGCGAGCGCATGTCCGCATAGGTCTGGGGGGACGAATCCAGGCAGGCCACCAGGTCGTGGGCCTCGAGAAGTGCGTAGCCCGTGCGCCACTGCGGATCGATAAGGTAGTTGCCGGGACCGAAGTCACGCACGCCGCGCATGTTGGCGTAGGCCATATGGCGCTCGATGACCTGCTGGGCGTCGTCCTGCTGGAGATGCACCTCGGCCACGATGCCATGCGGGTGGCCCAGTCGGTCAGCAAAGGCCTGGAGCCACTTGGTCTCCTCGACCGGGTCCTTGATGCCCAGGGCCGCCTGGACGTGGACCGACTTGCTGACGTTGGAGAAGCGGGTCTCGGCCACGAACTCGTCGGCCCAGTAGCGCTGCGCCTGGATGCCCTCGATGTCGCCCAGGGTGGGATGCTTCCAGCCTGGCTGGAGCCACGCGTAGTACAGGTTGGGATCCTGCAGGTCCGAGAAGTGGACGTGCGTGTCAACGAACGGGATCTCAGCCATCAGCCGCCTCCAGTGGGGTATTGCCGCCCGACGCGCGCTGCGCACCAGGCACGTTGTCACGCAGCCAGGACACGCTACGTTCGATCATCGCCAGCTCGTCCACTGGCCCCGACCCAAGGGATGCGAGCTCGACGCAGACCGCGCCATCGTAGCCGGCGATCGCCAGCTCCCGAAGGACGCCCTGCAGGTCGGCGACACCCTCGCCCAGGGCCACCGACTCGGGACCTCCGATGGGCATCCCAGTGAACGGGGGATGATCCTTGAGCTGGACCAGCAGCGTCCTGGGTGCCAGGTCACGGGTGCCCTCGATCATGTCGTCGCCGACCCGGATGAGGTTGACGTTGTCGAGCGTCACGCCCAGGTTGGACGCACCGGTCCGCTCGATGATCTCCAGGATGTCCTGGGCCCGCAGGTCACCGTGATTCTCGATGGCCAGCTGCAGGCCGAGCCGCTCGGCGGCCTCTGCGGCGCGTCGGGTCGGCTCGACGAGCCGGTCGACCAGCACCTGGGCCGGTTCGGTGCCCCTGGAGGCCGGGCTGCCGAGGGTGATGCGCATGGTGGGGTGGCCCAGTCGCGCGGCGGCCGCTGCCCAACGCGCCAGATGATCCTCCGCCGCCGGCGTCCGGCCGCCATCGAGCCCGTGGAACGCGCCGACTGGCCACGGGTGACCCCAGGAGAAGCCGACGCGCACCGGTCCTGCGTCGAGCGTCCCGGCGTCCAGCGTCTCCGGTTCGGGCAGGTAGCAGGTCTCGAGGTACAGGTCATCGACACCCAGCGACCGGGCGTGCTCCAGCACGGGCGCAGGCATCAAGGGCCAGACCGGGTGCGCTGTTGGTGTCTCACCCGGGCGCACCTCGCCATACCGGCGGTGGTAGGAGTAGCTGTCGATCCCGATCCGCACGCGCAGTCTCCTCCGGTGCTCTGTGACGCCCCCTCGGGCGAACGGGCGTCACCGAACCCGACCATGGTAGCGCGCGTCTGGAAACGTCACCAGCCCATCGGGACACGGATTCAGGGCAGCGGTGGGCCGATGGCCTCATTCGGACACGCGGCCTTGAGCGCGTCCTTGCCTGCCTGCTTCTGTTTGCGATACCCCTCGCCGACCTTGATCACGCCGTTCAACATCGCGCCGCCGGTCTTGGGGTTGAAGCCGGTCACACCCGCCAGGGCGATGGCCGCGAGGAAGATCGGCGTACGCAGCCGCCACGCCAGATCACAGAACCTCTGCCACTTGCTGGTCGTGCGAACCGTGGTCCCGCCGTATTCCGCAGTATCGGCATGGCGGCCATCCTCGTGTTCGTCACGGATGGCACTGGTGATCGGGTCGACGAGCCACCATGCGGTCCGGGCCGTGCTATAGATCGATGGCGCGATCGCGGGAGTCAACAGGCTGTATCCCTGCCGCAGCCGGGCGGTCATGCGCGCCAATGCCTGCGACGTCGCGCCGCCAACCTCGGGTGTGTCCCCAGGCTGGAGCGTCACCAACGGCGTGCCCGCCATGGCCGCCGCCGCGAACACCTGGCCGACGCTGCCCAGCGGATCGACGGTGCCGCCGGCGATGGCGACGAGCATCCCTTCTGCGGTGACCGTCGCTTGCGCCTCACGGGCCGCCGACGCCACGTCGGCTGGCGCTGCTCCGGGCACATGGATGGCATCGAGGATGAGCTGCGTGGCGACCTCACCGGGCACGAGACCGCCCCGCTTCGCCGGACCGGCCACGGGACCCAGCCCAGCAAGCAGCACCACCGGAACCGCGGCGTCGCCACCCATGTCGTGGCGCATGGCAGGGAACGATCGGAGCAGTGCGTCGAGGGTCCCGGACAACCCATCGACCGTGATGATGTCCAGTTCCTGGACCACGGTCGTGTCCGGCGTTCGGACGTCACCCAGCAACAGGCCCACCTGCCACATCGTGTCCAGGGCGGCGTATTCACCACTCACCTGCGGCAGCGGCTCGACCACAGCCGAGGCGGCCGTGCCGTCGGTGCGGGCGACGATCCCGATTCGATCGAACACATCACTGCGCAGCGCCACGACCACGCCATCGGGCGACATCAGGTCGATGTCCAGCCACGCGGCCGTGATGGGATCGACCTCGGGTACTGGCGAGCTTTCAGCACCGATCGTGCCATCGAAGCCGCCGAAGGCATCGAATCCGCCGAGACCGTTGTCGCCGGTGGCCACGATGCGCGGCAACAGCAACGGCGTCCCGGCGATGGTCTCACCGTCGATGCGCAGGATCGGGGTATATGGCGCTTCGACGGCACTGTCATCGACGACGCGCTCGATGAGGCCGATGGGCTCCCCGAAGGCGAATGCGATCCGCGACGCGGCGAACTCGGCCATAGGCCCCAGGACATCCAGCGCCGTCGCCGTCTGCAGGCCGGCCGCCGACTGCCGCTCCACGGTGAGCCGGAAACGCACCTGGTGATCCATGGAGGCAGGCAGCGTGTCGTAGGTGGCATTCGAGAAGCAGGGTGGCTCGCCCGAGGTGGTCGTCGCATCCTGGTTTGTCCACACTCCCGCCTGCTCCACCTGGAGCCAGACATGAGCAGCGGGTATCAAGGCGACCGGCGGCGCTGCTGTCCAGGGACGCGTCCCGGAAGAGAGTGCCAACTCCAGCGCCTGGCTCGACGTCGCCGCACGCTCCTTCGCGCGCACCCGGTAGTCACGGAGTGCCAGGATCGCGGCCTGCAGATCAGGGTCCTCGATGGCCGCCACGATCTCGTCGGCGTGGTCGAGGACGGACTCGACCGGTGCCCCTGACGGTGCCGGCAGGGTCGCCTCCGAATCGCATGTCGCATACCGCACGCGCGCATCCGGCGCACCGCCACGCAGCAGGGCAGACATCAGGAGCGCGCTATCGGCCGAGTTGCCAGCGCCCGTCAGGAACGTCCCTCGCGCGCCCTTCATGACCCCCTCATACCCTTCCCGGGCAACGTGATCGACCACGAATGCCCGGACGGCCCCAGGGTCGCCGGCGAGCTTCAGTGCTGCGTCCGCGATGGCGCGGTCCACGGACGCGCTGAGCGTCGGCTGGGATACGGCGGTCAGGGCGGCCGACGGCTGCGTGTCCTGCGCAGACGCGCCGGGCGCCAGGGAGCCGACCACCACAGCCGCCGTCGTCGTCAGCCCCAGCACACGTCTCCAGGATCCCATCGCTCGCCTCCCTTCGGTGTGGCGGATCACGGCGCCGGGTCGCCCAGCACGAGGTCGATACCGGCACCGGATGTGACCACGACGGCCTCGAAGGTGGCCATCGGATCAGTCAGCACATCGACCCGGTAGGAACCGACGGGCACCGCGACCGACGGGCCGCCGACGATGCCGCTCGCGATGAGCGTGCCTGTCTCGTCATAGACCCGGAACGGCGCTGCGAGCGCCTTCGCGATGGCGGCGCCCAACTCCGTCGCATCGTCGGCCTGGAATGAGGTGCCATTGCCGATGGCTGCCCAACTCGCGATGTCAGCCTGCAACTGTTCATCATCGATCGCGAAGGCGACGATATTGACCTGGACATCCAGCCCCCGGGCGACCAGGGCGGCGACCTCGGCGGCCGGGTCGCCCTTGCAGGTCTCCTCGCCGTCGGTGACCAGGACGACGACCTTGGGACCTTCTACCCCGGCCAGATCACCGGCCACCTGTCGGAGCGTCGCGCCGATGGGCGTCTTGGTGCCCTTGTTGATCTTGAGACCCTTGATGCGTGCCGCCATGGTCGCGCGATCCAGCGGTCCGAGGGGCACGGCCATCACAGTGCCGCACGACCCCTTGCCGGACTTGAAAGTCCGCAGGGCCACCGGGATGCCCGCTGGCAGGGTGTCCGTCACGAGGCTCCGGAGCACGATCTTCGCGATCTGGATGCGTTGCTGCTTGCCGATCTTGCGCAGCATGCTGCCGGATGTGTCCAGCACCAGCTCGATGGCCACATCGCCACCGATGACGACGGGCCCCGACTCGGAACGGACGCTGATGGAGCCCGGAAGCCTGGGGATCTCGGCGGTGGTGTATGACACCGAATATGGCGCGGGACCGCGCAGCCACGTGGCGACCCGATCGAACGCGCCGTCGATGTCGCCGTGCGAAGCCGCGTACTGGTAGTGACCGCCGTTGCTGCTCAGGTCCCGCATGAGGTTGCTGCTGTCAACGGATGCGCCGCTGCCGGCGACATGGACCGAGAAGATCAGCGGCCGCGCCGTGCCAACGGATTCGTACATCGCGGTGCGCATGTCATAGCTCAGCGTTTCACCGTCGGACATCACCAGGATGGCGCGCGTCCCTGGGCGTTGCTCGACCCGCTTGGCGGCTTCCAGGACGGATGCCTCAACGCCGCTCGAGAACGCTCCAAGGACCTGGCCCTCGACAGCTGACTGGAGGGCGTTCGGGTCGTCGCTCCAGTCATCAAGGAGGGCCAGCTCCTCGAACGGGACGATCAACACAGCCTCCTCGTTCCGTCTCACGCCCGCCGCGAAGACGCGGATCGCCTGACCCACGTATGACAGGTATGGCCCCAGGCTGCCGCTGGTGTCATAGGTCACCACCAGCGAGAACGGTGGCTGCTGCACCCGCAGACGATAGGTGGCGCCAGGCACGACCACGGCCGTGATGCGCGCGAACCCCGCGCTTCGACCCTCGGACTCCTTCACCGGCACGCCTACCCCGGCGTCGTCGTATAGCTCCACGGTGGCATCCACATAGCGGCGACCCTGGAGCTCCAGGATCAACTGGTCCTGTCCGGCCGGGGTCGCCAGCACGAACCAGTCCTCGTCCTGCTGGCGCTGGACCGTGCCGCTGGCGACCTCACCCACTGCGAGGGGCGATGCGGTCGCGGACGTATCGTCGTCCGCATCACCTGCGTCGCCGATGGCGCTGAGTGGCGGCACGAGCAGTTCGTGGATGCCCAGCGGGCTGCCCATGCCCCACTCGCCAAGGATGGATCGATACGTCGCATCTTCTGCACGCTCCAGGACGCGCAGCGTCGAGGGCATCTCCCACGCGCTGTCGGTGTCCACGGGGGCGTTGGGCGAGAACCGTACGAACCGGGCCCACACTGGCTCCGGAAAGACGATCGGTGCCACGAGGCCGTCCGCGCCACGGACAAGCGACCATGATCCAACGGATCGCCAGGGACCCACCGGGCCCTCGACGCTCACCTCCAGCTGGACCTGGTTAGGGCGGGTCTCGGGGGTGGACCCGGGTGGATCGACCCACTGGAACTCCGCTAACTGCGCCGTTCGGTCGGACTGGAAGCCGACCACCCAACTCGGTGGCCGGTTCCGTGCGATATACGGCAGCCAGGGTGTGGGGTCAGCGGAGAGGATGCCCGTCACGAGCGCTTCCGTATTCGGTTGGGGATCCATCCAGACCACATGCCCGCCACGCGTTGGGTCCGCGATGTTCCAGGGAGCCGTGGATACGACCGAACCAGGAACCGCGATCACCTTCCATTCGCCCAATGGCGCATAGGTGATGGGCCCTCCGCTGATCAACATGCCGTACGCCGAAGTGATCCGTAGCCGGGCGAACCGGGCAGCGACGGGCCGGTCCAGCACGAACGATTGGTCGGTGCTGACCGGGGTCAACTCGCCCGTCAGCACGGTCTGCCACGTGACGGCGTCGTCCGAGAGCAGCAGCTCGAAGTCGCGAGGGCGATACGCAAGTTGCCCATCGAATGCCAGCGCGTTCACGATGGTGCCTGCGACGAGTACCGGATCGTCACCAGCCAGGTCGACCGACATGGTCAGGGCGTCGTCCCTCGCCTGGGGCGAGTAGCCAGATCCGGTCACGGCGAGGCCATCGTGCAGCAGGCTCTCCCTGCCTGGATCGGCGCTGCCGTGGATCGCGCCACCGACCGCCAGCGATGCCACGTCCAGACCACCGAGCAGCGCAGCGGGGAGCGGCCAGTCCTGGACAGCGCCGACCGCGGGTGCCGCGCTCCGGGGCAGGATATCCACGAAGTCGGTGGAAGAGGCTCCGTTCGGCGTGGTCGCCCGGACGCTGATCCTGACTGGCACGCCGGCCCGGGCATCCGCAGGGATCGCGACGAGCAACGGCACAGTCACGCTGCCGCCCGCCGGCACCTCCACGCTGGAGGCCGCCGCCTCGACCGACCAGCCCAGGTCGCTGACCGTGGTCTCGAGCGTCACCGTGGCATCGGTGGTGCCTTGGGAGGTCATGACCACGGACACAGTGGGTCGCTGGCCGAACGTGGACCATGCGGCGACCTCCGCGATGTCGGTCACCACCTCCAGCGTAGGCGGCGGGTCGACAGCCATCACGTCTGCAGGCGGGTCGGACAGCCCAGCCGAGGTGACCCGGACACGATAGGGACCGGTCGCCGTGACCCGCAGCAGCACCTGTGCGCCGGCAGGGATCGGGGCAGACAGGTACTGACCGCTGGCTGGGCCTGGGGTCCACGACAGGCTGGAGGAGGCATCTTCCAGGCCGACCAGCGTTGCCTCCCCTGTCACCTCAAGCTGCACGGCCGCGTCGGAGGTGAGTGGGGGCAGCTGATACCAGTCGTCTTCACCTGCCGTTCCCCAGCCGGAGCCTACCGCCTCCAGTGTCGATGGCAGCGGCCGCGCGAGGCCCGCGGTGTCGTTGGGCTCCAGGTCCGCGGGCAGAGCGAACGGGTCGAGCCGTTCCAGGCGAAGCGTATACGGCGACACACTGCCGGAGTCGGATCGGACCCGGACCTCGTAGTCACCCGGCCATAGCAGTGCGTCGTACGCGAGTGACGTCCCGGCAACGGGGTGGCGCAGCGATGTGAGCGTCGTCCCGGCGGACACCACGTCCAGTTCGATGGCCCCGTCATCAGGCGGATCGAGTCGGATCACGACATGGTCGGTGGCCCTGAGCGAGAATCGGAAGGTGTCCACGTCCGCTGCGTCGGGCAGGCGGCCCACACGGGCCGTGTCGACCACGATGGTCTGGGCGGTGAGGGCGTCGTTGTTGGGCTCCCGTTCGCTGGTCGCGTCGATGGGGCCGAGGGCCGTCATCGTCAGTCGGTAGTCGCCGCCGCTCGCCCTGACGTGGACCCAGTGCGAGCCGGGGACGAGATACAGGTCCCACAGGGAGGCGGCGGTCCGGTCGGCCGACACCTGGCCAGATGCCATGACGCTCTTGTCCCGGCCGGTCCACTCGAGGAGCTCCAGGTCCGTGCCTGCCGCCTCCAGTCGCCAGAGCCCTGGTTCGCCGGTGACGACCACCCGGTAGTAGTCGTCGTCGCCCGCATCGGCGCGGCCGGTCATGACCACCGAGGGATCGAAGGTCGCTGCTGTCAGACCATCATCGTTGGGTTCGATCTCCCGGTCGGCACGGGCCGGCCCGACATCCTGGATGCTGATCTCGTAGCCATCCTCCGGGCTCTCGTCGCCGACGACCTGGAGCGTGTAGTCGCCAACATCCAGACGCAGGTTCGACAGCACGGAGGCGCCCTGGGCGCCCTGCCGGCATTGCATGACCGTGTTGGTGTCCCGAAACAGGCACACCTGGCGGGGCGGACCAGTGGTCCAGGTGAGGGCCACGTCGAACTGGGTCTCGGCGAGCCTGGCGTCGACCGGCAGCACGTAGAAGTCGGTGTCCTGATCCCTCGCCAACCTGCCTCGCACGGGCCCAGCAGCAGGATCGAGGAACACTGCGGTGGCAGGGGTGTCATTGGGCTCCGCGTCCGAGCTGGCGACCACCGACACGGCGCTGCCGAGCACATACGGTTGGGGGCCGGCGGCCGCCGGGACGGTCACGAGATAGGTGGCCGGTGGGAGGCGCAGGTCATAGATGCGCGCCAATCCTTCCGGCCCCACGGGCGCCTGGGCCAACATCGAGCCGGTCATCGACGACAGGATCACGTTCGATGAGCCCACGGCGGCGAACGGCATGCGCATCGAGATATCCCAGGAGGTGCCGGCTTCCTCGTCAGTCAGGGTCCAGGCAAATACGTCCTGCGTACCGGCGGCATCCCCAGCGAGCTCGAATGATGCCCCCAGAGGCGCCGCACTCGCGGTGTCGTCGTTTGGCTCGATGTCACCCGATGGCGGCACGACCCCTGTCACTTCCAGGCGCGCCGTATAGGGACCGGCCGGCAGGTCACCGCCGCCGACGGGTGCACCCCTGGATATGCCGAGGAGATAGCGGCCCGGAGCGAACGTGACATCGGTCATGATCCCCGGCGTTCGGTCCGTGGCCGAGGAGTCGACCCGCATCAACTCGCGGTTGTCGACGGCTGGTACTGCACCCGGCCCTGTCGTCACCCGGTACAGGCGGACGCTGGTGATCGTCTCGGGGACACCCTCGATGGCCAGCGTCCAGGCGTGCAACGCACCCAGGGCCGGGACATCCCAGACGAACAGGTCCTGATCATTCAGCTGTGCCAGGTCGCCCTCGATGCACACGTCGCCGGTGAGCACCTGCGATGTCTCCGGGAGATCGTTCGGCTCGACCTCGGTGGTGCAGGTGACACCCTGCGCCGCGGCCTCATCCGGGGAGCCGGGCGCGATGAGCATCGCCACCGCGAGCGCGCACGTGATGCCCGCGATCAGGGATCGGGATCGGCTCCCACGCATGGCGCACGCTCGCTACACCGCTCGGCCAGGAGGCCGATGCGGGATCGCATCATAGTCCTGGCCCAGGAGGACAACGAGCCGTCTGCGGGCACCGATACAGGCGTACAGTGTGGCCCGCGGGTCGCCACTCATGGCGTCGATCCACCCGTGGCACGTTCCGGCACCACCCGTCCGGAGGATCCCACCATGGCGCCCAAGCGTCCCCGCGATCGCCTGGCGGCCATCGCCCTGGCCACCCTCATCATGGCAACGTCGGCCGTCGACCTGGGACACGGTACGACCACGGTCCTCGCCGCGGGCGCGTCAGCCGCGCCTGCCCCCGCGGTGGGGTCGGTCGAGTCCGTCGACCTGCGATTGCCCGATAGCGACGATCTCGTCACCGACGCTGACCTGCCGGTCGTCGACGAACCGGAGGCGGCCGGGGAGCAGTCGCTCGACGATGTGCTGGCCACGACCTACGCAGCGGCGCAGTCCCTGCCGCTGTCTGAGTGGGACACGGGCGCCCTCGCCGCGTCGCTGGGCACGGACCCGGCGGCGGCGTTCGCGTTCGTGCGGGATTTCATCCGATTCGAACCTTACCCAGGTGTCCTCCGCGGTGCGGACGGCACGCTCGCGGCACGCAGCGCTAACGCGTCCGATCGGGCGCTGCTGCTGCACGATCTGCTGGATGCGATGGGCGTCACCTCGCGGGTCGCGTTCGGCGACGTGACGCCAGAGGTGGCCGGCCTGCTCGTCGACCACGCATTCGACCGCCCTGCCGCGCCACTGTCCGATCCGGCCGACCTGCGCCTTGCCGGTCTCGACGGGGCTGCTATCCAGCAGCGCGCCCGGCGCGACTACGCCCTGCTGCGACGGGCCCTGGGCGACCGGGTCGACGCGATGGCCCCGGTGTCCATCCAGGGGGCGCTGGCGGACGTGGTCCACCACACCTGGGTCCAGGTCGAGGAGTCCGGCGTGTGGGTCGACTACGACCCGTCCCTTGCCGGCGCGGAGCCTGGCCAGGCGCTGGCCGTTGCCGCCCGCACCGCGGACGAGATGCCGGCGGAGCAACACCAACGCGTCACCATCCGGGTGATCTCAGAGACGCTCCACCCCGACGGCGTGTACGAGGAGCTGTTGCTGGAGCGCCTCATGAGCGCAGCCGACGCCGCGGATACCGCCACATTCCTGTACTTCCAGCCGAACGCCGACAGCTCCGGCCTGGGCCCGCTGGGCAACGTCGGGGCAGCCACCTCCTATGTGCCCGTCCTCCTGGTCGATGCCGACGGCCAACAGGGCCTCCCATTCCCGATCGGCAATGGCGATGGAGGCGGAGGCGGCTTTGGTGGCCTCGGTGGTGGTGGCGGCGGAGCGGCATTGCTGAGTCTCCGGCTGTCGGTCACCCGTGAGGTCCCGGGACAGGCTCCCAGGGAGTCGACACGGACGCTTGTGGATCGGGTGCCACAGGCGGCACGCGCCGCGGGTAGCGTGGATGTCAGCACCCTGCCGCCGCTGCCGGTCGGTCCCGGCGGCCCGCTCGTGTTCGGGATGCTCCACCAGGTATTGGTCTCGACGGGCGGTGCCGACCCCCGCCTGCAGGCGATCGACCGAGGCCTGGCCGCGTCGTGGGTGGCGGAGGAATTGCTGGTCGACAACGGCGTTGAGGGATACGCCCTGAGTGACCTGCTGCTGCCCGTCGCGGTCGCCAACGAAGCCCTGGTCGTGGCTTCTGAGCGCGGCATCGTCCCGGAGGTCGACGCCATCGATGGCCTGCTGTCATTCGTGGGTCGGCCACGGGTGTTCGTGGCCTCCATGGGTCCCGGGTCGGGCGGGCCTGACAGCATCATGTTCGAGACCGACCTGCTGGTCGACGGCATCAGCACCATCGTGCGGAAGGGCTCTGATCCCGCGGCCGCTCCTGCCAGTCAGCTGTGGTATGGGGTGCTCCAGAGCGCCCTCGAGACCGAATTCGGCCGAGGGCTGGCTCGGACGCTTCGGGCCGAGGGTCGTCGATCGATCGGCGTCAGCCAGGTCATGGACCAATCTTTGACCGTGGTCGGCTTCAACGAGTTCGGGATGCTGGCGACGGCGTCGCCGGCCCTGGTGGCCGCCGTCTCGGCCGGGCAGCTGGGCGTGGTGCCGGGCGAACCAGCCACCGCACGGGCCTGGTGGGCGGTCGATCCGGCCACGGGAGCGGCTCGAGCAGTGATCGACCCCGGTCTGGGCGGCCAGTTCTACGAAGGCGGCGGCACCAGGCCGACACTCCCTGACCGAGGCACGTCCTCGACGATACCCGACTACGACAAGGCCAAGCGGGCCAAGAAGATCCTTCAAGCACGCATGAACGGCAAGTGCAAGCGCGGCAATGAGTACCTGCTCGTCCTTGGCTGCGTCTCGATCCCGGTGTACTGGGCCATCGTCAGCACGTTCCTGGTGATCTTGCTGACGGCCGTAGCGGTCGGCATCCTGTTCGCGATTCGGGGCATCACACGGATCGGCGGGCGGGCCGACCCACCTCTGCCCCGTGATAGATTGCTGGAGAGGAAACCAGCCTGACGGGTATCGGGATGAGGGGGACGCTGACATGATCCAGGTGGATGGCCTGGCCGGGCGCGTGGCCGTGGTCACCGGCGCGGCGCGTGGCATCGGCAAGTCGATCGCCGAGACGCTCTCCGCCAATGGCGCTCAGGTCGCTGCCTTCGACCTCGTGCCGCCCGAGCACCCGGGCATCCTGGGCGTGGCCTGCGACGTGAGCGATGAGGCCGCCGTGGACGCCGCGTTCTCGACCGTCGAGGCGACGCTCGGCCACGTCGCGGTGCTGGTCATCAACGCTGGCATCTTTCCCATCGTGCCCTTCGAGGAGACCACGCGGGAGCTGTGGGACCGGACCCTGGCCATCAACCTGACGGGCGGCTTCCTGTGTGCCAGGCGCGTGCTGCCCAGCATGCGTGAGCATCACTACGGCCGCATCGTGGCCATCGGCTCCAGCGCGGGCAAGGCCGGCGGTGCCAGGAGCGTGGCCGCGTATGCGGCATCCAAGGGCGGCCTGATGACGCTCAGCAAGTCCATCGCCAACGAGTACGCGGCCTACGGCATCACGTCCAATGCGCTGGCACCGACGCTCATCGATACAGACATGATCGCCGACCAGCGGGACCTCATGTCACGCATCCCGGTGGGCCGCTTCGGCAAGCCGGAGGAGGTTGCGGCGCTGGTCGCGTTCCTTGCCTCCGAGCATGCGGGCTACATCACGGGCGAGGTCACGGACATCAACGGCGGCTTCCTGGTCGACTGACCAGGAAGCAACGAGGCACGGCATGACCCTCGAGGTCCGGCTCGACCGGATGCGCCCCGCGGAGCTCGCCGCGGCCATGGCGCGCGCGCCGGTGGCATGGGTGCCGCTGGGTGCCATCGAGTTCCATGCGCCCCACCTGCCGCTGGGCACCGACAGCCTGACCGCGAGCCACGTCGTGGTACGTGCGGCCGAGGAGCTGGGAGGCGTGGTCCTGCCACACAGCACCCTGACGATGGGCACGCTCCACCTGCCCTGGAGCCTTCGCTATGAGGCCGCGCTGGTGGAGGCCGCGCTGCGCTCCA
The DNA here is from genome assembly GCA_038329515.1 of Candidatus Limnocylindrales bacterium. Taxonomy (GTDB): domain Bacteria; phylum Chloroflexota; class Limnocylindria; order Limnocylindrales; family CSP1-4; genus JAFMJV01. The sequence continues at coordinate 5,860 of JBBQNA010000036.1, read as the reverse complement.
CCATCACCCAGCTGGCGGCCTTCGGTGCGCGCGTCGTGGTCATCCATACCGGTCACGCGCCGCTGGACCTGCTGCACCTCATCAAGCGTGTCTGCCACGAGGTCGAGGGCGAGATCCGCGTGGGCGACCCGGCGATGTACGGGTTCCGGGCCTACGGTCTGTGCTATCTGGAGCTGAACGCGGCGCTCGGCGCGGGCCTGGGCAGTGACTGGCCGGTCGCGGTCGACCACGGATCCATCACCGAGACGTCGTGGGTGATGGCCATCGATCCACAGCTCGTGGACCTGGACGCGCTCGCACCGGAGCTGGCCGGTCCCATCGTGGGTGTCTATGGCCCGCATCCCCGGGGACGGGCATCCGCGGAGCTTGGCGGTGCCCAGATCGGGACGTGCGTGACGCTCCTGGTCCAGCGGGTGCGGACGCTGCTGGCGGGTGGCAGGATCGACGACATGGCGGACCTGTGGACGCTCGTAGAGCGCTACTGGCCGGAGGAGATGGCGGTCGGGCTGCAGGATCCAGGCACGCTGCTGTTGCACCACGCGGGGCCGGTCTCGAGGTATCTGACGAGTCTCGAGCTGCGCGTGGACGGCATCGCCCGTGACTCGGCGGGGCTGGCATTGGCCAACCGGACGCCGGGCGAGGCGGGCGTGCCCATCCCGGTGTCATCGCTGGGCACCGAGGCGGGTTGCTACATCCGGCATGGCCAGCACTGCGAGCTGATCCTGGACCAGCCCCTGACGCCGGGCAGCCACGAACTGACACTGGAGCTGGGCCTCGCTGGCGTGGCGCTCAGTACGGTCGTGCAACAGGTGGTCGTGGAAGGCCCATGATGCGCGGCGTGGACCTTCGGAGACATGCTCGACCCATCGTCCTGGTCGCCCTCATGCTCACCCTCGTGCTGCCCCAGGCTCGACCACCGATGGCCCTGGCACAACAGGGCGGGACCACGGCGAGCGTTCCCTTCCCGCTCCCGGCGGACGCTGACCTCGCGTCATCCGCGGCGCTCGACGTCAGCGACACGCCGCCGGACCTGCCCGACGAGATGAACCTGGGTCCCGTCGCCGTGGCCGCGTTCGCGCAGGCAGACACGATGCCCGAGGGCGACTGGACGGTCGAAGGCCTGGCAGCAGCACTCGACTACGACCCCATGGCAGCGTTCGCGTTCGTGCGCGACCGGATCGCCTTCGACCCGTATCCGGGAGTGTTGCGGGGCGCCTCCGGGACACTCGCTGCGCGCGCCGGCAACGCCTGGGACAGGGCGGCCCTGCTGGCGGCACTGCTGGATGCGATGGTCGTGCCTCACCAGTTCGCGTTCGCGGAGCTGGACACGCCCGCCGCCGAGCGCGTCGTGGAACGCTCCCGTGAGCCGGCGCTGCTGCCGCTGCCGACACCGGGCACGGAGATCGTGCCCATGTTCAGGGCCGCCGAGGTCCACGATCGGGCGGCGCGTGACTACGCTCTCCTGCGGGCTGCCCTTGGGGACGCGCTCACAGACCGCGGGCAAGATGATGCGTCCACGACGGGCGCCCTGGACGCGGTTCGACCTCATGTCTGGGTCCAGGCCGCGTTCGGCGCCGGCTGGCTGGACATGGACCCGACGCTGCCGACCGCGACCGCGGGCACGACCCTCACAGCCCCGACGACCACCGCCAAGTCACTGCCGGACGAGGCGCGCCAGATCGTCACCCTCAGGCTGGTCATCCAGGAGATCGACGCGGCCGGCATCGCCGAGCAGCAGGTGCTGGAGCACGTGCTGGACCCGGTGCTGCTGGAACGCAGCGAGGTCTTCCTGTACTTCGAGCCACAGTACGACGGCATCGGTGGCAGCATCCTCAGTGCGCTGTCCGGGGAGCAGCCGTGGACTCCTGTGCTCATGGTGGATGGCGTGGCGACCGTCGGCACGCCGTTCTCCATCGGCGGACGGGGCACGGACGTCTTCGGGGCCCAGACCGAGACCACCGAGTTGGCATCGATGCGCCTGACAGTGGAGCGGAGCGCTCCGGGTCGTGCGCCGGAGCAAGCCGTGCGGGTGCTGCTGGACCGGGTCCCTGCTGGACTCCAGGACGTGACGCCGGCAGACCTTGCGCCGATGCCCAGCGACGACGCCGGGCCCTTGTTCCTGGGTCAGGTCCACCACCTGATGCTGTCCACCGGCGCAGCCAGCGCCCGTGACTATGCGGCCCTGCGAGGGCTCGTGGCGGACTTCGTGGACCAGGACCTGCTGGGTGTCGAGGATCCCTCGTACTCGTTCGCGGATGTCCTGTGGCCGATCGCTGTGAGCGATCGGGCGCTCGTCCTCGCGTCCGAGCGGGCGGTCGTGCCATCGCTCGCCGACAGGCCCGGGTGGCGGGCGTTCGTGGGCGCACCGCGGGTGTACCTGGCCTCCTATGGACCGGACCCCGGGACAGGAGGCGTCTCTTTCCAGACCGACCTGCTGCTGGATGGCGTCACGATGGTGCCACCGCAGGGCGAACAGGCGAGCGCCAGCCAGCTGCGCCAGCTGTGGTATGGCGCCCTCCAGACGGCCCTCGAGAGTGAGTTCCTGCGGATACGGTCTGGCGCCCTCGTGCCGGAAGGCCGGCAGCTCGGTGGCGCGAGCTTCTCGATGGACCTGCCGCTGTCCCGGCTGACGGCGTCGGATCCCCGACCTGGCTCGATGGCACCAGCCCTCGCAGCAGCAGTCGAGCAGGGTTCGATCGCCATCGTGCCGGGGCCGGCCGAGGACGCGCTCGTGTGGTGGACGGTGGATCCCGCAACGGGTGTCACACGTTCGGTGCTCGATCCAGGTCTCGCGGGCGGCTACGGCAAGGTGGGCGGCGGCGCGGGCACGAGGGACTTCAAGCGGCCACCGGGCGGTGGACGGCCGGGTGCCGGGAACGCGGACAAGGGCCAGTACTCACCGGCTCGCCACAACAAGTTGCCGAATGGCTGTCGGCCAGGCCAGGAGTATGTCGCCCTCGTAGGCTGCGTCTCGGTGCCTGCGGCCCAGGCGATCCGGGGTAGCGTCTACACCGCCGTCGGTATCGCGGTCGCCATCGCTGGAGCGGTGCTCGTCGGCCGATGACGCGTGCGGCAGCAGCCGGGTACGGAGCGTTCGAGAGGCGAGGACACAGAACATGGACCTGATCATCCAGGGCGGCACGGTCATCGACCCCGCCACGGGGCTGCACTCGCGCAGCGACGTCGCCATCACGGACGGCCGCATCGTCGCGGTCGAGCCGGACATCGGACTGGGAGAGGCCACCGAGGTCCTGGACGCGACCGACCTGCTCGTCGTGCCCGGACTCATCGACCTGCACGTGCATGTCTACTGGGGCGGCGCGGACCTGTCCATCCTGCCTGGGCCGCATGACCTGGAGCGGGGCGTCACGACCATCGCGGACGCCGGGTCATCGGGTGCCAACAACTTCGCAGGCTTCCGGCGGTTCCTCATCGAGCCCTTCGAGGGCACCATCCTGGCCTACCTGAACATCGCCGTGATGGGCCAGGCGGATCCTGTCCTGGGCGAGCTGCACGACATCCGCTACGCCATCGTCGATCGGGCCGTCGAGGTGGCGAAGGCCAACCGGGACCTCATCGTGGGGCTCAAGGTGCGTGTGAGCGAGCAGCTGGCCGGCCGCAACGGGGTGGAGGCAGTGGCGCGGGCCGTAGAGGCCGGCATCGAGATCGGGTGCCCCGTGATGGTCCACATCGGCGGCTCGTACGCACCTATCGAGGACATCCTGTCACAGCTGCGCGCCGGGGACATCGTGACCCACGCCTTCACCGCCTGGGAGCCGGGCATCTTCGATAGCGACTTGCGCGTCATCCCGTCCGCCCTCGAGGCACGCGCACGGGGCGTCCTGTTCGACGTCGGCCACGGTGCCGGTTCGTTCGCGTTCAGGCGGGGTGAGGCCGCGCTCGCTGATGGCTTCCGGCCGGACACCATCAGCTCGGATCTCCACCGCTTCAATGTCAACGGACCGGTGTTCGACCTGCTGACCACGATGTCCAAGTACCTCCATTTGGGCCTGCCCCTGGACGACGTCCTGGCGATGGCCACGGTCGCACCGGCGGCCGCCCTGGGACGCAGCGGGGAGATGGGCAGGCTCGCGGTCGGCGCGGCGGCCGACATCGCGGTGCTGCGCCTGGACGAGGGCCGCTTCCCGTTCGTAGACTCTATCGGGACGACCATCGAGGGGCGTCAGCGACTGGCGCCGGTCGCCACGTTCAAGCGGGGTCGGCGCATCCTGCCAGCCGATCGCTAGCTGTCGTCCTGAGGGACGTCGTTGACACATGGGTCCGGCCGGGCTGGCCGACCGGCGCCCGCCAAGGCGCGTTTCTCCGGATTCCCCGAACGAGACTGCCTCGTATCGCTGCCTCCGGCGCTCCAGGCCGACGACCTTTCGGTCATTCCATGATCTCGTCACGCTCCGGGCCTCTGACGCCCTCGAGATCGACCTTCGGCCCCGATCTCCTTCGGTGATTCCGTAGAGTCGTGCGCGCCTCGCGCCACGTGCGCCCCGCGCGGCGCGCCACGTGCGCACCTCGCGGCGTACGCGTTGGCGAGCCGCCGAGGTGGCGGGTTGCCGACCCCCGGGTCGTCGTTCGCACGCGAGCGCCTCCCGTCAGGTATGGGGTGCCAGAGCCCCAGACCTCAATGGGGGCTCTCATGACGCATCGTAGGCGCGTCATGAGCAGTTCGGGCGCACCACGGTCGAGTGGGTGCTCACCGACAACGGACCCGCCTATCGTTGGGGGTGCCTATCGGGCCGCGCTTGGCGAGCGTGGCCACAGCCGGCCCCGACCCTTCCGTCGCCGGACCAACGGCAAGACAGAACGGTTCATCGGCACACTGCTGCGGAAGTGGGCCTACGTCAGGCCATATCGCTCCAATGACGAGCGGCTGACCCCTCTGCCGGTCTTCTTCGACCGCAACGATCAGAGCCATCCGCAAACCGCGCTCGGTGGGCTCTCACCCTCGGCCGTCGCCAACAACGTGTCTGGGGACCACAGCTAGCCCCCGATCGTGACCCGGTCGCCGGTCGTGGCACTGCGCGCCATCCCGTCCAGGACGTCCACGACCCGGGCGCCGAGCTCCCCTGGTGACCGATTCTCGATGTCCTGCCCCTGGGCCAGCTCCACGAAGCGGTCGATGACCCGCTGGAACGACCACAGGGTGTCGTCGCTGGACAACTCCACGGTGACATCGTCAGTGGTGCCCCGGGAGCGACGGACCAGCGGCCGGTCGAGATCCAGCAGCAACTGCCCGCGATCGCCGGTCACCCGGATCTGCAACTGGTGCTCGTTGCCGTAGGTGCCCGGCGGCAGCGCCGTACCAGACACCGTCCCGATGGCACCGCCTTCGAGGCGCAGCGCGATGGCGTCGTGCAGGTCCACCGTGGCCCCCGGCGCGCTCGTGAACGCCATCACCTCGGTCGCCCGCTGGGGGATGAGCCGGAACAGCAGGCCCAGGCCGTGCGTCAACTGACCGGTGCTGTAGCCGCCGCCGGACACTGCCGGGTCGGCCCATGTCTCCAGACGCGGCGGCGCGTCGAACTCCGTCGGGACATAGTTCTGGCCGGTGGTCAGGAGCGCCCGCACGACCGAGCCCATGACCACGCTGACGTGCTCCACGGCCCCCACGCCACCGTCCTCCTGGAGTAGCCGGCGGGCGTGCTCGACGATGCCCATCTCGTTCCAGGCGTAGCAGAGCATGAGTGTCCGGCCCCGGGCCGTGGCCAGCGCGTCCAGCTCGCGGGCCTCCCGGGGCGTGACCGTGAACGGCTTCTCGGCCAGCACGTGAGCACCCGCCTCCAACCCTGCGCGCGCCTGGTCGGCGCGCAGGCCCACGGGCCCCGTGAGCACCAGCAGGTCGGGC
>JBBQNA010000035.1:0-19769 GCA_038329515.1 Candidatus Limnocylindrales bacterium | reverse complement strand
GATAGGTCGAGCGTCGCCCCGACAGAGGCGCACACGCCGCGAAGCGACTGGACGCTCAAGCTGTCGAGTTGTCCTCGCTCGGCGCGAGAAACCGTTCCCCGACTGATGCGCCGACCGGCCCCGACATCGACCTGACGGAGTGCTGCACGGCGTCGAAGCTGCCGAAGGATAAGACCGATCTGCGCGTCCTGCATGCACACATCCTGGTGACACTCGGATCTCTGGGACTTTGTGGACAACGTCGCCCCGGCTGCCCGGTCGCGCCTGCGCGCCTGGTAAGCGTTACGCTACGGCCACCGTTCTATCACCTGCGCCGCACAGCTCTGCGTGGGGACCGACGAGCGTGGGCCGGCCCGCGGGTCGCCTTGTGGCGGACGATGGAACCCCCCCCGCAGGTTCGTAGCGCACACCAAACTTCACGTCCGAGATCATGAGACGCCACCTGGGCCCGAGGCGCCACCCGGGCCCGAGGCGCCACCCGGGCCCGAGGCGCCAACCGGGCCCGAGGCGCCACTCGATGTGAGGCTCGTGGCTCGCGCTCGTGGCTCGCGCTCGTGGCGCGGACCGGTGCGCAGGACCTACGGGAACGAGATGGCGTCGCTTGTAACGCTGGACCAGTTGCCGGCGCGGTCGCGGACCTGGATGTAGACCCGTCGGCTGCCGTGCTTGCCGCTGCCGCCCCACGCGGTGCTGTTCAGGGACCAGCCCGCGACGGTGCTGCGGTAGGACATGACCAACGCTGTCTTGAGCACGCCGCCTGACGTGGCACTACTGTTGGAGATGCGCAGCAGCGACAGGCCAGAGCCCGTGCCAGTCGCGTCGATGGTCAGGTCGACGATACCGTCTGTCGTGGTCGCAGCACCATCGTCGAGCCTGACCGAGGCTGTCGGCCTGCGGGTGTCCGAGAGGCACTGATAGATCCGGACGTCATCCACGTACCAGCCGAAGTTGCCCGACGACCGGTCCGTGCCCAGCCGGAACCGGAGTCGCACGGTCCGGCCGGCCAGCACTGACAGGTCCAGCCGGGACGCGCCCCAGCCGCGTGAACGAGCCGTGAACGCCCGCCGACCCTTGAGCGGATTGCCCGTCGACTTCGCGATGGTGCCGTTGTAGCCGCCCTGGACGAAGTACCGCTTGGCATCCCGCCACGCGCCGCCGTTGACGCTGATCTCGACCACACCGCCGTCGTACCGACGCTGCGTATCGGCATCGAACTGGAAGCCGTGCTCGAATCGCAGCCGCGCCCGGGCGGGCAGCTTGACGCCCTTGGTCATCGTCATCGCGGCATCGGTGACCACGGGCGGGTCGTCACCGAACAGGTTGAGCGCGCCTGACGATGCCCACGTGCCATCCCAGTCGGCGTCGTTGTTGGGGTTCTGGGGGTAGTACCAGGTGTCGCGACTGCCGTGGAGCACCCGCGAGTCCCAGCGTGCCTTGCTCGCGACCTTGTCCTCGAAGTCATCGAGGAATGCCGTCTTGACGTACGTGCCGCTGGGGCAGGTGGATGCGGTCCGGGGTCCACCCGAGCGCGGCTGGAGGTCCATCTCGGTGGCTCGCACAGCCTGGTGGACCGAGCGACAGTCGCCGAACGTGATGCCGCGGGTGCCCACGAGGTCGATGCACGCTTGCTGCAGCGCGTTGAACAGGTCGTTGTAGTCCGCGGCCGAGGTCAGCAGGCTGGTCATCGCCTCGTACTCGATGAGCGCGGTCTTGGTCAGGCCAAGGGCTCGCACGGAGTACCCGTTGAAGGAACCGCCGTCCGTCATGAGCACGGCCGCCTTGCCCGCGATGGCGCTGTTGATGTGGACGCCACCCAGGTCGTACGCGCCGGTCGCATAGCGCGGGCTCCGGACCCGGTCGGGATAGCCCACACGCCCGGGCTCCTGGAGGTCACGCACCGGCCCGCCGGGTAGATCCTCGCCGATGAGCCAGCGCGTGCCCGAGGTGTCCCTGCCACCGCCATAGGTCAGGTCGATGAACTCCCCGAAGATGTCCGCGAACCCCTCGTTCAGGGCACCCGACTGGTAGCTGTAGAACAGGCGCGCCTCGTGGTCCAGCACACCATGGGTGAACTCGTGGCCGACGATGTCGTCTGCGGAGGCCCAGCCGTTGCCGAACGTGACCTGCTGCGGTCCCCACTCCCAGAATGCATTCGCCAACGGGCACTGGATAAGTGAGCAGTAGCGCACCGTGGCGACCATGCGCTCGCCATCGTCATCGAGCCCATCCCGGCCAAATCGGCTGCGGTAGAACGCATCCACCACGCCCATCAGGCGATACGCATCGTTGACCTGGCCCACGCTGGTCGAGCCCTGCCCTTCGACCCGGGCATATGGGCCCGTGCACTCGAAGTCCGCTCTCCTGCGGTTCTTGAAGTCGCAGATGCGCCGTTCCAGCCCGGTCTCGACACGCCCGATGGTCTCGAGCACGGCACCCGATCGGGCATCCACGAGCACCTGGCTATGTGCCGGCAGGCCATCGGCGGCAACGCTCGTTCGCGTGTCGATGGACCACACGAGCCGTGGCGCTGGCATGTTCGGGCCGCCCAGGATCCGCTGATCGAGGATGGTCCGACCCTCGCTGCGCGTGGTCACGGATGCGGCACGTACGCCCGCGTCACGCGCGAGCCACGCGGCGGCGGTCCGGCGCGCGGTGCTGACCGTGACCCGCCCACCCATGTCGACGCTATCGGTGGCTGGCAGCGCCTCCCCGGTCACGGCAAGTACCGACCCACGTCGGTCGAGCCGCACGATGAGCTCACCGCCGAGCACCGGGATGCCCCGTCGCGTTTGCACGAACCGGACAACGCTGCCGCGGCTGCCCAGCCGTTCGATGCGCTCGACGGTCAGGTCGCGTGCCGGCCGGTCGATACCGAACATGGCTGCGGTCCGGGACAGGAAGGCGCGTGCGGCGGTCGCGGGCGGCAGGGCTCCATCGTTGAAGGCACCCGTGATGCCGGCGCCCTGTGCGACACGTCGCAGTGACGTGGCGCGCATCAATGGCTTGGCGCTGGTGCTGCCCAGGAAGCGGACGCGGCCGGTCTGCGCATGGACGCCGACCGTCGTGGTCGCAGGCAACTCGCCCAGGATCCGGCGGTCCGAGGGCCGCAACGCGTCCAGGTCGGAGCCCAGGGTGCTGACAGCACCCGAGATGACTGGGGCCACGGGGGCAGCAGCAGCCTCTGCGACCACGCCCAGCACGAGGCACAGAGACAGCAGGGCGGCCCCGGTGACCTGGACCCTCACGGAGCTGGCGTCGCGTCGTCGGTGGCCGGCATCATCGATAGACGGTACACCGGCCCCACAACCCACCCCGATCCGGCGCAGGGTGTCGACCCGCCCAGGGATCCGCGGGTAGCATGCGCGGACGACCTGATCCCGCTGCCGCACCGACACCCTGACCATGCCGAGCCTCACCCGAGATGGAGGACCCTGATGCGTACGCTCATCGTCAACGGCACCGTAGTCAACGCCGACGGCTCCCAACGAGCGGACGTGCTGGTGGACGGCGAGATCATCTCGGCCATCGGCGCGCAGCTGGCCGCGACCATCCAGGGTGTCGACCGGACGATCGAGGCGGCCGGCAAGTACGTCATCCCGGGGGGTATCGACGTGCACACCCACATGGAGCTGCCGTTCGGCGGCACCTTCGCCAAGGACACCTTCGAGACCGGGACCCGGGCTGCAGCGTTCGGTGGCACGACGACCATCATCGACTTCGCGGTGCAGTCGATCGGCAAGTCGCTGCGCGAGGGCCTGGACACGTGGCATGCCAAGGCCGAGGGCAACTGCGCCATCGACTACGGCTTCCACATGATCATGAGCGACGTCAACGACTCGACCCTGGCCGAGATGGACACGCTCGTGGGTGAGGGTGTCACCGATTTCAAGCTGTTCACGGCATATCCGGGCGTCTTCTACTCCGACGATGGAGCGATCTTCCGGGCGATGCAGCAGACAGGTCGCAACGGCGGCACCATCCTGATGCACGCCGAGAACGGCATGGCCATCGACGTGGTGGCGGCACAGGCGGTGGCGGCGGGCGAGACGGACCCCTATTACCACGGCGTGGTCCGGTACCCGATCTTCGAGGGCGAAGCGACCAATCGGGTGATCCGTCTGGCGGAGGCGGCGGACGTCCCCGTATACATCGTCCATCTGTCGTCCACCGACGCGTTGCAGGCGCTGCGTGAGGCACGCGATCGAGGTGCCAGGGCATACGCGGAGACGTGTCCCCAGTACCTGTTCCTGTCGCTCGAGGACATGGGCAACGGCTTCGAGGGCGCCAAGTACGTCTGCTCGCCGCCATTGCGCCCCGCGGAGCACCAGGTCGAGCTCTGGAAGGGCATCATCAAGGACGACATCCAGGTCATCTCGACCGACCACTGCCCGTTCGACTTCCACGACCAGAAGCAGCTTGGCCAGGGCGACTTCCGCAAGATCCCGAATGGCTTGCCGGGCGTGGAGGATCGTATCGACCTGATGCACGACGGCGGCGTCGTCGCCGGTGGTATCAGCAAGGAGCGCTGGGTGGAGATCTGCTCCACGGCGCCCGCGCGCATCTTCGGGCTGGCTGGCAGGAAGGGCGTGGTTGCCGTTGGCGCGGATGCCGACCTCGTGGTCTACGACCCGGCGCGCATCCACACCATCTCGGCCGCGACCCATCACATGGCCGTCGACTACTCCGCATACGAAGGCCGTACTGTCACGGGCGGCTCGGACCTCGTCATGTCGCGAGGCAAGGTCGTCATCGACAAGGGCACCTACACGGGTACCAAAGGCGACGGCCGCTTCCTGCAGCGCAAGATCGCGCGCGACTTCCTGGTCTGACCGTGGGCGGGGGCGGCCGGCTGCGGGGGCGGCCGGCTGCGGGTGCGGCCGCCGACGCGGGTACGGCCGCCGACGCGGGTACGGCCGGCTGCGGGTGCGGCCGCGCCATTTCTGACGATCTGACATCGGTGGAAACCTAGTCAGACGCTCGGCCGCGCGACCGCCGAACTCGCATGCACCGGGTCCGATGGATAGCCATCTTCACGCGCAGCGGCAGTCGCGTCGGCCTCCCGTCGGGGTGGCCGGGGCCGCCTGACGCGATGTCGACCACCACGGGGCTGCCGAGTGTTCCCCCCATGCAAGGATGTCAGGAACCAGATGCCGGACATCGGACCGGCTGGCCGCTGCAGCCAGCGTCGGACTTCGACCGTGCGAGCTGGAAGCGAGTCCGACAGCAACGGCAGCAGCCGCTCGATCCGACGCCGATTGGTCCGGTCGTCGTCGATAACGATGAGCCGTCCCATGTGTGTCGGTACCCGGTCAAACCGTTCCCGTACGATGCCCGGCAACAGTCGTGCCTTGACATCGAGACGTCGCTGTAGCTCCTCTGCAGAGGCGATCGATGTCTTGATCTCGATGGCGACCGCGGCGCCAGTACCTGCATGCAGCCCGACCAGGTCGATCGACCCGCGCTCCCCGTATACCGAGAACGTCACCTCCGATAACACCGCCCATCCGTACGCCCGGAGCATCGCAGCCGCGGTCGCGCTGACGTCCGCGTGGTCCAGGTCGAGCAGCCGGTCAACATCGCCGCCGCGCCATCGCGGTGAGACCTCGATGCGCGCGTCCACGGCCGCGAACAGTCGGCGGACCGTGGCGATCGACAACGTGTCGAGGTGCCCGCGTTCGGCGCGAGAGACCGTCGCCGTAGAGACGCCGGCGGTGAATGCCAAGTCCGACTGCCGAAGCCCGGCTCTGCGTCGGAGGCTGCGCAGCACCAGCCCGGTTCGAAGGTCGTCCATGGGACGAGTGTGTCGACGGCTGCTTACCTGGCAGTTGTCCACCATTCGCGGGTGCGGCCGGGGGCCGTTGGGCCGGGGGCCGTTGGGCCGGGGTCCGTTGGGCCGGGGGCCGGGGGCCGTTGGCCCGGCACCGCCGCCGGCGCGGTCGCGGCTCGGTGGCCTGTTCGTCGCCCATCTGCCACTGACAGGCGCATGGCCACTCGTTAGCATCGCGTTGCACCGCGCGCGATGTGCCCGACCGTTGCGGCGTGCACCCAAGGGAGCCAACGTATGAGACTCGGACCGGTCGTCACACTGACCCTCGCCGCGATGATCGCTGTCGCTGTCGCCGTCCCGGCAGCAGCACAGTCACCCAGCACGGCACCGGCTGCATCGATGCCGGTCGGGCCCGCCATCGAGGTCGTCGCCACGGACTATCACTTCGGCGGCCTGCCAACGACCGTGCCCGTGGGCACGATGCTGACCTTGAGCAACCAGGGCGCTGAGCTCCACGAGCTGATCATCGCCCGCAAGAACGACGGCGTGACCAAGAGCTTCGAGGAGCTGTTGGCGCTGCCCAACGACGAGGCGCTCGCTTATGTCACGGTTGTGGGCCAGCTGTTCGCGCCACAGGGAGCCACGGCCGAGGGCGACATCGCCATCGCCCAGGCAGGCGAGTACATCGCACTCTGCTTCGTGCCGCAGGGGATGACCGCGCTGCCCGACGATCCGACCGCGTCGCCCGATCCGGCCCTGGCGATGGCGCCGCCGCACGTCGCGCTGGGCATGGTCCAGACGTTCATGGTCACAGCGGCCGGCACAGAGATGGGCCCGCTGCCGTCGATGGCACCCATGGGCTCGCCGATGGCGTCGACCGCCCCCTGATCGTCTGACATGGAGCCCGGGCGGTGCGCTACGGTGCATCCCCGGGCTTCGGTGGGTCTATCACGGCCCGGACACGGAGGGATGCCACGTGATGACGATGCGCAGGGGGCGTGTGCTGCCGATCGCGGCATTGGTGCTGTTCTCGATCGCGGCCACGACCACCGCCCAGTCGCCGCTGGCCGGTCCGAGCATCGAGATCATCGCCCAGGACTACCACTTCGCTGGCTTGCCGACGAGCGTGCCGGCCGGCACTCGACTGGCGCTCGCGAACGCGGGCGTGGAGGTGCACCAGATCGTCATCGTCCGGCGCGTGGATGGTGTCACGCAGACCTGGGATGAGCTGCTCGCGGACCCGGATCCCTTTGCGTCGGGGTACACGACGCTCGAGGGGCAGCTGTTCGCGGGTCCCGGCCAGGCCGCCGAAGGGGACATCCTGCTCGAACGACCAGGTGACTACTTCGCGGTCTGCTTCGTACCCCAGGGCCTGACCTCCATCCCGGACCCGAGTGCTTCCCCCGGTGCTGCCGCTAGTGCGCCTGCCCTGGGACCGGCCCACTACCTGCTGGGCATGCGCCAGGAGTTCAGCGTGACCGCTGCGGGCTCGACGCCGGGTGCGTCGTCCACGGACGCGGCACCATCGGGTCCAGCGACATCACCCTGATCACCCCGAACCAAACCAGGAGGTCTCATGGCCGTTCGCCTCGTCCACATCCATGTCAAGCCGGAGCATGTCGACGCGTTCCTCGACGTGACCCGGCCCAATCACGAAGGATCGATCAAGGAGCCCGGCAACGTCCGCTTTGACGTGCTGCGATCGGCGGCCGATCCGACCCGCTTCGTGTTGTACGAGTGGTACACCACGGACGAGGCTGCGCTGGCCCACCGCGAGACACCCCACTTCACGGCCTGGGTGGCGGCAGTCGCCGACTGGTTCGTCGAGCCGCGATACGCCGATGTCTACGAGCCCCTGCTGCCGGTCATCACACCCGGGACCTGATCCAGAGCGACGGCTGACGTATGGCTGACTTATGGCGCGTCATGACAGGACGCGCTGCCGGCATCGGTGAAGGTCCCGTCGGGCACAGGCAGGAACTGCCAGTCCCAGCCACCGGGCCTAAGGGTCAGCTGGATGACCCCGTAGGTCGAGTCGTTGCGGACGGCGCTATTGGCGCGAACGCCGGGAAAGGCGTTGTGGCCCACGCCGCCCGTGCCGACCACCATCTGGATGACGCCGTGGTCCGGGTCGTAGGCGCCCGACGGATCCATCGGCAGCAGGCGCTCGTAGTCGTGGTCGTGGCCAGACAGGACGAGCTCCGCCCCAGCGGCATGGAGTGCCGCCCAGATGGGCGCCATCGCGGTCGCGTCGCCGTGGACCCCCGAGGTAAAGCGTGGCGCGTGCCACATGGCCAGCACGCACTGGCGCGGGTTCGCGGCGAGATCCGACTGCAGCCACGCAAGCTGTGCTGAGGTTGCGCCGCAGGGCACGAAGTCGCACTGGGAGTTGATGACGTACACCCGCCAAGTACCCCGTTCTACTGCGTAGTAACCACCGGGCCCGGCTGCGGCGGCACCAAAGTAGCCGAAGTACCCTGCCGCCCCCGCGGTGTTGTACTCGTGGTTACCGATGACCGGCAGCATCCGGGCCTTGTGCCGACCCCAGGTCGGGTCGAAGCAGTCGCGGAACTCCGCGGCAGTCGAGTCGGGGTAGACGTTGTCTCCGAGCGTGAATATGGTCCCCGCGATGCCATCCAGGAGGGCAGCCGTGGCGATCGCGTTGGAGCTGCCGCAAGCCACGATGTCCCCCGCGCCTGTTAGCACGACCGTACCAGTGCCAGGGGTCGATGCTGGCGTGGGCGCTGAGGTCGGCCGCGGCGTCGGCGTCGGGCTGGGCGACGGGCTCGGGCTGGGGACGGGTCTGGGCGACGGGAGTCCGCCCCACCCGGACGCGACCGTGCGACCGAAGGCATCGCGCGCGAGGACGTCCTGCCCGACGGTCGCCACGACACTGGCGACCACGACGAGGAGCGTGGCCAGCCAGACAGCGACAACCCAGGCGAGACGCATCCGCAGCACCCACAGGTCAACAACGAACCGTCACCGGGGTGGTGCGCGCTCGCACCCACATGGTGCGTACCTGCACGGTGCCGCGTCAAGGCGCCGCCCGACCATCCAGCACCGCCGACCGTTGACAAGACGCACCACCCGCGCCCGGGCTAGCATCGCGGAGCACGGAGGTAGCCTATGTCCGACCGAGCGCCCGGCTCGTTCGCCCTCGCTCGACTGCCCCGCATCCGCTTCGGGGCGGGTGCCATGGACGGGCTGGCCCATGTCGCCAGCCAACAGGGTGGCCGCCTGTTCCTGGTCACGGGCGAGCGATCGCTGTCCCAGGCACGACTCGATCGACTGCATGTGGACCTCACGGCTGTCAGCGTGACACTCGTCGGGCACGTGCGAACGGGCACGGAACCGGGCCCAGCGACGATCGACGTTCTGACAGCTGAGGCGCGCCGCGTGGCCGCTGACGTGATCGTGGGCATCGGTGGCGGCAGCGTCCTGGATACAGCCAAGGCCGTGGCAGGGCTGGTGCGGAGCGGCACCTCGGTCATGGACCACCTCGAAGGAGTCGGCCGAGGTGTGCCGTATGCCGGACCCGCGATCCCCTTCGTGGCCGTCCCGACCACCGCGGGGACGGGCAGCGAGGTCACCCGCAACGCGGTCATCACGGAGCGAGGAGCCACCGGCTTCAAGCGCTCGTTCCGGGACGATCGGCTCATCGCGACGGACGCGATCATCGACCCGGACCTGCTCGCTGGCGCAAGCCCGGCACTCATCGCCGCCAACGGCCTCGACGCCCTCACCCAGCTCCTCGAGGCATGGACGTCCACGGCTGCGAACCCGATGACCGATGCCCTGGCCCTGGACGGGCTGGCATCGATCCGGTCGGGCCTCCTCCCCTGGCATGCCGACCCGGCCGGTCCCGGCACCGCGGTGGCGCGTACCAACATGGCCTACGCGGCACTGCTATCCGGTATCTGTCTCGCGAATGCTGGACTGGGCGCCGTCCACGGGCTCGCCGCACCCATCGGGGCGCTGCTGCCCATCGCGCATGGCGCAGCGTGCGGGGCGATCCTTGCCGCCACGGTGCGGGCCAACATGGCGGCGATGACAGCAAGGACGCCGGATGCGGCGGGCCTGGTTCGCTACGCGCGTGCCGGCCGCCTGCTGACAGGCATGGACGAGGCCACCCCCGACGCCGACGCACGCGCGGCACTCGTCGATCTGCTCGTGGGCTGGACCGCCACGCTGGGCGTGCCTCGACTCGCGGACCTGGGCATGCGTGCGGCCGATGTGCCGAACGTGCTGGCAGGCGTCAGCGCCAACTCCATGCGCACCAATCCGGTCGCCCTCACGGAACCGGAGTTGGCCGCCATCCTGCTCGCCTGACCCGAACCGGCGGAGCCGCTACGGCTTGCGCTTGACGACGCCCGAGATGACCGTGGTCACATTGCCGGCGCGATCCTGGAGGATGAGGCGCCAGCGGTAGCAGTACCCGGCCGCGAGCCCGGTCGCCGTGTAGCCGGACCGAACAGACAGCGTCGGGCCATCCAGCCGCCAGATCCTGCCGGTGCAGCTGCCGTCCGAGGCACGGGTCCTGCGTTCGCGCTCCAGGGCCCTCGTCAGCCCGCCCGATCCGCCACTCTCGCTCTCGGTCCAGGTCAGCCGATAGGTGCTGCCGGTCTGCGTTCGGCTGGAGCCCTCATCTGCCCGCAGGAAGTCGCCTCGCGGCGGGCGGCCGTCGAACAGGACAGCACTCGAGGTGCGTGTCGGCCCCCGGTTCCCCACCCGGTCGAGTGAGGTGAGACGCCACCGATAGCAGTACCCGGAGCTGAGTCCGGTCGCCTCCGATGGCCGCGAGAGCAGCTTGGCGGCACCATCGTCGCGCCACGCGAGGTTGGAGCAGCTGTTGCTGCGCACCGCTTTGGCGCGCTGGCGCTGCACGAGCTGGGCCGATGCCCAGCCGGAGCCGCCGTCCGTGCCGGGCCGCCAGCGCAACTCGGGACTGCCGAATGTTGCCTCGTACCTGCCGGGTTCGCTCCAGGAGGCTGCCGACGGGTCGATGCTATCGACCTTGACGGTCAGAAGGCGGTCCGCCCCGTCCAGGCCCATCGCGTCGCGGCTGGAGATGTCCAGGGTCGCGGTGCCGGACGCGGACGACGACCAGTCGAGGTCCTTGGCGGCCGGATCCCCGTCGACCGAGCTGGCACCGTCGGGACCCCAGCCGGTCGTGCGGGACAGGGCACCAAAACGGGTCCGGACCACGCCCGCACCCGCGTCCCGGCCAGTGGCCGTCAACTCGAGGGTGCCCGACCCGCCGCGCACCCAGATCGTCCCGTTGGTCCCCGACTGCCAGACGTGCGACCCACTGGCACGGACGCCGGGCGCACCAGGGGCTGTGCCATCCACGAGTGCCGCGCCGGAGATCCAGGTCGCGGGGTCCCCGTCCGTATCGATGAGCGAGACGGCCCATCGATAGCAGCCGTCCCTGGGTAGCGGAGCCGCGTCGAAGGCCCACGACAACGTGTCCGAGCCATCCGGGTCCAGTGCGTTGGGCGTCGTCGCGTCTCCCTGGTCCTGCCACGCGACACCGCCGCACCTCCCCGGGGTCACGGGCAGGGCCCATTGCCGCTGCACCGCGCGGGTCGGTGGGTCGGGATCGTCAGGGTCGCCGCTCTGCGTGAAGGCGACCGGGATGGCGTCTGACGGGGAGACCACGAGTGGGCCACCGGACGGCTCGCTGAACGTGATGCGATCGCCACCCACGACCCGGAAGTCCACCGGCAGGGTCCGCGACACTTCGCCATCCGTGCCCCGCACGGTGACCGAACGCGTGCCCGTGTCGGCGTCGTCCGGGGCACGCAGCACCAGCGTCGGGTCACCATCTGCGTCATCCCGGAAGCTGGCCTCCACCCCGGCCGGGATGTCCTCAGCGGACAGGGCTACGCCGTGGGTGTGACCATTGCGATGGGTGATGTCGATGGCCACCTCCAGCCGGCCTCCTCGGCCCAGTCGGAGCGTGCCGCCGCCACCATCGAGCGCGAACGAGGGCGGGTCATCGAAGGCGTGCGCGTCCAGGAGCAGGTCCGGCGTGTCGTCCGGGTCGGTCGAGCGCTTCCAGTCAGTGGAGGCGACGTGGCGCAGGGCGCTGCGCACCTGGCCTGGCCGAACGCCCGGATGCGAGGCCACGTACAGCGCGGCTCCGCCAGCCACGGTTGGCGTGGCCATGGACGTGCCAGTGATGTAAGCCCAGCGGCCGCGGAGGTACGTGGACAGGATGCACTTGCCGGGAGCGATGAGGTCGACGTCCGGGCCGTAGTTGCTGAAGTTGCCGTACGAATCGTCGGCATCGGCGGGATACCAGGGGCAGTAGTCAGCCTGGCGCGCCAGGCCACCGGCCCTGCCGTCGTAGTCCGCCAGCGCGGAGACGGTGATGACCTCGTCATAGGCACCCGGCAGTCGGGTGTCGGCATTCGTGGATTGATTGCCAGCAGCAACGACATAGGTCGTGCCGTCCGCCACGGACGCGCAGATCGCCTGGTGTAGGGCATCGTCGATGTGCACCCCGCAGTCGCGGTCGTCCCGGTCCTCCAGGAGACCCGAGACACTCATGTTCACGACCTCGATGAGTGGCCGTGACGTGTCCCCCGGATCGCGCTGGGACATGATCCAGTCCACGCCACACAGGTACCACGAGGTGCGGGCGCGGCCGTTGTCATCCGCCACCCGCACGGACCACAATCGCGCTCCCGGCGCGACGCCGACCACCCCCTCGTCGTCGTCGATGGCTCCGATGATGCCTGCCACGTGCGTCCCATGACCGTTGCGGTCGCGGATGGCATCCGGGAACGGGCTGAGACAGTCGAAGCCGCCCCGGATGTTGAGGTCCGGATGTGGGTCCACCCCGGTATCCAGGATGCCGACATCCACATCGACCCGCTGGTCATCGCCATCGATGTCGGCGACCGGTGAGTCGTCCGCGCGCACACGCCGGATGCCACTGGGCACGACCTGACGGTCGAGGTTCACGGTCTTGACGGAGCCCGCTTCCGTCGCGTCATCGATCGCGAGCACCCGGTCGGGCGTGATCGAGCGCACGTTCGGATCACGTCGCAGCGCCGCCAATTGGACGACCGTCAGCTGCGCCGCGAAGCCATGGACCGCGTACCGATAGCGCAGGGAGGGGGTGATCCGCAATCGGGCCAGGGTCCGTTTGGTGAGCCGGTCCAGGGACCTGTCACGCGCCTCCCGAAGTGCCCCCCGGGGTGCGGCGACGGAGCGGTCACCGCCCAAGGTCACGATCCAGGAGTCCGACGCTGGCTCGGGTCGAGCAGCAATCGCCGGTGCCGCCGCGAACAGCGTGCACAGCACGATCAGGAGCGCCAGCAGCCGGGTGCGCCAGGACAGGTACCAACCCTGCGGATCGAGCGTCATCAGCCCTCGATGAGCTCGCTGACGTTGGCACCCAGGACGGTGCCGATCGCGGTCATCGAGTGCCCTCAGCGGGTCCGCGGAAAGCCCAGGTCCACCGAGCTCGTGCCCGGATCCGGCCAGCGGGACGTGATGACCTTGCCATGGGTGTAGAACTGGACGCCTTCCGGGCCGTACATGTGCAGGTCGCCGAAGAGGGAGCCCTTCCAGCCGCCGAAGGAGTAGTAGGCGACCGGCACCGGGATGGGCACGTTGATGCCCACCATGCCGACCTCGACCTCGAACTGGAACTGGCGCGCAGCGCCGCCGTCGCGGGTGAAGATCGCGGTGCCGTTGCCGTAGGGGTTCTCGTTCACCAGCTTGAGTGCTTCGGGGTACGAGTCCACCCGCACGACTTCCAGCACGGGCCCGAAGATCTCGTTGCAATACGAGTCCATATCCGGCGTGACGTGGTCGAGCAAGGAGACCCCCAGGAAGAATCCGTCACTCTCGCTGAACAGGGGGTGCTCCCGACCATCGGCGACCAGCGTCGCGCCCTGGGCCTCACCCGACGCGAGATACGAGGCGACCTTGTCCCGGTGTTCGCGGGTGACGAGGGGGCCCATCTCCGCGGTCGGGTCCGTGCCAGGGCCGACCTTGATACGCGGCAGGCGCTCCTTGATGGCGGCCACAAGTGGATCGGCGACGTCACCAACGGCGACGACCACGCTGATGGCCATGCACCGCTCACCGGCGGATCCATACGCGGCAGACACGGCGGCATCCGCGGCCATGTTCACATCCGCGTCCGGCAGTACCACCATGTGGTTCTTGGCACCGCCGAGCGCCTGGACCCGCTTGCCGTTTCGGGTCCCCGTTTCGTAGATGTAGCGTGCGATGGGCGTCGAGCCCACGAACGAGACGGCCTTGATGTCCGGGTTGGCAAGGATCGCATCCACCGCGACCTTGTCCCCCTGGATGACGTTGAACACGCCGTCCGGCACGCCCGCCTCGTGCAGCAACTCCGCCATGAACAGGGATGCCGAGGGGTCCTTCTCGGAGGGCTTGAGGATGAAGGTGTTGCCGCACGCGATGGCGTTGGCGAACATCCACATCGGCACCATGGCCGGGAAGTTGAAGGGCGTGATGCCCGCCACGACACCCAGTGGCTGCCGGATCTGGTACACGTCGACGCCGGATGACGCCTGCTCGCTGTAGCTGCCCTTGATGAGCTGCGGGATGCCGCAGGCGAACTCCAGGTTCTCGATTCCCCGCGCGATCTCGCCGAGGGCATCGCTGGGCACCTTGCCGTGCTCCGCGGTCAGGAGCGCCGCCAGCTCGGTGCGGCGGGTATCCACGAGGTTCCGGATGCGGAACATGATCTCGGTCCGTTTCGAGATGGACGTTGCGCGCCAGGCCGGATATGCAGCCTTGGCCGCGGCGACCGCCCCATCCACCTCCGCCGCGCTGGCGAAGTCGACACGCCGCACCTCGCGCCCCGTCGCCGGGTCATAGACAGCGCCCGACCGTCCGGATGCGCCGGGCACGATCGCGCCGCCGATCCAGTGGCTGGCCCGGGGAGCATCGCTCGGAGCGGATGCGGGATGCTCGGCTAGCTGCGTCATGTCAGGGGACCTCGACAGATACGGCGCGTCGGGCGCGACACGCGTGTGACCGCCCACGATACCCGGTTAGGTCCAGCGCGGCGACCCCGATCTCCGGCATCCGGCCACGCACAACGCAGTGGGCCGATGCGTCCGGTCTGCCAGGTAGCAACGGCCCACCCCACCGCCGACTGGTCAGTGGCAGTGACCCTCAGAGCAGCGTAGCGTCGTCGTCGTCCCCCTCGTCCTCGATCTCGCACAGCGGGCTGTCATCGCCGTTGACGATCTCGCACTGGTCGTCCGAGCCGTCGCCGTTGGCGTCGCTGTCATCGCCGTCGTCGATGCCGTCGTTGTCGGTGTCGGAGTCGCCGGGGTTGGTTCCGTGCTCCTGCTCGGTCTCGTTGTCCAGCCCGTCGCCGTCGGAGTCTTCCTGGCCGTCCTCGATACCGTCGTTGTCGGTGTCAGGGTCCCGTGGATCGGTGCCAGCCTTGATCTCGTCCTTGTTGTCGAGGCCGTCGCCGTCCTGGTCGTCGTTGCCATCCTTGATGCCATCGTGATCGGTGTCAGCCTTCAGCGGGTTGGTCCCGACCAGCTTCTCCTGCAGATTGGTCAGGCCATCGTGGTCCGGGTTCTCATTGCCGTCCTTGATGCCATTGTTGTTGGTGTCCTTCTTCCACGGGTTCGTGTGGGTGTACAGCCGCTCGTAGCGGTTGCTCAGACCGTCGCCGTCGTGGTCGCGCTTCGACCCGGACGCCATCACCGATGACGGCACGACCAGTGCTCCGACGAGCGCTCCGGCGACGACCGCGACCCGGAGCACATCACCAAGTTGGAGCTTGTTCTTGCTCATTCGTGTTTCCCTTCCATCCCTCTGGTTGACCGCCGCGCTGGCGGGTCCGGTGCCCTTAGCTCGTGCAGGCTCCGGCTGACACACTCTCCAGAGACGGGCACCCCGTCGAGGGTTGCGGTCTCAGGCAGGACCATCTGCGAGCCGGGCCGACGCAGGTGGTACCAGATCTGCCAGCCAGACCGCCCCGGACCACACCCAGCCCGTGCCACCCTCGTCGCTGGGACCCTGCGTCTCGTCGGGGCTGTCCTTGCCTTCGCCGTCGTCCTCGGGCTCGGGCGTCTCGGTCGGCTCCGGCCGTTCGGTCCGCTCGGGTCGCTCGGTGGGTCGTGGCGTCTTCGCCGGCTTCGGGGGTTTGGGGGTCCCGGTCGGCCGGGGTGTCCGCGTCGGCTCGGGTCTTTGGGTCGGCTCGAGTCGCTGGGTCGGCTCGGGTCGCTGGGTCGGTCGCGGCGTCCGCGTGGCACGTGGCGTCGCCGGGGCGTGGGTCGAGCGGGGCGTGGTGCCCGTGCCCTTCGAAGTGCCGCCGGCCGGGGTGCGTGTGGGTCGTGGCGTTCGGGTCGGGGGTCGCGGGGTGGCGGGCATCACCGTGGCCGGCACGGTCGATGGACCTGGCTGATAGCTCTGTTCGGGCAGGATGGTCTGCGCAGGCACACTTGGCGCAGGCAGGAACGTCGGTGTCGGCACGCGGGGCGTGCGCTGGTCGGTGACCATCCGGTTGAGCCCGAGGGCCGCGCCGACACCCAACGCGGCTGCGGACAGCAGGGTCACGAGGACCAGAGCGAGCGCCTGGCCGCGCACCAGGGCCGGGAACCTGCCACCGCCCGCTGCGACCCGGACGAGCTGCTGGAACCCCCCGGCAGCGGTCCGTACGCGGAGATGCAAGAGCGCCAGCAGGAAGCGGCGGGGAGGTGTCCGGTCCGGCTCGCGGGCGATGCGTGCGTGGATGCGTGCCGTCAGGTCCGTCGGTGGACGGACGACGGTCGTCGCGAGGTACTCCAGGATCGCGTCGAGTGCCGGGTCAGATGTTGGGACCTGGGGTCCCTGTCGCGGATCGGATCGATGAGGCGTGGTCATGACACGCCTCCGTCGACGGTCCGACGCAGTCGTTCGAGGCCTCGATGGACCTGGGCCTTGACGGTGCCCATGGGCCGGTCGGTGATGACGCAGATGTCCGCAAGGGACAGCTCCCCGAAGAAGCGCAGCGTGATGACCTCGCGATACGGGTCGGGCAGGGCCGCGACCGATCGACGCAGCCCTTCTCGCCGCTCTGCGTCGAGCGCGTCGCGCGCCGGGTCGCCGGGCCCCGACAACGTCGCCGCCAGCGAATCATCCAGGGGGGTCGTGGCAGCCACCCGTCGTCGGGTCGCTGCAGCTCGGCGCCAGCAGTACCGCGTCGCGATGCGGACCAGCCAGGCGCCCGGTCTGCCGTCGCCGCGATAGCTGGCCAGGGAGCGATGGGCGAGCACGAATGTCTCCTGCGTGGCGTCCTCGGCGTCCTCGATGCGGCCCAGGATCCGGTAGCACGTCCGGAACACGCTGGTGGTCTCGAGCTCGACGAGGGTGCGGAATGCCGCCTCGTCCCCAGCCGCTAGCGCCGCGGCCAGGACAAGGTCATCCACGTAGCATCAGAGACATCGCCATGCCCACAGGTTGCGTCAGATGCGGCTGGTGCCTACGGGCCTCCGGTACCGGTCGCCCCGGGACCCATCGACCGGCTCGGCCGGCCCACAACCCCGGAGTGGTCCGCCGCCCACGCGAGCACGATGGACGCCCCGACGAGGCCCAGACCGACGATCGTGGCCACCCCTTCTGCGCCCAGGGGCCCAAGGAGCGGCTCGTCGCGCCAGGTGAGGGCGACCACGGCCCGCCCGGTCAGCCACCAACCGAGGGCGACCAACAGCGACACGCCCCGGCCCGCACGTCCGCGGTCCCGCGCGAACCGTCCAGCCAGCAACACGACCGGGATGCCCAGCAGGGCCCAGATACCTTCCAGCGCCTGGGACGGGTATGCCGGCACCGCAGCATCGACCGAGCGCCATGGGCCGGGCCCGACGTAGCTGATGGCGAGCGGCCCATCCGTGGCCGCGCCAAGGCCCCCGCCACCCAACAACAGCGCCAGCTTGCCCAGACCGATGGCGAGCAAGACGGGCACGGACGCGGCATCGGCCCAGACGCCCACCTTGCCGCCCAGGAGCCGACAGATGTAGGCAGCACTCAACGCGCCGCCGATGGCGGCCCCGACCAGGGATGCGCTGCCCCGACCGAGGTCGAGCATCGTGCCCGGTTGGGCGAGGTACACATCGGCATAGTCCAGGACGTGGACCAGGCGGCCTCCGACCACGGCACCAGGAATGGCACCCAGGAGCACGAAACAGACGTCCTCGAAACGGAGCATCGGGCACAGGGCGTGACGCAGGCGCAGCATCCAGGATCCGATGGCGAGCATGAGGATGCCTGCCAGCAGCAGCGCGTCCCAGCGCAATACGACACCCCCGAAGGATCCCAGCGGGTCGAACGACAGCTGCAGCAGGCCGGTCATGCGCCCGATGGACCGGTCGTCGACGGGGTCACGCCCGGCGCTGTCCACAACGGCAACCGCCGGCGCCGGACCGCCCAAAGCGAGGCCAGGACCGTGGCACCGGTGGTCACCGTGCCGGCCAGGAGCAGCGTCGCCGAGACGCCCAGGGTGGCTGCCAGAAGACCAGCGAGGATGCTGCCCACGGGGGTGGTACCCGCGAACACGGTGGTGTAGACGCTCATCACCCGTCCGCGAAGGTCATCGGGCACGGTCAACTGGATGATGGTGTTGGTCGTGGCTCCCATGGCCACCGTGGACCAGCCCACGAGACCCATGAGCAGGATGCTCACGGGCAGGATGGATGACAGCCCGACGCCCACCACCGCCACGCCCAGCAGTGCAGAGCCGATGAACACGCGACCCAGGGTCGCTCGACCACCGAAGGCGAGCGACAGGGCGCTGATGAGTGACCCGACCCCGGCCGCGGCCATCAGGAAGCCGTAGGTCTCGGCCCCCCCACCCAGGATGTCGCGGGCCACCAGCGGGCCCAGCACCGGGAAGTTGAGCGCGACGGCCGAGACCATCCCGATCATCACGATGCATAGCAGGATGATGGGCGTGGCGCGTACGTAGCGCAGCCCTTCCACGAGCGAATCGATGACGGCGCGGGCCGTGTGGTCCACGTGCGTGCGCACCACCGGTATCAGCTGGTGGACATCCATCCGGAGGTAGCCGGTGATGGGCAAGAGATAGCTGAGCGCATTCAACAGGAACAGCGGCGCCAGGCCGATGAATCCGATGAGCAGGCCCGCGATGGCCGGGCCGATGATGCGCGCGGCGTTGAACGCGGCGCTGTTGAGCGCGACCGCGGACGCGATGTCGGATCGGCCGACCATCTCCACCACGAAGGACTGTCGGATGGGCATGTCAAAGGCATTGATGATGCCCAGCAGGAACGCCATGGCCATGACCTGCCACACCTGGACATGACCCAGGAGCACCAGGGTACCCAGCACGAGCGCGAGGCCCATTGCCCCGGTCTGGGTGCACAGCAGGCCCAGGCGCTTGGGCAGCGCGTCGGCGGCCAGCCCCCCGAACAGGCCCAGCACCATCACCGGCAGGAACTGGGCGGCCACCACGATCCCCAACGCCACCGGGTCATTGGTCAGCTCCAGGATCAGCCAATCCTGGGCGACGGCCTGCATCCAGGTGCCCGCGAGTGACACCAGCTGCCCGAAGTAGAACAGCCGGAAATTGCGGTGACGGAAGACACGCAATCCGGTCGGCAGCCGGGCACTCCGGTGTGCCGGTGCCGGGGCGGTCATCGCGCCAGGCGACCCGGCCGGAACGCATCCGGGTCGTGTCGTCGGGCTGCCAGCTCGATGAGGTCGACGGCGACCTCGACGCCCATGGACCCGGTGTCGATCGACAGGTCATAGCTTTCGGGGTCCAGCCACTCCGTGCCGAAGGTGCGCTTGACGTACTCGGCCCGGCGCGCGTCGAAGGTGCGGCACAGCTCCCGCAGTGACGGCTCGTCCGGGCGTGTGTCCGCGGGGATCTCCTCCACCCGCGTCAGCAGGTAGCGGATGCGCGCCTCCCGTGGCGCATGCAGCTGGACGTGCTGCACGTCCCGACCGCGGGGCACGATGTACGCGCCACCGCGACCGACGATGACCGCAT
>JBBQNA010000034.1:0-19878 GCA_038329515.1 Candidatus Limnocylindrales bacterium | reverse complement strand
TGATATCCCGGTGCTGGGCGGCAGCGTCTTCAGCCAGCCATTGGCGGTCTACCTGGGCCTCACCGTGGTCGGTGTCGTCGGCTGGATGCTCCGCGCCACGAGCTGGGGTCTCCATGTCCGTGCGGCCGGCGAGCGACCTGCCTCGCTCGATGCCGCGGGCGTGAGCGTCGTGCGCGTGCGCACCGTCGCCGAGATGAGCTGCGGAGCCCTCGCCGGCATAGGCGGCGCCTATCTGTCCATCGTCAGCTCAGGCACGTTCGTGCCCTTCGTCACCCAGGGAGCGGGGTTCATCGCCATCGTCATCGCGATGCTGGCTCGCGGCCGGTCGTGGTGGTCGGTCCTGGGTGCGCTCCTGTTCGGGATCTCCCTGTCGCTGACCACCGCATTGCAGCTGGTTGGTATCGACATCCCCGTGGATGTGGTAACCATGCTGCCGTTCATCTCGGTCATGGTCGTGCTCATCCTCTTCGCCCGGGATGCGCGATTGCCGTCAGCGCTCGGGCTGCCATACCTGCGAGGAAGTCGTTGATGCGCCTGACCGACGAGTTCACCATCAGCACGCCGCCCGACCGGGCCTTCGCGATGCTCCTCGACCTGCAGCGGGTGGCTCCCTGCATCCCGGGTGGCGAGATCGATGCCCCGGACGCGGACGGTGTCTATCCAGGGCGGGTGTCGGTCAAGCTGGGACCCATGAAGTTCGTGTATGCCGGCAGGGTCAGGTTCACGGAACAGGATCTGGTCCGCCGCACGGCGGTCATCGAGGGGGAGGGCCGCGCCACCAGTGGCGCTGACACCGCGAAGGTGCGCTCCGTGATGGAGGTCATACCGGCCGGTGATGGCTCGCGCGTCCGGATCACGACGGACCTGGACATCAAGGGACGCGCGGCGCAGATGGGTCAGGGTGTCATCGTGGACGTGAGTCGGCGTATGGTGACCCAGGCTGCCGCCTGTATCGAGGCCCGTCTGAGCGCCCCGGACGATGCGAGCGATGATTCGCTCCCAACAGCCGGTCCCGTGGGCGGCATCTCGCTGATGGCCTCGGTGGTCGGGTCACGCATCCGTGGCCTGGCCTCCGGTCGTGGATCACGCAGCACGGGTGAGGACATCGAGACCGCCACGCGCGACCAAGCCGACGATGGACCGCCACAAGGAGCCGACGATGCAACGCGCTGACCTAACCCTCACGGCAGGCCCCAACGACCTGTCAGCCGACGTCCTGGCGGCACTCGGGTCGCCCATCCTGTACCACTACGACCCGGTCTTCCTGGAGCGTTTCCGGGCTACCGAGCAGCAGGTCGCACGCATCTTCCGGACCACCAGCCACGAGATCATCCTGATGCAGGGCGAGGCCATCCTGGGTCTGGAGGCTGCCGCGCGCGCCGTGGTGTCGCCGGGCATGGCGTGTCTGAACCTCGTGAGCGGCGTGTTCGGCAAGGGCTTCGGCTATTGGCTGACGGCGATCGGCGCGGAGCTGCACGAGATCGAGGTGGGCTACGACGAGGCCATCGACCCGGCCGTCGTCGATGCCTATCTGGATGCGCATCCGGAGATCCGGATGGTCTCGGTCGTCCACTCAGAAACGCCCTCGGGGACCCTCAACCCCGTCCGGGAGCTGGGGTTCATCGCCCGGGCGCATAACGCTGTGACCATCGTGGACGTCGTCTCCTCCTTCGGTGGCATCGAGCTCGAGGCCGAGGCGTGGCAGCTGGACCTGCTCGTGGCGGGACCCCAGAAGTGTCTCGGTGGGCCGCCAGGCATGTCGTTGATGGCCGTCAGTGACGAAGCCTGGGCCGCGATCGATCGCAACCCTGCGGCCCCGCGAGATTCCTTCCTGTCCATGCTCGACTGGCGCGAGCAGTGGCACGGCCAGGGCCGGTTCCCGTTCACGCCGTCGGTGTCGGATCTGCACGGCGTCCTGGCCGCCGCCAATGCGCTCCTGGACGAGGGCCTCGACGCCTGTCAGGCGCGGCATGCACGCATTGCGCGCGCGGCGTGGGCCGGTGTGGAGGCGATGGGCCTCCGGCCGTGGCCCGCACGCCAGGAGATCGCCGCAGCCTGCGTGACTGCCATCCAGGTTCCGGAGGGCCTGACCGACATCGCCGTCCGTGACCACGTGCGAGCTGGCTACGGCGTCCAGGTGTCTGCGGGCCAGGGCGCCGGCAACAACGTCCGACTCGGCCACATGGGCGCGACCGCGCGTCCGATGCTCATGGTCGCGGGTCTGGCCGCCATCGGGCGGTCCATGGCTGATCTGGGTGCCAGCATCGATATCGGGGCGGGGCTGGACGCCGCACTCGCTTCCCTGTCCGCCAGCGCACCGACGCTCGACCCGTGACCACGCTTGCGCCGTTCGAGCTGCATCGGGCCCACACGGTCGGGGAGGCATCGACCCTGATGTCCGACCTCGGTGATGATGCCGTGCTGTACGCGGGTGGTACTGAGCTGCTGCTGCTCATGAAGCTGGGTTTCGCGGCGTACGGACACCTGGTGGATGTGAAGCCCATCGACGAGCTGACCGGCATCGAGGTGCTCGATGGCGTGTTGCGCATCGGAGCCTGCGTGACCCATCGTGACATCGAGCGGTCCGCGGTGGTGGCAGCCGGCTGGCCCCAGCTGGTCGCGATGGAGCGCGGTGTGGCCAACATCCGGGTGCGGAGCACAGGCACCCTGGGCGGTAACCTGGCCTTCGCGGATCCGCATTCCGACCCGCTGACATTCCTGCTCGCGGCCGACGCGCGCGTGGTGCTGGGGCTGGGCGATGCCCGTCGGCGAATGTCGCTGACGTCGTTCGTACTCGGGCCATACACCACGGCCCTGGCGCCCGGCGAGCTGCTGGTGGCCATCGAGGTCCCGGCGACGCACCCGGGCTCGGGCATGGCGCATCTGCGGTTCGCGATCCACGAACGCCCAGCCGCGACCGTGAGCTGCCTCGTGGAGATCGCGGAGCAGGCGATCCGCGTCGCGCGCATCGCTGTCGGCTCCGTTGGCGTTGCGGGAGTGCGAGCGGCCGAGGCAGAGGCGATGCTCGTCGGCCTGGATATCAGGGCGCTCGACCCGGCGGTGCTGACGGCGGCTGGCCGGGCCGCCGCAGATGCCAGCGAGCCCATGGCCGATTCCAATGGCTCAGCCGACTACAAGCACCATCTGGTGAGTGTGCTGGTGGGACGTGCGGTGCACGCCGCGATCGCTGACGCCCGGCGTCCCGGGTCGATGGCCGCATGACCGATCGCCGAGCGGAGGTCCGACATGCGAGCGGAGGTCCGACATGACTGACTCACGCGACGCGGCCATCAGGACAGCCGTGCAGGCACGCGCGCCCATGGTCCGGGAGGTGATGGACTTCATCCATACCCACCCCGAGCTGGCCCACGCCGAAGTCAAGAGTGCCGCTTTCCTGGCGCGCACTCTGACAGAACTCGGCTTGGTCGTGGAAACCGGCATCGCGGGCATGTCAACGGCGTTCCGGGCGACCTTGCGTGGCGGCCTGCCGGGCAGGACCGTGGGCCTGGTGGCCAACTACGACGCCGTGCCATCCGTCCCGCAAGCGGGTGTCGTGGAGGCCATCCACGCATGCGGTCACGGGCCCATCTCAGCGGGCGTCATCGGAGCGGTCGCTGCGCTCGCCGCAGACCGCGAGACGCTGCGCGGCAGCGTCGTCGTGATGGGCTGTCCAGCGGACGAGATCCACTCACCGGGCACCGTGGCGCGGGGTGGTGGCAAGGCGATCAGCGCTGCAGCGGGGTCCTGGGCTGGCATCGACGCCGCCCTCTATGCGCATCCAGAATTCCTGGACACGGCATGGGGGGCGTCCGCCTGGATGCGCCGGGACACCGCCCGTCTGCATGGCTCGCGCACCATGGTCAACGGGGCACCGCAGCAGGTACTCGCAGCCGTCGGGGCCCTGATCTCTGCCGCGAGCTCCGCGCCGGCGGCCCAGGTCATGCTTGAATCCCTGCAGCTCGACGGTGATGTCGAGGAGGGTACGGGCCTCGGCACTGTCGCTCGATTCCTGCTCTGGGCACCGGACGAGACGGGATTGGACGAGCTTGCGTCCGGCTTGCGCGCCAAGATCCCGGCGGAGTGGGCATCCGGCGCGCCGGTCCCCGGCATCACCCCCGACGCCGCGGTCCGTGCGGCGGTCGCGGACGCGCACCGTGCGGCTGGTCGGCAGTACGTGGAGCCCACCATGTCGCTGCCGTTCGCGACAGACTTCGGTGACATCACCCGGTGTGTGCCGGCAGCGCTCGTGGGTGTCGGTCGGCCGGGTGGCTGGGCATTCCACACGCCTGACGGCGCCGAGCAGTTCGCATCAGAGGACGGGCTGCAAGCTGGTCTGGATGTCGCGACCGTGTTGGCGCTTGCGACCGAACGCCTGACCGCGCCCGCCTGACGCATCGGAGTGGATCAGCCTGTGTCCGGCGTGGCACCCGTTGGGGTGTCTGGCAAGCAGCGTGGCCGGGGACGGCTTCGGTACCTGTGGCCGCTGCTGGCGGGGCTCCTGATGGGCCTCGGCTGGGTCATGGTCGGGACTGCCGTCCGGCCGCTCCAGCAGACCTGCGACCCGGCGTTGTCGGCAGGCGCGTGCTCCGAGACCATCGTGGCGGCCCTGAAGAAGGGGATGCCCCGGCCGCATCCGTTGTTGCTCTCCGCGCACGCGGCACCCGGACCCCAGGCGGGCAACGACGAGCTCGGCCATCGAGCGACCGTGACGTTCGATGCGCTGGGCACGCCCGGGCAGATCACGGTCGACCTGTACGTGGACATGGGCGCTCACTGGGGTGGGGTGGCGGATCGGGGCGAGACGGAGATGGCGATGTGGTCCCTGGCACAGGGTGCCGCGATCGCGGCGCTCGTCGCGGCCGGGGGCTTCTGGATCGTCCGTCGGCGCATCTCTGGTGCGGAATCCTGACCGGCTAGGACCACGGTCACGGGACCGCGGGTCGGTGTCGAGGTCCGCACGGATCCCCGGGATTCGTCATCCCCGGGCCAGATCCTCGGTCGTGCCTTGACGATGCAGCGATCAGGCGCCATGCTCGCGGCGCTCCGATCGCTGCCGTGCTGGCCGCTCGGGCGTTTGCGTGGTGACCGCCATGATGCGTCCAGGATCAGCCAGGAGCGACCCGGTGCAGACCAGTCCCGATGGCCACATCAGGGGCGGCACGCTCCTGCTGGACCGCCGCCTGTTCCTGCAGCTCGCATCGGCCGCGGGACTGGCAATGGTCGGCTCCGGTCTCAGGTTCGACCTCACGGCTGGTCAGGACCCGTCCCCCGGCGCGACAGGTGCTGCCGATCGGGTAGCCAACCTTGCCATCGCCCTGGGCAATGACCCGGAGCGCATGTTCCGGTTCGTCTCGGAGGAGATTCGCTACGAACCGTATGCGGGCCTCCTCCGCGGCGCCACAGGCACACTCCTGGCGCGCGCCGGCAACTCGGTCGACCAGGCGGTCCTCCTCGCGAGCCTGCTGCGCCAGAGCGGCCTGTCGGCCCGGTTCGTGTCGGGCGCGCTGGGCGAGACAGCCGCAGGGGCCCTGATGGCCTCGACCGTCACGGACGTCGAGAACGCGCGAGCGTTCGTCAATCAGGCGATCATCAGCGACGCGGATATCGCCGCCGGCATCGAGCTGGTGACTGCCGAGGGTCCGGCGTCACCCGAGCAGCTCGCCACCATGCCGACGCTGGCCGAACTCGGATCCCGTCTCGCGGCCGACCGGACGGCATACGCGGAGATCGCGGCAGGACAGCTCCAACGCGCCCTCGGTACCGTCGTGACGGCCCTTGCGGCGGGCGCTGTCGCGGTGCCCGTCCAGGTCACGACGATGCCGGCCCTGGAGCGGACCGAGCACACCTGGGTGCAGCTGGACGACGGGTCAGGGTGGCTCGACCTCGATCCGTCGGTCGGGCCGGGCGCGCCCGCAGTCACGCCCGGCGCACCGGCCGACGAGCTGCCCGACGAGATGCGTCACCGGATCGACTTCACGGTGGTCGCCGAGTCGTACGTCGGTGGTGCCCTCAGCCAGGCGCCCATCCTGGAGTTCTCTGGATTCGCCGACGACCTCGCGTACCGCGGCCTGCTGTTCACGCATGTACCGGCGAAGGAGCTTGACGACGTCAACCTCGTCGGCGTCGTGGGTGCCGGGACCCTGTACAACGCGATGCTGGTCATCGGCCCGGATGTGTACCTGGGCATGACACCCATCTCCATCGGTGGCTCGAGCGGCGGCGACCCATTCGGTGGCGCGCTGACCGGCGGCGAGGGCGGCATCGTGGAGGGTGAGGCGGCCGCTGAGTGGTTGGACATTCGGGTCGCATCGCCGGGCTCCGAGCCGGCCGTCGCGCGACGCGCCATCTTCGATCGCATCGGCCAGGCGACGCGTGACAGCGGTGTGGTGGACCCATACGCCATCCGGCCGGCAGACCTCGAGGACGTGGGAGGCAGTGACTACGACTATGCGCCATGCCGCGCGATGCGTGCGATCTCTGTCCACAGCGGGCCGGTCAATCTCAAGTCCCTCATCGAGGATGTGGCCCTCCGCTCTCTCGGTCCAACATCGCTCATGGTCGAGGGCTTCGCGACACTGCGCGATGTGCACGGCCTGGAGCTGGCAGCAGCACTGGGCGTTCGACCGTTCGATGACAGGCCGAACATCGTGTCCTGGGTCTTCGAGCCATCCAACGACGGGGCTCGCGCCGTGGTCACCATGGGCCCGGACATCCTGCACCGCAGCGTCGGCACCCTAGCGCTCAGCGGCGTGGACCCGGCTCAGCCTCCAGCCGTGATCTCGGGCGTCCTGGCGCACGTCATCGAGCGCATCGCGGTCGGCGAGGTGTCGGCGGATGTCGCGAGCCCTCCGACGAACGTGCCCAGCGTGGGAGCCATCTTCGATCAAGCATCTGCGGAGGGGATCGCCACGCGGCTGTTCCAGGGCAGCCTGCCGGTTGACGCGGCGTACGAGCCCGAACATCGGCTGTCGATCCAGCGGGCCCTTGACGCCGGGCTCATCGTCATCGTCCCGGAACGGGCCGTGACCATTGCCGGGAAGCCGCGTCTGGGTTGGTGGCTGGTGGACCCGCTCACGGGCGCAACCACCGATGAGCGCGAGGACGGCGGAGGCGAGGTGACGGAGCAGACCTTGCTGACCTCGAATATCGGGGTCCTGGTGGCGCGGGCTCTCGCGGCCGCCACCCCGATCTTGAACGCGGGTATACAACGCTACGGGGGGCACCCGAGGGCAATCAAGCTGTACGCCGAGCTCTACGCCGACATCCTCCTGCTCGAGTCCCTCATCGCCCGGTAGCGCCCCGGGTCAGGGCTGCTCGACCTCCACGAGGTAGCCGTCCGGGTCGACCACGAAGAACCGGAGGCCGCCCCAGGGCGGCGAGTACGGCTCGGCCAGGAATGTCACGCTATCTGCGGACAGTGCGTCATGGGCCGCCTGAGCGTCGGCCACCTCCAGCACCAGCACCACTGACTGCTCGCCGCTGTCGGCCGGCACCGCGAGGGTGACACCCGGTCGGTCAACGGACGCGTGACCCTGCTCCGCGAACGAGAGCCGAACGCCATCGCGCACCAGGGTCGCGTAGGGCGGATCGTCGTAGATGGCCTCGACCGTGAAGCCGAGATGCGCGCTGTAGAACGCCACCGACCGGGCCACGTCCGAGACGGCCAGGATGGTGCCGATGCGGATCGCCGGGAACGCTGCCATCAGTGGCGGGTGTGTCCGCCGTCGACCACCAGCATCGAGCCCGTGACCCAGGAGGCCTCCTCCGAGGCCAGGAACGCCACGGACGGCGCGATGTCGGCGGCGAGGCCACGGCGCGGGATGGCCTGCAGCGACTGCACGAAATCGAAGGCAGCAGCATGCGGCGACGCGAGCGTGCCCTCGGTCTCGGTCAGGCCGGGTGCCACGGAGTTGACCGTGATGCCGTACTTGCCCAGCTCTGTCGCGAGTGCCCGGGTGAAGCCAAAGACGCCGCCCTTGGACGCCACGTAGTGGGCGAGGTTGGGGGTGCCCGCCACCACCACATTGGACGCGATGTTCACGATGCGGCCGTAGCCGTGCTTGCGCATCTCGTCTGACGCTGCCCGGCAGGTGAGGAACACGCCATCGAGGTTGACGGACATGATCCGACGCCACTCCACGAAGTCGATGTCGTCCCACGCAGTGAAGGGCACGATGGCGGCGTTGTTGACCAGGATGTCGAGGGTACCGAAGGCGGCCACGGTCTGCTCGACGAGCGAGGCCACTTGCTCCGGGCTGGACACGTCCACGGTGACCGCGATGGCACCTGGGATCTGGGCAGCGGCGGCCTTCGCACCGGGCCCATCGATGTCCGCGATGACCACCTTGGCGCCTTCCGCGGCGAGCTTGTCGGCGATGGCCCGGCCGATGCCCTGGGCGCTGCCGGTGACGATCGCGACGCGATCCTGGAGTTTCATGGGACGGTGGTCCTCCTGCTCAGGGCCGCTCAGCCGTAGTACGCGGGGGCGTGCTTCCAGCGCAGCCAGGGTTCCATGTCGTGAGAGGGGAAGATCTCGGCGTCGAGGTCCTTGGCCATCATCTTGATGCGCTTGATGGCGCTGATGGACTCGACCGGATCGAGATGGAAGCCGCCGATGATCATCCGGTCGAGCGTTTCCTGGGTGTACACCGCGTCGCCGCAGAAGATCATCGGGCGCCGGCCCTCGGGCTCCGCCAGCAGCGAGTAGTGGGCGATGGTGTGCCCAGGCGTCTCGAACAACGTCAGGCCCTCCGCGATCTCCACGTCACCCTCCAGGAACTCCACCTTGGTCTGGCCCCGGGTGTAGAAGGACAGGTCGGAGTAGCCCAGGCGCTCGAATGGCTCGGGCACGAGCGCGGAACGCAGCTCGTGCTTGCTGGTCAGCAGGGTCGCGTTCGTGAGGTACTTGTTGCCGCCAACGTGATCGAAATGGAAATGGGAGTTGATGACGTAGTCGATGGCTTCCGGGGTCGTGCCGCACAGCGCGAGCTGCGCCGGCAGGGTCTGCTGCGGCGTCTGCTCCGGCAGCTCGAACGGCAGCACCTTGTTGACGTGGTCCAGGTCGTAGCCGGTGTCGAACAGGAACTTGCCTTCGGGGTGGTCGATGTACACCGCGAAGACGGGGAACCGGACCGGTGTCCAGACATCGATGTGCCACAGGACATCCGAGCGATCGATGACCAGCGAGCCCAGGTCCAGGAGGTGGATCTTCATGTCAGCTCCCTTCGATGTCGGGGGGACGAGACGGTGTCCGGTCAGCTGAGTGCCTTGCGGACCTTGACCAGCGACATGCCCCGCTGGGCGCGGAGTGCAGCGACCTGCTCGTCGGTGTAGTCGAACAGGCCGCCCTTGGTCTTGAGCCCCAGCCTGCCCTTGGCGACCTGGGCACCGATGGTCGGCGAGACCTCGGCGGTGTTGGACAGGTCCGGGTTGAGATAGGTGGCTACGGCGGTGTAGATGTCCATGCCCGCCATGTCCAGCAGCTGCATTGGCGGGATGACCGCGAGCTTGTAACCGATGCCCCACTTCACGTTGAGGTCCAGCTCCTCCATGCCCACGACGCCCTCATCCACGAGCGCCAGGCATTCGCGCATGATCGCGTACAGGATCCGGTTCTCCACGAACCCGGGCACTTCCTTCTTGAGCAGGCAGGGGAAGTAGCCGATGTCGTTGACGACCGCGGTGGCGCCATCGATGGTCGCCTGGTTGGTCTGCTCGCCGGGCACGATCTCGATCATCGGGATGAGGTGCGGCGGATTGGACCAGTGGGTGACGATGACCCGCTCGGGATGGGCCAGGTTGGCGGCGATCTTGGTCGCCGGGATGCCCGAGGTGTTGGACGCGATGATCACCTCCGGGCCGATGTGCTGCTCGTACTCGGCGTAGACGCGCTGCTTGAGCTCGAGGTTCTCGGGGATCGCCTCGATCACGAACTCGGCGCCGGCGAGGGCATCAGCGACATCGTTCGCATAGCGAACGGAGCCGCCTTCGACGATGGGCGTCTCGAGCCGGTCGAGCACACCCCAGGCCAGCTCATAGCCGGCCTTGGCGCGCTCGAGCGCTTCCGTGCTGGTGTCGTAGAGAGCGACCTTGTACCCGGCTCGTGCCAGGACCGCGCCCATGCCGGGGCCCATCGTGCCGGTGCCCATCACCGCGACCGTGCTGAATCGGGTCATCGTGTGCTCTCCTGCAGTTCCTGGATGCGTGTCCACACCCGCTCCGGGGTGAGTGGCAGTCGATGCATCGGTACCCCCGCGTCCGCGACGGCCGTCGCGAGCGCACCGATGATGCCGGCGAAGGCGCCTTCGCCGCATCCCTTGGCACCGAACGGGCCAGGCCCATCGCCGTTCTCGACGATGACGCACGCGGAACGTGCGGGCAGGTCCACGGTGGACGGGATGCGGTACTCCAGCAGGTCGTCATTCAGCAGCAGCCCGTCGTTGAAGACCATCTCCTCGAACATGGCATTGCCGATGCCCTGCATCGTAGCCCCTTCATCCTGTCGTTCCACCAGCTGGGGGTTGATGGCCTTGCCCACGTCCGCGACCGTCGCGGTGCGCGTGACCGTCACGGCGCCGGTGTCGCGGTCCACGGTCACCTCGGCGGCGCCGATGCAGACCTCCCAGAACACTGGGCCTTCAGCGTAGGAACCTGTTCCCTCGGGGTACACGCCGCCCTCACCGATGAGCTGTCCGCCGGACAGCCCGAAGCGCCGAGCGATGAGCTCCGGGTAGGTTCGTCCCTCTTCGCCGCACCACGCGGACCCGTCCGCCAGCTCGATGTCCGCCTCGCGGCCGGGCCACACGAGCGCCGCGATGTCCAGCAGGTCAGCGCGCACCTGTTGCGCCGCGCGCTGCACGGCAAGGCCTGCCAGCGTGGTGGAGCGACTGGCGCCCGTCGATCGGTCGTAGGGGGTGAAGCGAGTGTCAGTGCCGATGCACCGGACGCGTTCCGCCTCGAGGCCCAGCACCTCCGCGGCGATCTGCGCGAATGCCGTGCGTTGGCCCTGGCCCATCTCGGTCGAGCCCACCAGCACGATCGCCTCGCCGTCCGCCTCCAGCCGCACGACCGCGCTGGACACTGGATGGGCGCCCGCCGCGAGCAGCCCGACGGACAGGCCGCGGCCGGTGTCGGGTGGCTTGTCGTCGTGCCAGCCAAGCGCCTCGGCGACCTTCTCGATATCCCCGATGAGATCGGCGTCGAGCGGCTTGCCACCGGGCCGGACCTGCTCCCCGGCCCGCAGCAGGTTGCGGCGCCGGATCTCCAGCGCGTCGAGACCTGTGCGTCGGGCGATCTCATCGACCTGCATCTCGCCCACCCACTGGACGTGGGATGCGCCGAACGCCCGATACGAACCGGACGGCGCGGTATTGGTGTATACGCACAGGGCATCCACCCGGACCGCGGCCCAGCGGTATGGCCCCGGTGCAGCGTCCCCGCCGGTGGCCGTCACGCGCGGCCCGTTATCAGCGTAGGCACCGGTATCGAACGAGATGGTCACATCGCGGGCCAGAAGCGTGCCGCTGCTGTCCGCCGCGGTGCGCATGTGGATCTGGGCGCCGTGACGGCGGCTCGTGACCATGGACTCGGCCACCGTGTTCACGATCTTCACCGGCCGCCCGGCCTTGCGCGCCAGCGCGACCGTGATGGGCTCCATCTTGGTGTACGACTTGCTGCCAAAGCCGCCACCGAGATAGGGCACGATGACGCGCACCTTGCCCAGGGGCACGTCGAAGAGCGCGGCGATCTCGGCGCGCACCAGGAATGGGTGCTGGCAGGTGGCCCACATCGTGATGCCGTCCGCGTCCCACTGGGCGATGACGCTGTGGGTCTCCATCGCGTACTGGTAGACGCCCGGGAAGGTGTAATCACCCTCGACCACGATGGCCGCGCTCGCGAACACTTCGTCCACGGGCCCCCGATCGATGCCGTAGCGATAGCAGATGTTGCCGTCGCGGGCGGGCAGCGTGCCCAGGCCGTGGAACAGGCCGGGCCGCAATGGCCCGTCCTGGACGAGGGGTGCGTCCGGCGCGAGTGCCTCGTCCAGGGTGCCCACGACGGGCAGCTCCTCGTACTCGACCACGATCTCCCGGATGGCCGCCTCCGCGGCCGCCTCATCGACCGCCGCGACAGCGGCCACCGGCTCTCCCGCGAAGCGGACGCGGTCGATGGCCACGATCGGCCGGTCCTTGATGGCGTGGCCCCAGTACGGGTCGATGTCCATGAGGTCCGCGCCCGTGAGCACAGCGACGACGCCCGGCATCGCCAGTGCGGCGGCGGTATCGATGGACACGATCCGGGCATGCGCCATGGGGCTGCGCAGCACCTTGCCGTGGAGCATCCGGGGCACGCTCATGTCACCCACGTATCGGGCGTCCCCGCGCAGCTTGTCGTCGGCGTCCACGCGACGCATCGAGCGGCCGACCTGGGGGGTGGCCACGGCCGGGCGGCGGGGCGTCTCGATGGTCATGCGCCAGGGACGCCCGCAAGATCGCCCACAGCATCCACGATGGCTCGGTAGCCCGTGCAGCGACACAGGTTGCCGGCCAGCCCGTGACGGACGGCCTCCTCGTCGGTCAACTCACCGCTGGCCAGGAGTGCGTGGATGGTGAGCGCCATGGCCGGGGTGCAGAAGCCGCACTGGACCGCCGCGTGGCGCCCGAAGGCGTCCGTGATGGCCTCGAACTCGGGCAGTTCCCGGAGTCCCTCGATGGTCAGCACGTCCCGACCGTCCGTCTCGGCCGCGAGATACGTACACGAGCTCACCGGCAAGCCGTCGACGAGCACGGTGCAGGTGCCGCACACCTGGACATCACACGATCGCTTGGCGCCGGTCAGGTCCAGGCGCTCCCGGAGCACGTCCAGGAGCAGCTCCTGGGGCTCGACATCGATGGTCGTGACGTGGCCGTTGAGCACCGGGGCGACGCGCATGATCAGCCGGCCGTCCGCGACGGCACGCGGGCCCGATCCACTCGTCGCACCCAGGCTGCCCAGTACTCGTCCAGGAACCGGTCCTGGTATTTCTGGGGCCGGAGCACCTCGGCGGAGTCGGCCGGGATGGGCCGCCCCGTGCCCAGGGTGGCGCAGATGGACTGGAACCGGATGGCACGCTCCAGGGTGACTGCTGCCAGCACCGCCCAGCGGACATCCTCGCCTGCGATGACCACACCGTGGTTACGCAGCAAGGCCGCCCGGCGCGAGCCCAGGGCTGCCGCCACCGCTCGCCCCTGGCTTGCGTCGGTGACCAGCGCCGGGCCCTCGTCGTAGATGCCCAGGCCGTCGGTGAACAGCACGGCATCGTGGGTCAGGAACTGGAGACTGGCGTCAGTGGCGCCCAGGGCGGTGCCGTACACGGGGTGGCCATGGATGACAGAGTTGACGTCGGTTCGGGCCTGGTACACCTCGGCGTGCATCACCGACTCCAGGTGGTAGTCGGGTGACGTGAAGGCGCCCGGGTCGTCCAGGTCCAGGGCGATGACGTCGCTCGGCTCGACCTCGTCCAGGGCGACACCCTTGCGCTTGATCCAGATGGTCCGGCTGCCCGGCTCGCGACCGCTCACGTGGCCCAGCGTCAGGTCGACGTAGCCTTCCAGCGCGATGACGCGACAGGCGATGGCCACCTGCTCCCGGAGCACATCGAGTGAGGTCACCGGGCGTCCACTGCCGCGGCCCGGCGTTCGGTGGGCGGGTAGTCGGGGTGCGGGAACGTGAACACCATGGTCACGGGTTCATTGCCGGTGTTCACGACCGCATGCCAGACGCCAGCCGGGATATACAGTGCCGAGCCGGCGGCGTAGGGCACCACATCGTCGTCGAGCCGCAACTCGCCCTCGCCGGTCAGGACGTACGCCAGCTCCTCCGTGGCATGCGACAGCATCGCGGTCGCGGTACCGCTGGCGAAGCTGGAGAAGCCGAGCGCCGTGGCGGAACCGACGCGGTCGCCGGTGAGGATGACCCGGCTCCAGCTGCCACCCGGCAACTCGATGGGCGGCACGTCCTCCAGGGGGACGACGGCGACCCCGTCAGTCCGGCCGCTCACACCTCCCATTGCCCGTCCCGCACGATGTAGCCGCCGCCGCCGCCCTCCACGATCTCGAGGGTGGCATTGCGGACGACCCCGTCGAGGTGCAGCCGGCAGGAGTTCTGGCCGCCGGGATAGGCGTTCTTGTTGTCACCCATGGCGAAGTGCACGTTGCCGATGCGTCCCTTCTCCGACGGTGACCCCCAGGGCGAGATGGCGCTGGTGCCGAAGGCGAACTCCGCCACGACGTCCACGTTGGGCACGCCCTCCGTGACGCGTATCAACTCCAGCGCGTCGCGCTCGCCCTCGATCTTGACGACCTTGCCGTCCTTGACGTGCCAATAGATGGGCGAGGACACGACGTCCACGCCGATACCCAGCATGTTGCCCGTCACCGCGATGACGCCGTTCGTCTTGTTCTCGACCGCGGCGTACGCGACCTCACCCCACAGCGGCAGGGGACCCATCATCCAACCACGCTGGCGGATGGGCGTGACCTGGAGCGGCGGTCGCTCCTCGATGGATACCGTCACATCGGTGCCCTCGGGTGTCCACACCCGGCAGGTCCTGACGCCCTCCAGCTTGTGCATCGCGGCGACAGCGCGCTCGGTGGAGGCGAGGATGTCCGCCACCGTGATGTCCCAGTCGCCCATGCCGCCTTCGATGGACGCGATCTTGACGTTGTTGGCGCAAGACTCCCGCACTGCGTTCACGTGCGCGAAGCGGTTGGCCCACTCGAGGTTGGTCATGATGATGATCTCGTCCGCGGCGAGCATCGCGTCATGCAGGTTCCTGGGCGGTGCCATCGGGAACAGGGTGTCAGCGAGGCCGCGCGCGACCTGCGTCTCGTTGTTCATGATGACGGGCCAGCCACCCCGCTCCGCGGCGACCTCCGCGACCACCTTGGCCAGGTGGGCGTGCTCGTCGTCCGTGATGATGGTCACGACGTCTCCCTGCTCGACCGTGAAGCAGGTGTCGACGATGAGTTCCGCGTGCTCGCGGAGCTTGCCCTGGGTCACCATCGCGGGATCCTCCCTACGCCCGGCTGACGCCGGGCTGGAACTCGCGGAGTGCCGGCAGCACCTCGCGGGCGAAGCGCTCCACCTGCCCGAACTGGTCGAGCGAGCCGAAGCGGCAGATGAAATGGTGGACCCCCGCGGCCGCGAACGTCCGGAACCACTCGATGATCTGGTCGGGTGAGCCGACGGGTCCCCAGTCGTCCAGTCGCGTCATGCGCGAAAGCTCCGGGTAGTACTGACCGATGTAGTCACCGAACGCCTTCCGGGCATCGTCCTCGGAGTCGCCGATGTTGAGCGTCACCTGGTAGGACACGGTCAGCCGACTGGCGTCATCATCGGTCTCGGCGGCGACCTCACGAAGGTAGCCCAGCTGCTCTTCCAGCTCTTCCGGGTGCTGCGCCCGGCAGCAGGTCATCCAGCCTTCGCCGTACTTGAGGATGCGCCGGCACGCGGTCTTCATGGTGCGCACCATCTTCTCGTCCGCGGCGTCCGTCACGAGCCGGGGGTTGGACACGATCCAGAACGGGGGTGGCTGCTGGATGGGCATCAGGGGGCCCATCTCGGTGCCCGAGTAGAACGAGATGTCCTGGTAGTCGTACTGGGTGCCGTGGTGGGTGACCGTGCCGTTCGTCCATAGCTGGCGCACCACGTCGAGGCCCTCCTCGAAGATGGCGAAGCGCTTGTCGAAGTCCAGACCGAGCGCCTCGAACTCACGCCGGACCCCCTGCTCCGGGTTGCCCGCGCAGGGCCCGAAGATGGTCCGGCCGTTGGACAGCACGTCCAGGGTCGCCCACTCCAGTGCCAGGTACAGCGGGTTGCGGGGCGAGGTGACGATGCAGGCGGTGCCCAGCTTCACCCGCTTCGTGCGCTGGGAGAGGGCGGACAGGAGTGCCATCGCCTCGTAGCGCGGCTTGGAGAACAGGCTGTCGCCGACCCAGATGGAGTCGAAACCGAGACCCTCGACGGTCTCCGAGAGGTCCAGCAACTGGGGGATCCCGTAGCCGGGTGCGATGAGCGGCTCCCGGTTGTTGAGGTTGACCCCGAACCCAAGGGTCGTCGGTGCTGTCACTCGCCACTCCCGCTTCGTCGGACGAGCCGAACGGCCGCGGACCACGTACTCGGGCTGGCCGTGTTGACTGTTGACACAGGGAGTGTAGCACGGGCGAAATGCGCTGCCCAGCGCCCAGCGTACGGAGATGGCGGGACGGAGCCATCCGACCGATGGGCATGACCGACCTCGATGCAGGCCGCGACTCGTGCCCGCCCTTGGCCCGGAGACGACCGATCAGCCGGCGAGGTCCGTGATGAGGGTCACGACCGCATCCACCACGCGGGCCTCGGAGTCGGGCGCCAGCGCCGTCGGCAGCAGGTATGCCTGGAACACCAGATCGGGCACGCGATAGCGGTCCGTGATCTCCCAACCGGTGGCGGGGTATGCGTCAGCGGTCGGCAGGTACCCGATGACGCCATTGGAGTAGCCAAGTGCGATGGTGTCGGCGACCGGTGACAACTCCCGGATGCGCACCGTCGTGGCCGAGAAGACCTCCGCAGCGATGGCCGTGAACACGATGTCGTTGACACGGATGGCCTGGACCTCGATGGTCCGGGTCCGGTCGCCGTTCTTGACGGCTTCCACCAGCACGTCCGCCCAGGCCACGAAGCGGCGGGCGATCCTGATCGCCCGATCGCTGCCGCCATCGAGTGCCAGCGCGAGGTCCCGGGTCCGTTCCGCGTGGAGCGCAGCGGCCCGCGCCTCGGACGGCAGCTCAACCAGATCCAGCGTCACCGATGCGGTCCGGGATGCCAGGGCGGTGCACGTCGGGCCACTCACCGCCACCAGCGGCCGGAGCGTCAGGCCAGGTCCGTTGAGCGAGGGCATCGAGATCGGGTCACCCCGCCGCATGGCGGTCCGGATGGTGGACGCGACACGCACCACTTCGCCGCCGAGCATCCAGCCGACTCGTTCCTTGTTGTCCTGCGCGTCCTGCTCGTAGGCCATCCCCCAGCAGGGCATGATGTCGCCGCCGCCGCCCTGGAGGAACAGACACAACCCGCCCATGGTGTCTTCGACCATGCGCCGCATGGGACCCGGGAAGTCGGGCGATGCCACGGTCGCGTTGGGACCGACGGCGACCGTGTGGCAGCCGTACGAGCCCAGGATGGCGATCGGCCGACCGTCCAGATCATCCACGCGAACCACGCCAACGACCGGGTCGATGGGTCCCTCCGGGACCTCACCCAGGAAGGTGTAGCCGTCGGTGCCTCGCTCGCGGCGCTGGACGCCGACGCGGCTCCTGCCAGATCCAGCACCGATGCGGGCGGGCCGGAGTGCGGCCGCCGCCTCCTGCGCCGCCTCCAGCAGCCGCTCTTCGAGCATCGACTGGAAGGAGGCCAGCAGCAGGGCCTGGTCCGCGAACTCGGGTTGCGTACGCAGCAGGGCACCGGTGCTGTGCGTGTGGCTGAGGTTGATGAGTACATCCGCGACGTCACATCCAAGGGCGTGGGCGATGGTGCTGCGCCAGACGAGCGCGATGTCCTGGGGCACCATGCACAGGTCGATGGCTGCGATGACGACCGTGTGGTCCATGCCGGCCAGCACCAGGACGGTCACGGACAAGGGCTCGTCGATGGCCAGCACCACGCTGTCCCGCGTCGAGAAGCCCGCAGTCCGGATGCCCAGGGGCGGGTCGATCGACCGCCGAGCGGCGCCGGCGTGCAGTTCGTTCATGCCCCGATCGTAGGCC
This sequence comes from Candidatus Limnocylindrales bacterium, assembly GCA_038329515.1. GTDB lineage: Bacteria > Chloroflexota > Limnocylindria > Limnocylindrales > CSP1-4 > JAFMJV01. The sequence continues at coordinate 2,095 of JBBQNA010000034.1, read as the reverse complement.
AAAGCGCGTTCCGCTTGTGCGTCCTCGCGATAGCCCGTGACGACATATCCTGTGGCCGATGAGCGGCACCAGCCGCCAAAGGGGGTGTTGTGCCGACGATCACCGGCTTCTTCCATGGCGGCATCACGGTCAGCGACATGGACGCGTCCCTGCGCTTCTACCAGGAGGGCCTGGGACTGGAGCAGGAGTTCGACCGCATCCTGGACGCGCCATACCTGAACACGGTCCTGGGCCTGGACCAGGACAACATCCGGGCCGTGTACCTGCGCATCCCGGGTGGTGGCTTCGTGGAACTCCTGGAGTACCGGGGCATCGAGCGTCTCTCGGCGGCGTCACGTCCCTGCGACTACGGCGCTGGCCACCTATGCCTGTACGTGGACGATGTCGAACAGATGCATGCGCGCCTCGTATCGCTCGGGTTCCACGCCAGGTCGGAGCAGGTGGTGGACATCACGGCAGGCCCCAACCAGGGCGCCCGGTCGTGCTACATGGCCGACCCGGATGGCTACTCCGTGGAGCTGTTCCAGAAGCGTCCAGGCGCCTAGATCACATCGGCGCCTCGTGGCCCGTCAGCCGCGACCACCGGCCACCTGTTACCGCGTCAGCCGCGACCACCGGCCACCTCGTACCGCGTCAGTCGCGACCACCGGCCACCTCGTACCGCGTCAGTCGCGACCACATGGGACGGTGTGGTCACGTGAACCAGAGGTGCGCTCATTCGGTATGCTGGCCACATGGACGTTGGCATCCGCGAACTCAAGGAGCACCTCTCGGCGTACTTGGAGCGCGCGGCAAACGGTGAGGTCATCCACATCACGGAGCGCGGCCGTCCCAAGGCCACGCTGGGCCCGGTGTCGACAGCCGCCCGGATCGAGCTGGGCATCGGCCAGGGATGGATCAGCGCCGGCGATGGTCGGCCGCCACCCGTGCTCCGCCGGCGATACCGCGGCACCCGACCTTGGAGTGAGGTCCTCGAGGAGGACCGCGGCGAGTGAGCCAGTACATCGACAGCAGTGCGCTCCTGGCCGTGTTGCTGGACGAATCGACCACGGACCGGATGCGGGCACTGTTGGATCGGGATCCGGACTGGCTGACCGCCCGCCACACGTTCGTGGAGGTGCGCCGGAACCTCGCCCGGGTCGTCGTGGCCGGTGACCTCGACGACGCGCGCGCTGACTTCGCGGTCATCTGGGCCCGGATGCGGGTCGTCGAGCTCGACCCGGTGACCTGCGACCTGGCCGCCCAGCTGGCCGAGGCGACCGGTGTGCGAACGCTCGCTGCGCTGCATCTGGCGGCAGCCCGACGGATCGGCCCGGACGTCCCGGTCCTGACCCTCGATCGACGACTCGGTGAGGCCGCCCGGACGCTGGGCATGCCCACGCCGTCCTAGCCTCTCACCGGCTACCGGGGGACGCACAGGGATGGGATGATGTCCTGAGTGGCGCGCATCGACGGGGCGCGCAGCAGGGAGGACCAGATGCGCAGACCCATCGAGACCCTGGCGAGTGGACTCGGTCACCCGGAGGGTCCGGACATCCTGCCCGACGGCCGGATCGTCATGGTCGAGACCTACACGAGCAAGATCATCGCCTGGTCACGTGAACGCGGCATCCACGACTACGCCGACTGCGGTGGCGGCCCCAACGCCTGCATGCTGGGATCGGATGGTGCCGTGTACATCACCCAGAACGGCGGCACGGTAGGGGCCTGGAAGGCGGACGTGATGAACGTGCCCTCGATCCAGAAGGCGTGGCCCCATGGCCGGGTGGAGACCGTCGTCACGACCGTGGACGGCATCCCGCTCCAGGCGCCAAACGACCTGACCTTCGGGCCCGACGGCCGCCTCTACTTCACCGACCCGGCCGACTACCTGCCCGATGACCGCAAGCCGGGCCGGGTCTTCGCACTCAACGCCGACGGCACGGGCGAGTGCCTCGAGGAGCTGCCCGCGGCCTACCCCAATGGCATCGTGGCGGAACCGGACGGCAGCATCGTGTGGGTCGAGTCGTATGACCGGGGCGTCTATCGTCGTCGACCAGGGGTCCCGTCGGAGCAGATCGCGCAGCTGCCGGAGGGCCACGTCCCGGACGGCCTG
>JBBQNA010000033.1:0-19945 GCA_038329515.1 Candidatus Limnocylindrales bacterium | reverse complement strand
CACCCGACGCGGCCAGACCCAGGCGTTCGATGAGTGCCTGGGCATAGAAGTGGCCGTCCCAGGCGAAGATGCCGACACGCCCGAGTGCCTCGGCCATCTCGTGCGGCGTCCGCGTCGTGCTCGTGAGGCCAAAGGTGGGCGTCCGCTCCGCGACCCGCTCCGGGTCCCGGATGCCCCACAGGTGCAGCTCGGGGATGGCCGCCACTCCGGCCATGAAACGCAATGACAGCGCCGTCTCATGCGCCTGGATGCTGTCCATGGCGGCCAGCAATCGTTGTCGTCGGCCGAGCCCCGCGTCGAGGCCCAGGTCGGCGAGGTACTCGATGGCCGCGCCGACACCCGCGATGAGCTCGAAGGCGGGCGTGCCGGTCGCGATCGGGCTGTGGGCCGGACGGACCTTGTACGCCGGCAGGCCCTCGATGACCCCCGGACGCGCCCACAGGACACCGGCATGGGGCGCGAACCACTTGTAGGGTGACGTGACGAGCAGGTCGGCACCGAGCATCATCACGTCCACTGCCCCATGCGGCACGGAGTGCACGGCGTCGACGAACACCAGCGCGCCCTGTGCGTGCGCCAGCTCCGCGATCCGGGTCACGGGGTTGATGGTCCCAAGAGCGTTCGACGCCATGCCCACCGCGACCAGCCGAGTGCGTGGACCCATGGCGTCCGTCAGGCTGTCAAGGTCCAGCGTGCCGTCCTCGGACCGGATGTCGACCGTGCGCACCACCAGGTCCCGGTCACCGGCGAGCGCACGCCAGGGCGACACGTTCGCCTCGTGGTCCAGGGTCGTGACCACCACCTCGTCACCGGCACCCAGAGACGCGCCGATGGAACGGCTGAGGTGGAAGGTGAGGGTCGTCATGTTGGCGCCCAGGTGGACCTCGTCGGGTGAGCCGGCGCCCAGCAGGTCGGCCACCGCCGCGCGAGTCCCGGCCACCATGGCTGCCGACTGCCGACTGGTCAGGAACGCGCCGCCGTCATTGGCATTCATCGTCCGGTAGTAGCCACTGACCGCGTCGATGACCCGCTGTGGCACCTGCGTACCGCCCGGCCCGTCCAGATAGATCACCGGACGACCGTCCTGTTCCAGGGCGAGCGCCGGGAACTGGTCCCGGATGCTTGACAGATCGAAGACGGTCATGCGGGCCTCCCCAGGTCGAGTCGTCGGCGGACGGCGGCAAGCGTGGGCACGGCGTCCAGCCCTGGGCCCTCCACGATGAGACTGCCGACGGTCGCGGCGAGCATCAGGTCCCGACCCCTGCGCCCCGCCCCGGGTCCGCCCGCGACCCGGGCACACACCAGCGCCGCAAGCGTGGCGTCGCCCGCGCCGGTGGCATCCAGCTCGACCCGCGCCGGGACAGGCGGGAACCGACGGCCGCTGACGCCTCCACCCGAACCACGTCGGAGCAGCAAGCCCCCATGGACCCCGGCGGTCAGCAGGACCTCAGCGGTCGGACGCAGCCAGCCCAGGATGTCCAGCCAGGCAGGTCCGTTGCCCAGGTCGTTGACGCTGACGCTGACGATGTCAGCGCGGGCCAGCAGTGCTGATGGTCCGGGCACGAGTGGCGTCACGCGTTCGCCCGCCACCAGCCGACGCAGGATCCCCTGCCACGCGAACGCGACCTGCGTGGTCGCGGCGGGCTGTGCCGCCCAGACGTCCGGCAACTCACTGGCGACTGGGGCCAGGAGCCAGGCCGGTGCCTGGCGCCAGGCGGCTGGTATCCCGTCGACCGGCATCGGGGTCCCGGGGTCGATGCTGGTCTGGATACGCCCCTCGCGACGCTCCAGGTTGTGGAACACGGGACCGCTCGGCAGCTCGACCCGGATGAGCTCGACGCCTGCATCCAGGAGCAGGTCCAGCTCCCACGCGGTCGACGCCACCGCGTCGACGCCCAGCAGCACGCCCGTCCGGATGCCCAACCGGGCACACACGAGCGCGCCATACGTCACGCCCCCGCCGAGGCGCCAGCCACGAGGGTCCGTGGCGTCGATGTCGCGCGCGGCACTGCCCACGACCACGACATCCGGGGTATCCGAGCGAACTGGATCGGCTGCCTGGGCCATCGGACCTCCGGTGTCGCGGGCCACCTATACTCGATGGCGATGAGTCTTCGAGATGGCGAACAGGTCTGGTTCTACGAGCTCCACGAGGGCGACGACGAGCTGTACAGCGACGTCCTCCTGTACCACGACAACGAGTATGACGAACGGGAGATGCTGGAGTTGGTGCTGGAAGCGAGGACCGCGGTCCTCGACAGCTACACCGAGGACACCCTGGGTGAGGCGATCGCGAACGAGCTGGCTCGCCGGCACGGCTTCCTGGTGGTGGACGACACCCAGCTGCGGGTGGCCATCACCGTCTCGGCCCAGGAGGGCGAGACGGCTGTAGCCAATGTCGACCTGGGGCCGGTCGGTCGCGACGATGACGACGACCACCGAAGCCTGCTCATCGACATCGAGCCAGAAGAGCGGCTCTGGGGTACCGACTGACCTGACCCGCGGGGCAGGTCAGGTCAGCGCGTGTGGCGACGGGCGGCCCGCTCAGACGTTGAACAGGATCTCGGCGACGTCTCCGTCCCGCATCCGGTAGGTCTTGCCCTCCGAGCGTAGCTTGCCGACCTTGCGTGCCTCGGCCGTGGAGCCCAGGGCGAGCAGGTCCTCCCAGCCCACGATCTCCGCCCGGATGAAGCCGCGTGCCAGGTCGGAATGGATGGCACCCGCGGCGTCCTGTGCCGTCGCACCATCAGGGATGGTCCAGGCCCGGGTCTCGTCGGGACCCGCCGTGAAGAACGAGATGAGCCCCAGGAGCTGGTAGCTGAGGCGGATGACCCGCTCCAGGCTGGAGCCCTCCAGGCCGAGATCCTCGCGGAAGACGGCCGCCTCTTCTTCGGACAGCTCGCCGACCTCCATCTCGATACGCGCCGACAGTGCTTCCACCAGCGTGGCCCGGTGCGTGACCTTGCCGCTCACGGCGGCCACGACCTCGCCAGCGCGCGCGATATCCGCCTCGTCGATATTGAGCAGCACCAGGACCGGTTTCTCGGTCAGGAATCGAAAGCCCCGGATGCGCTTGGCGTCGTCCTCTGATAGCTCCATGTCCCGGATGGGCCGCCCGGCTGTGAGCGCCGGCAGGATGCGCTCCAGGACCTCCAGCTCTCGTTCGTTCGACTCACGTTCCGCGGGCGTGCCGTGGCGGCCGCTGGTGCGCAGCTTGTCGACCCGCTTCTCGACCACGGTCAGGTCGGCGAGCACGAACTCCAGCTCCAGCCGCTCCACATCGCGCCACCCATCGACCGAGCCATCGGGATGCGGCACCGACGGATCCTCGAAGGCACGCACCACATGCAGCAGCGCGTCGGCCGTGCGCAGACGCGCCAGCTGATCGGCGGGGATATCCGCCGCAGCCGCACCGTCAGCGCTCAGTGGTGGCGCCGGCAGGTCGACGTAGGTGACGTCGGCCGGCACCTCCCGCTTGGGCTTGAAGCGCGCCGTGAGCTGCGTCAGCCGGTCATCGGGCACCTTGACCACACCCGTGTTCACGGTCAGCCCGCCAAAGCCGCCCGTCTCGGCGTGGCCGCGGGTGAGCGTGTTGAAGACGGTGGTCTTGCCCGCTCGGGCGAGCCCCACGATCGCGATCTGCATCCGGTCTCAGTACCCCTTGGTGGTGTCGACGATATTCAGCAGCGGTTCCCCGGCGATGTACCGGAGCAGGTTGTTGCGGAACAGCTCGATGGTCCGATCGAGCACCCGTCCGCTGGTCCACGACGTATGTGGCGTGACGATGAGGTTGGGCAGACCATAGAGCGGCGAGTCCGGTGGCAGCGGTTCCTCCCGGAACGCATCCAGGACCGCACCTGCCATGGGTCCGTCCCGGAGTGCCCCGATGAGCGCCCGTTCATTCACCAGCCCACCGCGGGCCACGTTGATGAGCCAGGAGCCCGGCCGCATCCGGGCAAGCATGCGGTCATCGAACAGGTCCGTGGTGTCGCGCGTGAGAGGCAGGGCCAGGACGACCATGTCGCTCTCGGCCAGCAGCTCCGGCAGCTGGTCCGGGCGCAGGATGCGCTCGATACCGGCCGTCGTCGCATCCGCGGGCCCTGCCGCTCCCGATCGGCGGATGGCGACCACGCGGGCACCGAAACCGAGCGACAAACTCGCCACGGCCCGACCGATGGACCCGAGACCGACGATGCCGACGGTGGTGTCGCGCATCTCCGTTGCCGGCAGCGGCTGCCACGTCCGCTCCCGCTGCAACTCCAGGAGCTGCGGCAACCGGCGGATGATGGCCAGGATCATCATCAGCACGTACTCCGCGATGGGATCGGAGAACACCCCCCGAGCGTTGGTGATGACCAGGCCCCTGCCCGCGGCAGCGGGCACCAGCAGCCGTTCGACCCCCGCCGTCGCGGAGTGCACCCAGGCCAATCGCGGGGCACGCACCAGGATGCGCTCGAAGGTCGCTGCAGGGAGCGGACCGCGGAGCATGACCTCGATGTCGTCGAGCGGGCCGTCAGCGAGACCCTCGAGGGAGATCGTTACCAGCCTCGCGCCGGGCGCTGCGGCACGGATGCGCTCCAGGTCGGCCTCCCGATATCGCGCCGAGAGGATGGGCGTGAGTGCGATCGCCGAGGGTACGCCGCGTGCTCCGGTACCCGACATCAGGCGTCCGGGGTCATCTGGGCGCGGACCGGCGCGGTACTGCTGGTCGTGGCCCAGGCGCTGTCCGCGGCGCGCGTCGTGGCCGGGGGCCGGCCGTCGACGCCCAGCGCCTCTGGCACGACGCGCTCGACCCATCGTCTGGGTTCATCCATCTCGGCGTCGGTAGGCAGTGAGGACGGACCGTCCCAGAGGTGACCGACCGCAGCATCACCGCCGGCGGCGAAGACGCCCGCCACGAACCGCTCGCCCCGGCGGTACTGCTCCATCTTCAGGTCGAGGCCCGTCAGGCGGGCGATGAGACGATCGATACCCCGGCGACGCTGCCGACGGCGGCCCTCGAATCGCTGCCGGATGCTCGCCACGTCCGGCAGGAGTCGCTCACCGACGTCGTCCATGACCCAGTCGCTGAACCCCTCCATGAGACTCATGACCAGTTGTGTCTCGCGCAGCAGGCCTCGCTGCTCGGGTGACATGAAGCCGGCCAGGGATCCTTCGGATGCCGCTGCGCGCCAGCGACGCAGCAGGTGCCGCAGGCCACCCGCCTGGATCTGTCGCGCCTCCCCGATGAGCCCACCGATCTGGCGCTCCAGACGCTCCCGCAGGTATGGCCGAAGCCAGGGGTGTGCCTCCATCTCGAAGGCATGGGTCGCTTCGTGGAGCGCGATCCAGGTCCGGAACCCATCGATGGGGATATCCAGGATCCGCGCCGTGGCGCGGATATTCTCCTCCACGAACAGCAGTCGCCCGGGCGACTCCTCTGCCGACAGCAACGCGATGTCGTACTGGCCCAGCACCCGGGTGCCCAGGTAGCCCAGCAGGAAACCGACCTGGCGGGTGGCCAGGAACCGGTTGGCCATCATGGCCACGCCAGCTGCCGGCGAGGCGCTGCGGCTGGTCAACGTGGCCGCTTCCAGATGCGCCATCAGATCTCGGAAGGCACCCGCGTTTGCCTGCGCCCAACCCGCACGATCGACCACCGCGTGGCGCTCGACGACGCCCGGCAGCGCTGCGCCGAGTCGCTCCTCCAGCACCGGCACGATGCGTTCCATGGCCCGAGCATAGGCAGGTGCGGCACGCGCCAGCTCCGCGGCCGTGAGGCTGCCCGGCGCTGACCGCAACCGACGGGCCGCGATGGCATGCGCCGCGTCCCAGTCGACGACGCCCGTGGGTGCCGTGCGCGTGCCACGCTCAGCAAGATAGCGAGCGGCCAAGCCCGCACCGACCGCCACGCCCACCGCGGCGGCACGCGCAAGGTGTGCCCGACGCAACATCACCCCGGTCATTGCGGCCTGGCCGGTCATGCCCCTGCTCCATCGGACGCAGCGCCGACCGCGGCCGATGACAGTGCGACAAGGCGGACCAGGTCCACGCGTGGTGCGGGGTCCCCGAATAGCAACGCCGTGGTCCGACGGAATGTATCCACGTCACCGGTCGTGAACAGCTGATGGACGGGCTCCTGGCCCAGCGGCGCGCCGAGCCCGTCCACCTCGAGCACCGCGGCGAGCGCCGACGCGGTCGCGGACGCGGAGTCGATGACCGCGATGGACGGCCCGACCGCACCCGCGATGACGCGGCCCAGCAAGGGGTAGTGGGTGCAGCCGAGCAGCAACGTGTCGATAGCCGGCAGGCTGGGGTCCAGGACCGGTGCCAGCGCCTCCGCAACAGCCTCCAGGACGTGCGCGCCAGCGAGGTGGCCGGCCTCCACCAGTGGCACCAGAGCGGGTGTCGCGTGCGCCCGGATATCCGCGTCTGGGCGCTCATCCACGATGGCGCGTGGGTAGGCGCCGGACCGGATGGTCGCCTCGGTCGCGATGACCCCGATACGCCCATTGCGTGTGGCGGCTGCTGCCGCCACGGCGCCGGGCCGGACGACACCCAGGATGGGCAGGTCGCACCGTCGGCGGAGCGACGACAGGGCGACCGACGACGACGTGTTGCAGGCAACGACGATGGCCTTGACGTCCTGGCGCATGAGGTGGTCGAGGCACTCGGTGCTGAAGCGGACGACCTCCTCGTCGCGCCGCGGACCGTATGGCGCCCGGGCGTTGTCGCCAAGATAGATGGTGCTCTCCCGGGGAAGCCGGCGACGGACCTCGCGCAGCACGGTCAAGCCGCCGACACCCGAATCGAAGAGCCCGATAGGCCGCGGGTCGCTCATGGCGACCTCACCACGAGCCGCCTCGATGACTGGAGCCGTGCGTCATCGGCCCGCGGCAACGCTGGCAGCCGGCACGGGGCGCGAGGTGAGCGCGGCCGCGATCCGGGCGATGTCCAGGCTGACCGGTGCGTTCGGCTCGACGAGCACGAAGGGCACGCCCTGGTTGTTGGCGTCCACGACCAGCCGGCCGTCGCTGGGGAGCGTGAAATCGGGGATCCGGCCCAGGCTCTCCACGACGACGCGCGGATCGATGCTGCCCGGCGCACCGGCCCGGTTGAGCACGTAGCAGACGCGCTCCATGGGGTACCCGATGGCCTCGAACGTCTGGGCCATGAGGCGGGAGTTGTGGACCGTGGTCCAATCGGCGGTGACGAGGTGGATGATGATGTCGCTGGCATCGAAATAGGCCAGCACCATGTCATTGACCACGGTCGGCGTATCGATGATGACCACGTTGTAGACGCGCTTGAGCAGCGACAGCGTCTTCTCCATGTCCCGGACCGTGACCATCTCGGCCATCTCCACGCGCGGTGGCGCGAGCAGGATGTCGATGCCCGATGGGTCACGCCACACGACTTGCTCCAGATCCGCCTCGGAGACCCGGTCGGTCGGCAGCTGGAGCACGGAGGGCGCCGAATCGGGTACCCGCAGCAGCGCTCGGACATCCCCGAATTGGAGGCTGCCGTCGACCAGCGCCACCCGCAGGTTGGGCAGCTGGGCCATGGACACCGCGAGGTTGAATGCCAGCGTCGTCTTGCCCACGCCGCCCTTCGGGCCATAGACCACGAATGTGCGCGAGCTGGAGTCGGGCGATAGGGCCAGATGCTCCTGCTTGGCCGACTGGACCGCGGTCTTGAAGTCGTAGCCACTGAACGGCATGGACATGATGCGCACGATGCCCATCTCGGGCGTCACCTTGACCGGCCGCTGGGGCACAGTGATGAGGATGACGGGCAGGTCGACGCCGGCAGCACGGACCCGTTCCAGCAGCTGCAGGCCGCTCAGCTTGCCCTGGAGCAGGGAGTCGATCATGAGCACATCCGGGCGCAGCTGCGCGACCTGATCGAGCGCCTGGCGGCCGTCGGTCAGGACATCGAGTAGCTGCACCTGATCCTGAGCATGCAGCAGATTCCGGATGTACTGCGAGACCTGGGCTACGTCCTCGACCAGGAGCAGGCGAACGTGCGCTGCAGAGCCTGACACCGCGCGACTATACAGAAACGGCGATCAGGACGATCCGCTCGGATCCGGGCCCGAACGGGTTCGCCTGGTGGTCACCCGCGAGCAACTCGACCTCCAGGCCGGCCTCCGAGGCGTCCCGCGCCAGCTCACTCACGCCCCGCAAGGTCAGCCGGTCGACGCGCTGGGTACGCTCCACGGGCCCACCGTTGGCCGCGATGGTGTCATACAGGGTGGTGAGTGTGATCGTGGCATTCGCGGCGTCGTGGCGCGCGCTGGACAACTTGGTCACGAGCTCGCTCGTCTCGTCGTCCTGGCGGATCCAGTCGAGGGTGACCCGGCCATCGTAGGCGGCGAGCTCGGCGGCATCCGGCAGCAGCACGTCCACGATGGCGATACCGCCTGGTCGCAGGTGGGCAGCAAGGGTCCGCATCGCCTGCCGTTGGGCCTCTGCACCGTCCAGCAGCAGCAGGCTGTTGAGTCCGATGAACGCCAGGCCGAACCGCGTATCGAGCGCCAGCTGCGTGAGATCCGCCTCGATGGACTGGAGGCCGCCCGCGGCCGCCCGACCGCGTCCCGCCGGCCGGCTGGCGGCCCATCGCTGGTCGGCACGCGCGAGCATCTGGGGATCAAGATCGACGGCGGTGACCTGATGACCGGCGAGCGCCAGTGGGACCGCGAGTCGGCCACTGCCAGCGGCGAGTTCCAGCACCGGTCCGTCGGTCCGGTCGGCCATCGCCAGGTACAGGTCCAAGTCGCCGGGGTCGTCCAGCAGGTCCAGGTCGTAGTAGCGGGCAAGGCGCGCTGCGACCCGATGGGGGTCGGGGGTGTCAACCACCACGATGCTCCTGCCACGCAGCGGCTACGAGCGATGGATCCTGCAGCAGGTCACTTGCTGTCTGGGCCACGAGCCTCGCGGCGAGCAACGTGACCTCATCCGCCCTGGGCAGCGCCGCGGCATCGCGGAACTCGATGGAGTGGCCCGCGACCCCGGCGTCACAGATGGCAAGGCACGGGTGGATGGCCGGCATCGCCAGGCTGACATTGCCCATGTCTGACGACCCTGCCAGCTCCGGCACCGGATGACCGTCCAAGACACCGGCCGCGACGAGATTGGCGGACCAGAGGCGCACCAGGACCTCGTTGTTGCGCATGCTCGTGGACCGCCCAGAGAACACGACGCTGCCCTCGCAGTCGGCGGCCAGGGCGGCGGCGGCTACGAGGGCAGAGAACCGTGTGCGCATCTGGTCATACGTGGTCGGGTCCGCAGCGCGGATCATGAACCGGGCGGCGGTCGTGGAAGGGATCATGTTCGCTGCACTGCCGCCGTCCGTGATGATGCCGTGGACCCGTGTCTCGGGCCGCAGCTGCTGCCGCCACAAGCCGACCGAGACGAACAGGCCGATCATCGCGTCGAGGGCATTCCGCCCCAGCCATGGATCGGACGCTGCGTGGGACTGGAGACCGGTGAATGTCACGTCCACATCCTCGCTGGCCAGCAGGATCACGCGTGTGTGCGTCAGGTCGCTGGGATGGAACAGCAGTGCCGCGTCGATACCCGCGAACGCGCCGTCCTGCAACAGCATCTCCTTGCCCGAGCCGAGCTCTTCCGCGGGCGTGCCCAGGAACACGATGCGGCCCCGGATGTCGGGCGCCACCGCCGCGAGGGCGATGGCAGCACCGACACCGCTGGCAGCCATGGTGTTGTGGCCGCAGCCGTGCCCCAGGCCGGGCAGTGCGTCGTACTCGGCGAGGACGCCGATGCAGGGCCCATCCGCCCCGAGGCCACCGGCGAGGATGCCGCGAACGGCCGTCGGCAAGCGTCCCACGCCTCGCTCCACGGTGTAGCCATGGGCCTCGACCACGTCCGCCACGAGCGCCGCCGCGCGGTATTCCTCGAAGGCGACCTCCGGCTGGGCGTGGATGGCGTGCGACACGCCCAGGATGGCGTCCCGGTGCTCCTCCACGGCCCCCCTGATCCGGTCATGGAGGTTGCGCGCCGCAGCCGGCACGGTCATCCACGACCCCCGATACTCACGGGTATCTGCTCGTTCCGACCACCTGCCGTCGTGCTCGACTCGGGCAAGCGTACCCGATCGGCGGCGACCTTCCGTGCGGCCATGCCGCTGATGGTCTCCAGGACGCAGCGGTGGGCGACCATCGCGGTGACCTCTGCATGGTCGTAGGGCGGTGCGACCTCCATCACGTCCATGCCGCAGATGGGCACGCTCGACGCGATGCGCCGGACGGCGCGCAGCAGCTCCCGGGTCAGCAGCCCGCCCGGCTCAGGGGTGCCGGTCCCCGGCGCCATGCCCGGGTCCACGACATCGATGTCGATCGAGAGGTACACCATGTCTGCGTACTGCAGGACCTCGGTCATGGCATCGTCCACGACCGCGTCGATGCCGCGCTCCTCCACCTCGCGCATGAGATGCCAGCGCATGCCCTGGCCGCGCATCCAATCGAACACCGCCGGTGGCGGCCAATAGCCGCGCAGGCCGACCTGGACCAGGGCTCGGCCATCGATCGCACCCGACTCGATGAGTCGGCGCATCGGCGTGCCATGGCCAGTTCGCACGCCGCTCTCGTTGTCCGCGGTGTCTGCGTGCGCGTCGAAGTGAATCATGCCCACACGGCGCGGCGCGATGGTCTGGGCCACTGCGCTGACCACGGGCCACGTGATGGAGTGGTCACCACCGAGGATCATGGGCACCGCGCCACTGGACATCACCTCCAGCACCCGCTGGAACGCTACCGCGTGGCCACGCTCCGGCCACGCTGGCACGATATCCGCATCACCGGCATCCACCACATCCAGGATCCGGAACGGTTCGACGCCCAGGGCCAGCGAGTGACCGCCGCCGGTGGAGGTGGCCTGGCGGATGGCTCGAGGTCCGAAGCGGGCGCCCGGCCGGTAGCTCACCCGATCGTCGAATGGGATACCCAGTATCGCGACATCTGGCGCGCGCCGGCGGAGCTCGGCCGTATCCGTGATGACCGGCCGGCCGCAATACGCGACGGCCCCGACATAGCCCGGGGCATCTCCCGGATCGGACACGGGAAAGTCGTGGTCCCAGCCGTTCGCGTGGCCATAGTCGGACTGGGATGGAACGTCGAGTGGGGACATGACGCAGCCCTCGCGGGGCGCGTCGCCGGTTTTCGCCGGGATCCAGCGGGACGCGCTCGCTGCATCGTACGCCAGCGCCCAGCCTCGGGTCATGGGACCTCCGTCGTATCGGCGACCGGACCCGTCAAGCGGCCGACGAGGGGCAGATCTCACGGTATGGGCAGTACCCGCAGCCGATCATGTCCGGCTTGGCGGGGAAGCTGCCGGACCGGATCCCGTCAGCGGCCTCGGACAACAGGCGCCGTGCCCGGTCGAGACGCTTGGGCTCCGGGGTGACCCGCCCGACGACCCCGCTGTCGAGGAAGTGGAGTTCCATGCGCTGCGGTAGCTCGCCCGTCTCGGCCTCCCATGCGAGGGCATACACCTGGAGCTGGAGCGAGTCCCGGGCACGCTCGTCCGCTCGATGTTGGTCACGGACGTCGCTCGACTTGTAGTCCGTGATGATGGCGCCCTCCGCAGACTCGTCCACACGGTCGTAGCGCCCCCGCACGATATCGCCGCCCAGTCGCACCTGGAAGCTGCGTTCCACGGCCACCGTCCGCCGAGCCGGATCGGGCACCGATGCCACGAGACGCCGCAGCGCCTGCTGTCCCGCCGCGAATCGGGCGTCCTCGTGATGGCGCGACAGGAATCCCTCGCTGGACCAATGGGCGCTGAACGCATCCAGGACCCCGGCGGTGTCCAGTGGCCGACCGCGCAGCTCGGCTAGATGCCACGCGGCCGCGGCCTGGTGCAGGGCATTGCCAAGCACCAGCGCATGGTGCGGCGGCGTCGGCACCCGCGCGACGTGGCGCAACCGGTACTTGAGGGGGCAGCTGAGGTAGTCGTCCACTTGTGAGTGGCTGAGCGTCAAGGACCCTGTCGCCGGTACCGCTGCAGCGGCGACGCCCGCTGGGCCAGACACGGGCAAAGCGCGAAACACGTCCAGGTCGGGCAGACGAGCTGCTGGCACGGAGGCCGGTCGATCGAGTGCCTCGGCGATGAACGGCGACGGTCGCCGGGTCCGGGCACCGGCCGACTCGACCGCATGGCTCAGGATGAGCTCGTCCCGGGCACGCGTCATCGCGACGAAGCACAGTCGGCGCTCCTCGGCGAATGGCGCTTCCTCCCGCGTTCCGCCGGTCCGCAGGGCCGGTGGGATGGCCAGCCGATCCGGACGGGCGCGCATCGGGAACCGGCCATCGACAAGACCCGGCAGGAAGACCACCTTGAACTCCAGCCCCTTGGCCTTGTGGACCGTGAGCACCGAGACCGCGTCCACGTGGGCGTCGAGGTCGTCTCCCTCCACCTCTTCGCCGGCATCCAGGAGCGCGCGCAGGTGTGGCAGGACGGTGGCCAGCCGCGGGTCGGCGAGCAGGGCGGAACGCGAGCTGATGATCTCGAACAAGCGTGCGACGCGTCGAAGGGGGCCGTCATCTCCCCGCTCGGCGGCCGCGACGAGGCTGGAGTAGCGGCCACTGCGGCGCAGGTGCCCGTACAGGACGTTGCCCGCCGGCTCGACGTGCGAGGACTCGATGGCCGCCCGCACGTCCTCCACGAGCCGACCGATGGCAGCCCGGGACGGACCGCTGAGCCGCAGCAGTCCAGGTTGCTCCAGCACCTCCCTGAGCACCGCCCATAACGACCGATGCCGCCGCGACGCCATCCCCAGCAGTGCCGTCAGATCCTCCCCGCCAAGGCCATATGGCTGGCCTGTGGCCATCGCATACAGATCCGTGGAGCTGTCCGGGTCCCCGACGACACGGAGGGTCGCCAGCAGGTCCCTGACCTCCGGCGCGGCCACGAGGCGGGTCGCATTCGCGGTCCGCCAGGGCACGCCTTGCAGCTCCAGGCTGCGCAGGATGGGCACCGCGTCCGAGTTGGTCCGCACCAGGATCGCGAACTCCGAGGCGCGTTCCCCGGAGCCGATGCGAGCCGCGATCTCCAGCGCGATGCCATCCGCCTCCTCGGCGGTGGTCCGGAACGCCATCTCACGCACCGGCATCGGACGCCGTGGTCGACGCCGAGGTCGAAGCCGCTTGTCAAGTCCGTGGCGCACCTCCAGGCGGTATGGGTCGTTGTGCCGGATGAGGCGCTGTGCGACGGCCAGGATCGGCGCGTGGGACCGATGGCTGGTGCGGAGCACGATGCGCTGCATGTCCGGGTCGTCGCCCAGATCCATGAGGTGCTCGCCCGCGGCGCCGCGGAAGGTGTAGATGGCCTGGTCATCGTCGCCCACCAGGGTCAGCTCCCGGTGCACCGCCAGGAGCCGGATGAGCTCCAACTGCACCTGGTCGATGTCCTGCGCCTCATCCACGAGCACGTACCGGAACCGGTCCGTGAGCGCTCCAGCCACAGATGGACGCTCTCGCAGCAGGCGTGTGGCGAGCGACACCTGGTCACCGAAGTCCAGCAACCCTCGGTCCATCATCAGGTCCTGATAGCGGGCGTAGGCCGTCGCCAGCTCCTGCTGGCCGACTGCCTCGTCCACGAGCGTGGCCGCTGCGATCCGCGAGGTGTCATCCGGAGCGCCGTTGAGCGCGGCCCGGGCACCGGCGTCCAACGCCGCGGCGTATCCCGCGAGGTGCTCTGGTGTCACGCCCGAGTCCTTGGCCCGTCCGAACAGGTCCGCCAGCGAGCCCAGGAAGCGGGTCGGGTCGCCCAGCGGCAGGTACCGATCCAGACCCAACTCGAACAGGTGCTCCCGCAGGAGCACCACCTGGTCCGCACGGCCGATGACCCGCGGTGCGTCAGGCAGGCCCAGCTCATGGCCGAACTCCCGGAGCACCTGGTCACCGAAGGCGTGGAAGGTGTGGATGGCCGACTCTGCCTGGCCGTATGGCACGAGGAGGTCGACGCGCGCCTGCATCTCCGTTGCCGCCTTGTCCGTGAAGGTCAAGGCCAGGATCTGCTGGGGACGAGCGCGACGGGTCGCGATGAGCCATGCGATGCGTCGGGTGATGACCTCTGTCTTGCCCGTGCCGGGCCCGGCCACGACCAACAGCGGACCGCACCGATGCGTCACGGCCCGCCGCTGGTCCCGATCGAGCCCGCGCAGGAGACCCTGCACCGAGTCGAGGGAGACCGGCGGTGTGGCGCTCGCCCGCGTCCCGCGGATGGGCTTGCGGTCGATCGATCCGGGTCGTTCAGCGGTCATGCCCCGATCTTCAGGCTGCCGCGTGCCACCTACCGTGGCACGATCTCACCCCTGGCTGGGGACTCCCGCCTGACGGAGCGCCTCCGCCTCCTCTGCGGACAGCGCCGCGTCACAGCGTCCTGCCACGATCGTCCGCAGGTAGACCCTGGTCGCCTGCCGGGAGTGGAGGCTGGTGAGCACCACGCCGTTGGCGTCGGCGTCGAGCAGCGCCAGCGCGAAGCTCTGGTTCCCACCGGTGTCCTCGAATGGGTTGTAGCGCACCAGGCCCACCCGTTGCACTGCATGTCGGCCGGCGCCCTCCATCGCCCGGATCCGGGCACCCTGGGCCAGGAGCTCATCCGTGATGCCATCCAGTCGCTGCATCTGCGATGCCAGAAGCGTGTCCAGGATGGGGTCCTCAGCCAACCAGGGGGTCGTGGTGGACGAGGTCGGCCGCCGCCCTCGGGACATCACCAGCACCACAGCGGCGATGGCCACCACCAGGGCGGCGAGCGCCAACAGGCCCGCCGCGGACTGGAGCGCGTCGAGCAAGGACTGCATCGGTCGGATCCCCAAGGGCGTGGAGGGTCGGCCGCATGATCGTACCCCGGCGCGATGCTATCCTTCGCGACCGAATGGACCGATCGACTCCCAGCAGGGATGTCGAGGGCACTGGAGGACCTGCAGCTCGTGGCCAAGCGCACCCGGGGCGTCACACCGACCTCCGCCTACCGACCGGGACAGGCGCCGGTGAAGAAGAGACTTGCCGCCACCAGCTCGCCTCGACCTGGTTCCCAGCCCGCGGCCATCCCTGGCGCCGCGCCTCGGCAGAGCGACCTGGATGCGGCCATCGTGCTTGCGGATGCATCCCCTGCTGCGGGCGCGTCGGCTTCGCCCAGGGCACCGGTGGTCAGCCACCAGCGCGGCCACATCAAGATGAAGCCCAACAGCCTGCTGGCCGCTCGCGCCTCCCAGGAGTACGTCTACGTCGGTGAGGACCTGCGGCACATCGCCGTCGTGGCGGGTGTGCTATCCGCGTCGCTCATCCTGCTCTGGCTGGTGGTCGTCGTCCTCAACGTCTTCGGGCTCTACTAGCCCGGCGGCCCCTCGCCTCGCGACGGCTCCATCGGCGCGGCGGCGACATCCTCCGCGGGTGTCTTCGGGGCTGCCGACCGCTGTCGACCGCGCATCACGGCTCCGGCCACACGCATCGAGTCCACGGGCGGCGCCCCACGTCGGGCCGTTCGCGGCGCGCCGGCGTCACGGCCCACGGCGAGCCGCTCCAGCCGTTCGCCGATGAGTCGCTCCATACCCTGGTCGGTGGGCACGTAGTAGCGCCTGCCCGCCAACAGGTCCGGCAGGTACTGCTGGGCCACGTCGGCACCTTCGTAGTCGTGGGGATACCGGTAGCCCACGCCGATGCCGTGGGACTTCATGCGCGCCACGGGCGCCGGCAGCAGGTGCGCTGGCACCGGCTGCGAGCCGTGGGCCTGGACGTCCGCCATCGCGGCCCAGTACGCCTGCCCGACCCGGTTGGACTTGGGCGCGCTGGCCACATATGCCGCAGCCTGAGCCAACGCGTACTGCGCTTCCGGCAAGCCCACGAGGTCCAGCGCGGTCGCGGCAGCCGCGGCGACCTGGAGGGCTCGGGGATCGGCATTGCCGACGTCCTCGCTGGCACAGATGACGATGCGCCGGACGATGAATCGTGGGTCCTCCCCCGCCGCGACCATGGCCGCCAGCCAGTACAGCGTCGCGTCGACGTCATTGCCGCGCATGCTCTTGATGAACGCCGAGACCGTGCCGTAGTGGCCATCTCCCGTCCGGTCGTAGGCCAGGATGCGCTGCTGGGCGGCCATCTCGACCAGCTCCAGGGTCAGCGGCCGGGGTGCTGTCGAGGAAGCGACCTGGTCACCCATCTCGCCGGCCATGCCAGCCGCGGCCTCCAGCACGTTCAAGGCAGCGCGCGCATCACCTGCACTGATGGCCACCAGGTGCTCCCGCGCCTCGTCCGACAGTTCGACGCTGCCTGCCAGACCGCGTTCGTCGGCGATGGCCCGGTCGACCAGCTGCCCCAGCTCATCGTCCGAGAGCGGCTCCAGCCGGAACACACGCAGCCGCGACAGGAGCGCCGAGTTGACCTCGAAGTAGGGGTTCTCGGTGGTCGCCCCGATGAGCGTCAGGGTGCCGTCCTCGACCTGGGGCAGGAGCGCGTCCTGCTGCGACTTGTTGAAGCTGTGGATCTCATCCACGAACAGGACCGTGGCCCGGCCGCCGCGGTCGATCCACTCGCGGGCACGGGCGATGACGGCACGCAGATCCGCCACACCACTCATGACCGCGGAGAGCGTGGAGTAGGGTGCGTCGATCTGGTCCGCCATGAGCCGCGCCAGGGTCGTCTTGCCGACACCCGGCGGACCCCACAGGATCATGGATACCAGGGTGCCCCGGTCGAGCATCCGCCGCAGCGCCCCACGCTCACCGATGAGCGCCTCCTGCCCGACCACCTCGTCCAGGCTGGCGGGTCGCATCCGGGCGGCCAGGGGCGCATGAGCAGCGACCGCCGGGTCACCGACAAGCAGGGGCATGGCCCCAGGGTCGTTGGCGGGCGTGCGACGCGCGGGCATGGACGGAGTGTAGGCCGCCCTGTCCGTACTGACCCGACTTCCCGGGTAAGATCGACGCGCGCCGTCACAGGGCCGCTTGCGCGGTCATGTGACCGGGCCTGCACCAGCCCCGGCAGCGCCGGATAGGAGACCCGACGTGTCTGACACGACCAACCTGCGCATCCCCGGACCGACCCCGCTGCCGGCGTCGGTGCGCGAGGCAGGTTCGCGTCCGATGGTCAACCACCGCGGGCCCGAGTTCAAGGCACTCCTGGGCCGGGTGACGGCCGGCCTGCAACGCGGCTTCCGGACCTCGAACGATGTCCTGTTGCTGACGGCGTCGGGTACCGGCGGCCTGGAGGCGATGGTCGTCAACTTCCTGTCGCCCGGCGACCAGGTGCTGTCCGTGAGCGTCGGCGTGTTCGGCGACCGGCTCGCATCCATCGCCAGGAGCTACGGCGTGACCGTGGACAAGTACGCCGTGGAGTGGGGACAGGCGGCCGATCCGGCGGTGGTCGGCGACCGGCTGCGCGCCCTGGCAGAGGCTGGCACGCCCGCCACGGCCGTGTTCGTGACCCATAACGAGACCTCGACCGGTGTCACCAATCCGCTGCAGGCGATCGCGGCGACCATCCACGCCACGGCACCGACCGCGCTCATCATCGTGGACGGCATCAGCGGCGTTGGCGCGGTCCCCTTCGCGACCGATGCCTGGGGTCTCGACGTGGTGGCCACCGGCTCCCAGAAGAGCTGGATGGTGCCGCCAGGGCTGGCCATGGTGAGCGTCTCGGATCGCGCCTGGGCCGCTCACGAAACGGCCTCCATCCCGCGCTACTACTTCGACCTCAAGCGGGCGAGGGACGCGGCGGCCCACGGTGAGACCCCCTGGACCCCCGCCGTGAGCATCTGTTTCGCGCTCGATGCCGCGCTGGCGCTCATCGACGCCGAGGGCTACGACGCCATCTTCGCTCGCCATGCCGCGGTCGCTGCCGCCACACGGGCGGGTCTCGCGGCCATGGGCTTCCGGCTGTTCGCCGACCCGGCGCATGCCTCCGACACGGTGACCTCGGCGTGCGTGCCGGCGGGCGTGGAGTGGTCGAAGCTGAGCACGGAGTTGCGCGGTCGGGGCCTGGTCCTGTCTGGTGGCCAGGGAGCGCTGACGGGCAGGATCTTCCGGGTGGGTCACCTGGGTGATGTCCACCTCGACGACATCCTGCGGGCACTCGAGACGCTCGAGGCTGGCGCAGTGGCCCAGCGCGTCCCGATCGTCCAGGGTGTCGCCATCGAAGCCGCCCGGCAGGCGGCCGCAGCCGCACGTCCCTTGGGCACCGTGCTCGCGGCTGCCGGTGCGACGGCCTGAGTGAACACGCTCGGCCCCGGTGTTGGTGACGCGACCCTGGTCCTGGTCCGGCACGGCCAGACCACGTGGGTCGCCGAGTCGCGGTTCCAGGGCAGCGCCGATCCGCCCCTGTCAGCGATCGGCGTGGCGCAGGCCGCCGCCGTGGCCGCTCGTCTCGCCGACCCGCGGGGATTCCCTGCCCTGCCGCTGCCCGCCGGGCCACCACGGCGCATCTGGCACTCGCCACTGGCCCGGGCCGCGTCGACGGCCGCGGCCATCTGGTCGGCGCGCGGCGAGGACGCGCCCCTCCTGCCGGAGCACGGTCTGGTCGAGCTGGCACAGGGCGACTGGGAGGGGCTGACGGCCACCGAGGTCACATCCCGATGGCCGCGCGAGCTGGCCGAGTGGCGGACCGACCCGGTCCACCATCACGCTCCCGGCGGGGAGTCGGTGACCGACGGGGCGCGCCGGTCCGGCGATGCGCTGGGGCGCATCCTGGACGACCTCGGCTCTGGCCTGGGCAGCGGCTTTGGTGATGCCGGCAGCCGGTCACCGGTGCTGGGCTACGCCGACCAGCACGTTGGCGGTCCGGGCGACGTGACGGACGGGCTCCAGGAGCCGTGGGCCGTCGTCGTCGCCCATGACGGCATCCTGCGCCTGGTCCTGATGCGCCTGCTGGACGTCACCCTGGACCACTACTGGGCGCTTCCCTTCGCGCTGTGCGGCATCAGTGTGGTCGAGCTGCGGGCCGGCCGCGCCCGGCTGCGCGCCCACAACCTGACTGATCACCTGCCCGCGTAAGTCCCTGCGCTGGTTGCCTAGCGACGACCCCGACGGATGGTCAGCCGAAGCAACCCCAGACGTGCCCGACGATAGGCATCCCGCAGCGGCCCCCGGGCAGCGTCACTGCCGGTCGGCGGGGCGTACGTGGCGTCCACCTTTGCGTCGGCCACCGTGCGCAGGTCGGCGGCCGCCCGCGGTACCACCTTCGAGAGCTCCACGGTGTACTCGTAGGGCGTCTGGCTGGGACGCGGCCCGAACCCCAGCCGCGTGGCAAGACCGATGACGCCGCGCCAGGCCAGCTCCGGCTCGCCACCTGGGAGCCGCCGGAACCACAGCAGGCCGATGGCTCCCAACGTCACGAACGCGCCACCGATCGCGCCGAGCAGGATGACGATGCCCGCAGCACCCCCACCGCCGGGAGTCTCCGGGACGACCCTGTCGGGAGGCGGAGATGGCTCGGGCGACTCGGATGGCAGTGGTCCGTCGCTCGGAACAGGGTCGAAGGTCTCCTCGCCGATGGGTTCGTCAGTCGGCGCCGGCTCAGTGGGCTCGGCAGTCGCGACGGGGTCGCCGGGGGGTAGATCCGTCGCCTGCTGGCCGTTCTCGTCCCGCGTCACATCACCGGGCGTGGGATCGAACCGGACCCAACCCACGCCCGTGAACCAGACTTCCACCCAGGCATGAGCCGCGCTGGCGTCGACCTCGTACTGACCACCGCTCAGCGGCCGACCCGGCAGGTACCCTTCCACATAGCGCGCGGGCACACCCAGCGAGCGCAGCATCATCACCATCGTGGTGGCGTACTGCTGGCAAAAGCCAACGCCGCTCCGCAGCAGGCAGTCGGACACGGTCTCGCCGGAACGGCACACCCCCCGGATGTCGGTCGAGTATCGGAATCGCGGGTCATCGCGCAGCAGGTCCTGGACGGCGCTCGATAGCCGATAAGAGTCGCGCTGCCCGCTGGGCAGCGAGTCAC
>JBBQNA010000032.1:0-19951 GCA_038329515.1 Candidatus Limnocylindrales bacterium | reverse complement strand
GCGGTCCTCCTGGATACGACCATCCTCATCGATCTGCTACGAGGGAGACCCGGCACCGTCGCACGCTTGCGGTCACTCCGCGACGCCGGTGATCGGCCGTATGTGTGCGCCGTCAACGTCGACGAAGTCGAGCGCGGTATCCGGGGTGATCGCGAGGCTGAAGCGGCAGCACGGCTGTTCGAGGGACTCGAGATCGCGCCACTTGGGCGGCCGGAGGGCGTCCGGGCCGGGCGTTGGCGACGTGAGCACGCGGTGCAGGGTGTGACGCTCGCACAGGCCGACTGCCTCGTTGCGGCGGCTGCCGTCGGCATCGGTGCCCGACTCGCGACCGGCAACCCGGAGGACTTCCCGATGCCTGACCTTGAGCTGGCGCACTGGCCGGTCGGTGAGTGAACGACTCGTACTGACTCAGGGCGCAGTGCTCGGCACGATGTCCCCCAAAGCGATGACCTCGACGCCCGATCGGCCCCGGACGCGAACGTCGTTGGTCAGGAAGCAGGTCGCACCGGCTCGACGGGCGGTCGCGATGTGGACCGCATCTCCCAGATCCCGGTCGCCGCTCCGGCCCCATGCGGCATCGATGGCTGTCTCCGGATCCAGGGACACGATGCGCAAACGCGGGATGGCACGGAGCTCCTGCGCGTATCGCTCGAACAGCGCTCCATTGCCCAGTGACGCCGGACGTGTCAGTACCTCCGTGAGTCCGATGGTCGCCAGGACGCCCGTGGCCGCCCCATCGTCGATGCCATCGAGCACGGCAGCTGCAGCGTCGGCAAGTGGTCCCTCACCCTCGAACAGGTAGATCAGCACGTTCGTGTCCAGGGCCACGATCGGATGACGAGCGAAGAGCTCACTGGGGGTCATCGCGGGATCCGCTCGTCCCACTGGTTACGGAGCTGACGGACGTACTCGACAGGGTCGATATCGACCCACGCCTCCCGGCCCAGGCCGCGCAAGCGGCTGCCAGCGGACTGGCCGCGTGGTCGCAGGATGATGGCGTCCGGCGTGATCTCGACCTCCAACCGATCGCCTGCCTCGATGCCCAACGACTTCCTGGCCTGGCTCGGCACGACGATCTGGTGCTTGGTACTGACTTTTACGCTTAGCATCGCTGCGATGCTAAGCGGATCGCTGCTGCTCGTCAATGGACGGTCGTCTGCCGGGCGCGTCACGGCCGGCGAGGCACGATGGGGGACGGCAAGCGTGTCAGAACGGCGTACGCCTCCAATGCACTCGGCCCTGGGAGTGCATTGGTGGGCGGCCACCACCGCGCGGGCCTGCTGGTGCAGGTCCTGCCACGAGGCGAACGCGGCGATGACCACGCTCGTGTCCACGGCCTTCACCTGCGGATTCCCCCAAGGTGTCCCGAACCTGTTCAGTCGTCAGCGGCGGCAGATCGGTGTCAGGGATGGCGACCAGGACGCCGTCTCGATGCTCCAGGTGCGTCTGGGTCGGTGGCACCTCGATCTCCAGCCGTCCGTCGCGGGCCCTGATGTCGATGATCTGGCCGCCGACCAGGCCGAGCGCATCACGCAGCGACTTGGGGATGATCACTCGGCCGGCATGGTCGATGATCGTCACATCCTGCGGATGACGCCAACGAGTCGGACCGTGGTGATCAGTCGGCGTCGCGCAGCAGCCTCCAACCGAGGCCGTACGCGACGCTATTCCGGTTCATCCGGAAGGATGCGCGCCCAGCCGGCACGACTGGCGCCCAGGCGGGCAGATCGGCAGCCAAAAGGTGCCGGATCGGGCGGAGCGATCGACATCATCCGCAGAACCGACCTGCCGGGCGTTCAGGCGTTACTGGCACACTGAGTCAGGGTGGTCCCCCCGAGTGGTGGGACGTGCGGTGAGGACCCTGGCGGGCGACCGAGCCGACGCTACCCCCCGAACAGCCGGCGCATGACGCGGTCGAACACACGGTCGGGCAGCAGTCGGCGCGCCAGGATGAGCGTCCTCGCACCACGCCCGACCGCGTAGCGTGTCTTCGGCCGACGGGCCGTTACAGCACGACCGATGGCATCCGCAACGACCTCCGGTGGTGAGCCAGTGCCGGACCCGAGTGACCGTTCCAGGACCGTTGCGACGGTGCGTGCCTGCTGGGCGTAGGCGCCGTCGCCCGACGTCTCCCGCAACGAGTCGGCCGCGATGCCACCCCAGGCTGTCCGGATCTCGCCTGGCTCGATGATCACGACCTGGATGCCGAACGGCGCCAGCTCCAGGCGCAGCGCATCGCTGAAACCCTCGACCGCGAACTTGGTAGCGTGATACCAGGTGCCCATCGGACCGTAGATATGACCGCCCACGGACGCGACGTTCACGATCCGGCCATGTCGGCGCGCCCTCATGCCCGGCAGCACCAGTTGCGTGAGTCGCGCCAGCCCGAAGAGGTTCACGTCGAACTGGCGGCGGGCCTCCGATGGCGATACGTCCTCCATCGCCCCGTAGGCACCATAGCCAGCGTTGTTGACCAGGACGTCGATGTGTCCCTGTTCCTGCAGGATCCTATCCACCGCCGCGACCATGGACACCTCGTCAGTGACGTCGAGCTCGAGCGTGTGGATGCCGAGCGAGGCCAGCTCCGCCATCCGATCGAGCTGCCGGGCGGCTGCGTATACGGTGAAGCCCAGGGCGCGCAACTCTCGGGCGGTCGCCTCGCCGATCCCCGACGACGCGCCGGTGACGAGCGCGACCCTGGCGGCGATCTGGGCCTTGTCGGCCATGTGTGTGGGCACTCCTGCACGTGGGCGAGCCGCGTCCCGCGGCACGAACCCGTATCACAGCGTACGGGATCGTGGCGGGCACGGATGACCGGTGACAAGCCCTTGCCGAGGAACCTGCTCATTCGACCCGCACCAAGGACGCCCCCGGATGGCTTCCTCGACCCACATGGTCCGTCTCGCATCCGCGCTGGCCACTCTGGCCGTGGCGCTCGCCGGACCCTGTCCTGGGTCCCAGGCCCTGGACGACTCAGAAACCGCATGTGTGGCTACGCTTGGCGGATGGTGACCACCGTGCGCCAGGCGACTCCCGTCGACGCCGCTACGCTCCACGAGCTCGCGGCCGCGACCTTCCCACTGGCCTGTCCGCCGAGCACACCCCAGGCCGACATCGACGATTTCATCACGCAGCACCTTTCGACCGCCAGCTTTTCCGCGTACCTCGCGGACGAGCAGCGGACCCTGCTCCTCGCAGCAGTGGACGGCCACGCGACGGGCTACACCGTGCTCATCGTCGGCGAGCCCAACGACCCGGACGTGGCACGCGTCATCACCGCGCGACCGACCGCCGAGCTCAGCAAGTGTTACGTCCGACCGGAGCACCACGGCGGCGGTGTCGCGTCGACGCTGGTAGCGGCCACACTCGCGGCCGCTCGCGAGCGAGGAGCCGCCGGCGTCTGGCTGGGCGTGAACCAGGAGAACGAACGCGCGGCACGCTTCTACCAGAAGAGCGGCTTCGTGGTCGTGGGCACCAAGCAGTTCCATCTCGGCGATCGGGTGGAGGATGACTTCGTGCGCGAGTACGTCTTTCGCCGAGGCGCTTGACGCCGGGCGCAGGATGGTCCGGGATCCAGGTCAGGATCACTTCGTCCGCGAACCGGACATCCGACACCTGGGAGGGTGGCATGAGGATCCGTCCGCGCGTCGGCGTTGGCATCGCGACGCTCATCTGGGTGACGGCGGCCCTGCCGGGCATCGGTGTCGCCGCGCAGTCTCCTGGCGCCTCGCCCGGCCTGTCCCCGAGTGCCAGCCTCGTGCCGTGCCCGACCATGACGGAGAGCGTCTCCCCGCTGGTGGCGGCGGGTGCATATCGGATCGAGGCCTTCGGTCATCGGGAGGACCCCGTGCGAGATCCGACGGCGCCACCGCGGTTCCATGCCGGTGAAGACTGGGCATATAGCGAAGGCACCGCCCGAGCGGCCGTCGTTGCGGTCGGGAATGGCCGTGTCCTCGCAGCGGGCACGATCGACGGCGACCAGCGCGGTGGCATCGTGGTCATCGAGCACACTGGGCCCTTCGGTGTCCCCGCATCCACCCCGGGCGAACCCTGGAGCTACCCGGCGGCCGACGTCGACACCATCCTGACCGTCTACCAGGGCATCGACCCGGGCCCGGAGCTGGCGGTCGGTGCCTGTGTGAGCCGCGGCACGCTTGTCGGCAGCGTCTCCCCCCAGTGCGTGGCGGGTCGGACCGGCCCCTGCATCGCCCGGCAGGTGGCGCTCCACCTGGAGGTCCGACTCCCCTCGACCACGCATCCAGCCATGCGATCCGTGGACTGGGCTGATGTCGGGCCAACAGAGGCCTCGAGTGAGGGCTACTTCCTGGACCCCCAGCTGATGGTGGATGTCGGGCTGCGCGAACCGACATCGTTCCTGGCCACGCTGGCGGTGGCGTGCCCCGGCCCCTCGCAGGCGCCTGCCGCATCAGTCGAGCCATGCGTCACACCGCCGCCGCAGCCAACACCGTTGCCAACGCTCGCACCCAGCCCAGCGCCCACACCCAGCCCAGCGCCCACACCCAGCCCAACGCCCGCCGCGTCGCCGGCACCCACGCCGAAGCCCATCAGGAACCCGGTTGGGGTCCTGCTGGCGGGCGTCCCGGCGTCCATCCGTGGCACCTGCGAGACACGCTCCACGGGATTGGTCACGGGCACGCTCGCCGCCGTCGACTGTCACCCCGATTCGAGGCGCATCCAGCTCATGACCTACTTCCTGTTGCGACCCGCTGATGCGCGGTTCGTGTTCTCGTCACGGATGCGCCAGTACGATCTCGCGACGGGCGCCGATTGCCACGCCGGGTTGCCCGGCATCGAGTCGAAGCGAGCGAGCCGGTCCATCGGGTGCTTCGTCGACGGCGACGGTCGAGCCAACCTCCGATTCGCCAGCCGTGCCAAATGCCCTGGAGTCTATGTCGGTGTGCTGGGGACCGGCGGGGACCTGGCTGCGCTGGCGGCTGCGTACGACACCGCGGTCGGGGCGCAGTGGCAGGACCCGGGCAGCAACCTGGCAGCCTGTCGCTCAGGCGAGAGTGGCGTGAGTGCGCCACCGGCACCGACCAATGTGGCGTTCAAGGTGCACACCAACGGTCACGACAGCGAGGGGCTGCCGCGGCCGTACCGGCTGCAGGTCACCTGGGATTCGGCGGTGGATGCCGACACGACCATCGAAGTCTGGGCAGTCACGGAGTGTCCCGTGACGGCCACGCGACAACGTCGGGAACTGGCCTGTGTGACTCGCTCGACACCCCTGCCGGCTGCCATCCGGCAGCGTGTGGCAACGGCCCCCGCCGGGGACGAATCGGTCTCCTGGATGGTGCCCGGATGGGAGGTCCTCGGCGGTCCGGTCGCGGCCGACGGACGGCTCCAGTACTGGGGAGTGGTGGTCCGCGCCGTCAACGCCAACGGCGCGTCCCGGTTCGTCATCGCCCGGGACGGCAGTGGCGTGACCTGCTTCGACTGCACCTACTGATGCGATGGGCCGAACTCTGCCATCCATCCCATCGGGAGCAGGGCGATGGCTGCCGGGTGCCGCCGGCCGCCGGTCACTCGAGGTCGGCGAAGTCCGCTGACGACGGGTGCGAACGCCACCGGTGTGCCACGACCATCACGGCCACCACGGCGATGACGCACACGACCCCGATGGTGACCGTGCCGGCATCGACCAGGCCGCCCTTGGTCACGGGGTCCATATCCGTGGCGAACTGGAAGGCGTAGTTCCAGGTCGGCAGCAGGCCCTGGTAGATGTTGGCCAACCCGCTGGGCATCGGCAGGCCGGTCAGGTTGGGATACCAGATGAGGAGCCACAGCCCGGCCGCGACCACGATGCCCAAGGCGAATCGGCGGGCGTCTCGTGCCCGCAGCACGAGCCACGCTGGACCCGCCAGCACGATGAGTGCCACCAACGCCAGCTCGTTGGCCCCCAGCTGCAGTTGCACGAGGTTCTGGTCGCTGAACACCAGGATGCACGCGACCACGGCGATGAGCGTCGCCCCGATGGTCACCACGATGCCGCCCATGGGTCCGTCCGACATGCCCGCCAGCGCACGTCCCACGGCGCCACCGGGCGCGGCGGCCTGTTCCCGGGGCGTGGCCGGCGGTGATTGCGACGCACGCCACAGCTGCCACAGAAGGACCGCGCCACCGATGACGAGGACCAGCAGCACAGCCAGGGACTGGTCGCTCAGGGACACGTTCCGGCTGACCGAGCCACAGGCCTCGCTGCCGGCGTTCACGGCCTGGGTATTGGCGGCGATGCACAGCGGCTGACGCACGAGCCACATGAGTGGCGCACCCACGACACACAGCGCCGCACCCACACGCGCGATGAGCCAGGCGATGCGCGCAGGCCCGTGCCACAGCTCCGCCAGCAGGTACGCGAGCGCCAGGACCAGGAACGGCAGGCTGGTGTAGTAGTGGTACTGAAAGGTCGCCCGGTCGATACGCGACCAGGTCAGCCACATGGCCAGGAACATGACCACGACCACGGTCAGCGCGAGGCTCCGGCGGCGCCAAGCGGCGAGCGCCGCGAACAGCATCGCCGGGATGCCCATCCAGAAGATGACCAGGTTGCCGGTGTCGTGGATGGAGCCCGTGGTCCGGTCCGCGAAGCCCTGCTGGTAGTACCAGACCGGCTTGAGGTCCAGGGGCCAGGCCCACCAGGGCGAGGACGCCGCGTGCGTCGCCCGCAGCTCATCGTGATAGCGATACATGGATATCGTCAGGTCCAGCAGCGTCTGGCCCGTATTGCCGGCCGGGAACCCGGTCCAGAACTGGTTGCCGAGAGCGACCCAGGGCGCATAGCTGATGACGTAGACCACGACCGGGACGAGCGTCAGACAGGCGATGGCGAGGAGCCACGGGATCCCCAGCATGGTGCCGGCCGACACCCAGCCGGGGGCGTCGGAGACAGCGGGCTCCTCCAGGAAGCCGTCCTGGCGGGGCACGAACGGCCCCCGACCGAGACGTCCCGCCACGAGCGCCCCGATGCCGACCACAGCCGCGCCCAGGAAGCTACCGCCCACCAGGAGCAGCAGTCGGCGTGCGGTGAGCGTCCCGGTCTCGGGCAGCGTGCTGCCGATGGCCAGCCACAGGCCAACCCCGGCAACGCCCAGCAGCACCAGCCAGATGACGGCCGAACCGACCTCCTTCCGGGTCACCCGGAGGGGTCGACGGACCATCGCTGCCGCGAGGGTCGTGGTGAGCAGCAGCATGATGACCACGAACGGCCAGTTGAGATGCGGGTCGGGGGTATCCGGCGGCGGGCGGACGGCCATCGCACCCAGCACCGCGGTGAGCCCGATCGTGCCCGCCAGCGCGATGAGCCGACCTAGGCCGGAGCGGAGCAGGATGAGCAGCAGGAAACCGCCGATGGCGTACGCCGCGACCCACTTGGAGGCCAGCGCCAGGCCCAGCAGCACGCCGATGATGGGTAGCAACAGCAGCACCTGCCAGGGTCTCCGCCAGCTGCCCAGCCAGATGGGCACGAACAGGGTCGTGGCCATGACCAGGAAGCCCGTGACATACACGTCGTTCATGGCGATGCGTGAGTTCGCGAACAGCATCCCTTCCGCGAGTGCGAGGGCGGCCGCGAACAGGCCCACGGAGCGGCGTCGGAACAACAGCCGCGCGAGCAGGTACAGGAACGCGGCCGTGGCGGCGCCCATGAGCACGCCCGGCAGGCGATAGCCCCAGGCGTTGCCACCAACGTCGATGCTGGCCGTCGCGCCGTCGCTGGCGAGAGCCAGGATCTGGGTCCGGTCCTGGCTCGGTCGGTCGGGCTGTGTGTCGGCCAGGGCCGTGACGGGCGTGAACGGCAGCGCGACATCCTCGAACACGGAGTTCCCGTGCGGGTCGACGACATACACCGTGGGTGTGCCATCGGGCAGCAGGCCTACGGCGTGGACCAGCTGGGGCGGCGCGTTCCAGACGACATCCGTGATGGTGCCCGGCATGTCGATGGTGCTCTTCAGCTCCGGGCCGTCGGTGGGGATCTCGATGCTCCGCAGCTCGCTGCCGGAGGCCACGTACAAGCGTGCCGTATCCGGCGCGTTGTCCGCCCAGACCATGCCCGTCGCGCCACTGTCCATGCCGACGTCCGTGAGCGGCGACAGGCTGGCCGCATCCAGGAACGACACGCCATCACTGGTCGAGACCGCGACGATGGATCGGTCGTCGAGCGAGACGCCCGAGAGGGTGCTGTCGTCGATGTGGCCGCGCACCGCGTTGCTGGCGACGCTGCCCAGCCACGCCCCGAGGACCACTTCCGTGTCGCCCGACTCCAGCTGCGCCTGCAGCGAGGCGATGGCCAGGCCCATGTCCTCGGCCAGGACCTCGGCGGTGCCCGGGATGTCCTCGATGTCCGCCGGCACGACCACGACCGCCTCGGCCGACGGCACGGAGACGACGTCCGCAGCGCCGCCCAGCGACGTCGAGGCCAGCTCCTCGCCCGTCTCGGCGTCACGCGCCTGGAGGGTACCGTCTCGGTCCAGGACCACCAGCGTGTCTCCCGCGACCGTCAGCCGGATCGGGTCTCCGGCGGGTGCGGTCGTCGGCAGCGGCATCAGCGCGGCATCGGTCTGGCCGGTCTGCCGAAGCGGGTCGAGCGTCGTCGTGTCCAGCTGCGAGATGCTGCCGTTCGGGCTGGCGAGGTACAGCACGTGCGCGTCGGTATCGATGGCCAGGGCGCTCGCGGTCGTGGGCAGCGCCGCGACCTGGGTTCGGCCCGCCAGGTCGTACACGGCGAGCTGGCTGCCGGTGAGCACGTACAGCCGGTCGCCGTCGCGGAGATCGCCCGCGTCGCTATCGCTCCAGCGTGGCTCCAGGACCGCATCCAGCACCGGGCCACCCAGCTGGCTCTGGCCGGTCACCCGATGGTCACCGAAGAGCTCGATGCCGTAGGCCATGGCGTACTTGGCGAGATGAGGGTGGGTGTACTCGTAGATATTGTGGGGGTCGCCGTAGCGCCAGTCCTGGAGGAACTCCATCGCGGTCCGCGCGTGGTAGACCTCGTCGAAGTACATGTCGTACGGCTCCGCCAGCCGATTGCCGCGGATGGTCACCGCGGACAGCAGGATGCACAGCGCCACGAACAGGTCGAGGCGGTCCAGGCGTCCCGCGGGCTCGGCCCTGAGCGAGGCGCTGCGGTCGCGACGGAGCGGCCGGCTCGTGATGCGGTCGATGATCCAGTCCAGCGCCGATGGGCCGCGTACGTACCCGGTATCGGTCGTGTCCGGCGACGCGTCGGGTTCTGTGGGTACGGGGCCGGCGGCCGTCTCGTACGCCGCGTACCCAGACGCCGGAGCGGCGCTCATGGACGCACCGCGCTGGACGCTGCGCGCGTTGGCCGGCACCGGTCCCAGGTCGACCGTGCCCTGGACCTCGGCGGCGGCGAGCGCGAAGCCATCCGGCTCCCGGGCGGCACCCCACCACAGCCGCCAGCCACAGAACAGGAAAGCGCCGGTCACGAGCGCAACGCTGAGCACGATGCCCACGGTGCCGGCCGAGAAGTCACCCAGGGGCAGCGCCTTGATGTCGTCCGTGCCATAGCGCGTCAGCACCGCGTGGAGGTTGATGAAGCTGCCCACCGAGAGTGCCGCGAGCGCCACCAGCCACGACCGGGACGTCACCGCGAGCAGCGGCACGAGCGCAAACACCGGCAACAGGTATCGCTCATGGACGCGCGTCGGCAGCACGAAGAAGCACAGGCACAGGAAGATGGTGGTCACGATGATCGTCCGTCGCTCGTCCCGGACCAGGGCGTTGCCCAGGCCGTACAGGAAGCCGACCACGAGCAGTGCCCCGCCGATGACGACGCCCGGCAGCGGGCCCAGCAGCGGGATGGTGTCATCGAACCAGTGATACATGGCCGAGACCGCGAGCGAGTCCCCATCCGACCCGATGAGCGCCCACGGGTTGAACGCGTTCACGGAAAGGAACTCGTATCCGGCTGCGGTACCGCCCATGAGCTGCAAGTACTGCTGGATACCCATGCCGAAGGGCAACGCGACCATGTGGAACGTGACCAGCGCCACGATCGCGGACGTGATGATGCGTCGCCAGCCCTGCTCCCGGGCGAGCCAGCCACGCAGCGGTGCCGGACCCCACGGGGCGCGCCGGGGACCGGATCCGGGCCGGAAGACGTGGCGCCGCAACAGCATCACCGCCACGATCGGGATGAGCACCAGCCCGAACTGGGGCTTGATGAGCGCCGCGATGGTGCCCAGGAAAGCCGCGCCCTCGCTGTTGCCGCGGACAAGCGCTGCGACACCCAGCAGGATGACCAGCGCCCCCACGGCATCGGTCTGGCCCCACAGCGCGGAGTCGTACATGGTCACGGGGTTGAACACGAACAGCGCGGCGGCGGCCAGGGCAAGAGCCTCGGCGCGGCGTCCCGGCCACGCCCAGCCCAGGACCAGGCGGTACAGCACGTAGCCAACCGCGATGTCCACGAGCATCGGCGGGATCTTGATGAGTGCCGTCGCCAGCGAGTAGGGGTCGTTGCCGCCGAACGCATCGGACAGCGCTCCGATGGGCCACAACACAGCTAACAGGTAGCCAGGCGGGTAGTCGCTGAATCCGGCATTGGCATAGAAGCCCGCGGGCCCCTCGTGGGCCATCGTCATCGCCCACGAGACATAGCTGCTCACATCCGAAGGGAAGCCGGATGCGGGGAACAGGATGTATGCGATAGTGAGCCGCAGGGCCGATCCGCCGAGCAGCAACAGCACCAGGGCCGTGGACGCTGACAGGGCTCGCGGCGGGGGGCCTGACGCCCCCACGACCCGGTCGGCAGCACGTGCCGGGGACGTGATCAAGCCGAACCGGCCTCCAGGGAACAAAAGGGCGACGAGGTGAGCGCGAGTATAGCAACGGGCCCGTTCGCGTCCGGTCGGCGGTCGGTCGCCGGCACCACCACCGATGGTTACGCCCGGACCTCCGGTAGTCGCCTCGATGGCTGGCTCGACATGCTCGGGCCTGGCGTCGTGGGGCTGGCGTTCATCGTCGTGGCCATCGCCGTGTATGTCCTCAGCAACCCCAACCGGTACGGCTTCTACGACCATTTCGTGTGGCAGGCGCAGGCGTGGCTGGACGGGTCCGCGGCCATCCGCTACCCGGTGTCGGAGGGCATCCGCGCCAACGACTACTACCAGGACGTGCTGGACCTGGGCGACCAGGCCCTGACCGCACGCCTGGGGCTGCCCTACCAGCCCGGTCATGCGTTGGTGCCCTTCCCGCCACTGCCGGCGGTGCTGCTACTGCCGTTCGTGGCCATCTGGGGTCTGGCCACCAGCGGCGCGCTCGTGGCCGCCGTACTGGGCGGCATCAACGTGGGCCTCTGCTGGCGGATGCTGACGCGGGTGACCGATCGCCGAGGCGCGGCATTCATGGGCACCATCACCTACGGCTTCGGCACCGTCTCCTGGTACGCCGCGATGCTGGGCACCACGTGGTTCCAGGCCCACGTCCTGGCGAGCACCCTGCTGTTCCTGTCGATCACGGCCGCCCTGGACGCCGAGCGACGCGAGGCCATCGAAGGCGCCGGGCGGGCCATCGCCGGGCGCATCCCGATCCGCGGTATCGGGGCGGGCCTGCTGCTGGGCCTTGCCTGCCTGGCGCGGCTGACGGCGTTGTTCAACGCGCCGTTCTACGCCTTGGTGGGGCCCGGTGGCACGTGGCTGCGCCGTTCGGTCGCTGCGGGCCTCGGCACGCTCCTGCCGCTCCTCGTGCTGGTGGCCTACAACCTGGCCACGACGGGACACATCTTCCATCCCGCCTACGACCATATCCGCGAGATCGAGACCAAGCCGACGCCGGAGCTGTATCACGCGGACTGGGGCACGGAAGACCCGCGCTACATCCTGGTCAACTGGCCGGTGATGCTGCTGTACGGCCCCGTCCAGGCCGAGCCGGGTGCCTTCAACAGCCCCTGTACCCCCACCACGGACCTGCTCGACCAGTTGTGGAACGCCGATTCGCCCTGCCCCCTCCGCCCCGACGCGATGGGCATGAGCATCTTCCTCACGACACCCGCCTACCTGCTCATCCTGCCGGCTCTCCTGTTCGGCTGGCGGCGGCGGATCGTCGTCGGCGCAGCGCTCGCGGTCCTGTGTACTGCGCTGGCAGCGCTCGCCCACTTCAGCCAGGGCTGGGTCCAGTTCGGCTACCGCTTCAGCAACGACTTCGCGCCGTTCGCGATGATCCTGGTGACGTTGGGAATCGTGGAGGCGGGACGGTCGCGCGTCGGGCGGGTCGTGGCGCCGCTGCTGGTCGTGGCGTCCGTGGTCATCAACCTGTGGGGCGTCCACTGGGGCGTGGTCCAGGGGTGGTGAGCCAGGGCCCGAGCCTGCAGACCAGCACGATCGAAGGGCCGGAACCATGGTCGATGGGTCGCCGCGTGGCCCATTGGCTGGTGCCCGCGGCGCTCGTGTTCGGGGGCTCGGTGCTGCTCGACACCCGGACCCTGATGCCCGGCCTGGGCTTCTGGGACACGGGCGAGTTCCAGGCGCTGGGCCCGGTGCTGGGCATCGCCCACCCCACCGGCTACCCCAGCTATGTGCTCCTGCTGTGGCTCGCGTCCGTGGTGCTCCAGCCGTTCGGTGACCCAGCGCTGCGCGCCAACCTGCTGTCAGCCATCTTCGTCTCGGGCGCGAGCGCTCTCGTCACCGTCGCCGTCATCCAGGTCACGCGACGATCGGCCATCGGGCTGGTCGCGGGCGCGCTGCTGGCCGTCGCGCCCATCGCGTGGCAGAACGCGGTGCGCGCCGACCCCCACGGACTACACCTGTTCCTGGCAGCCCTGCTGCTGGTGCTGCTGCTGGGCTGGGGCATGCGCGAGCGCGGCGCCAGACCGTACGCAGGCCGATGGTTGCTGGCCGCCGCCATCTGCTTCGGCGTGTCGCTGGGCAACCATGCCCTGACGCTGCTGCTGGCACCCGGTATCGCGCTGTTCGTGCTGGCAGTGGCGCCGCGCATCCTGTGGCGCCAATGGAAGCTGGTGCTGCTGTGTGCAGCGGCGCTTGTCCTGACCACGGCCGCGCTGTACGCCTATCTGCCCATCCGGTCTTCGATGGATCCGCCCCTCGACTATGCCCACCCGACGACCTGGGAGAGCTTCAGCTACGTCGTCTTCGGGCAGCAGTTCACGGGCACCTTCCATGCCCTGCCCTCGCTGTCGGTCGCCGTGTCGACGGTCTGGAAGGTGCTCGAGACCAACCTCGGCATCGGCGCCTGGGTGGCGCTCATGGGCCTGATCGTGGGGCTCTGGCGCCGACGTCGGCTGATGCTCCTGACGGTCCCCTGGTTCGTGCTGCCGGTGTGGTTCCTGCTGGGCTACGAGAACGCCGACATCAATCGGTACTACCTGGTGCCCATCATGGTCAGCGTGGTCTGGGCCGGGCTCGCCATCGACTGGGCCTGGGCCGTGGCACTCCTCGGCTGGCGGGCCATCCGCGACGACGGCACGGCCGTATCGGGACCGCTGTCCACGGCAGTCACGGTCGTGGCGGCGGCACTGCTGCTGGTGCCGGTCCTGGGCGCCGTGCCCGCCCGCTATGACGCCGCAGATGGATCCCGGGACACCGATGCCCGCGAATTCCTGGATGCGACGCTGGCGACGCTGGCGCCCGAGCCCGTAGTCCTCAGCTGGTGGAGCTACTCCACGCCACTGTGGTACGGCCGATGGGTGGAGGGCGCGCGGCCGGACATGACCATCATCGATGACCGGACGATGCTCGACGACCACCTCGGTACGCCTGGCTGCGACGATCTCGGCGGCAGTCAGTGCATGATCGACGTCATCGACAGCTACCTCGACGAGCGCCCGGTGTACCTCATCCGGCTGGAGGGCGACCTGCCCGAATTCCGCGATCGCTACATCCTGGAGCAGGTCCCCGGCATCCCGCACGGCACCATCTGGCGGGTCGCCGGGCGGCAGCCGGAG
This sequence comes from Candidatus Limnocylindrales bacterium, assembly GCA_038329515.1. Lineage (GTDB taxonomy): Bacteria > Chloroflexota > Limnocylindria > Limnocylindrales > CSP1-4 > JAFMJV01. The sequence continues at coordinate 6,012 of JBBQNA010000032.1, read as the reverse complement.
GCCGGCCGCTGAACCTCGGTTCGGGGTCGGCTCTCAGGGCAGTCACAGGTAGCGCCGTGTAGGATGCCCACGTGGCCTCCGCAGCAGCCCAGTCGGCGATCGATTCGTCGAGTCCGCCGATGGTGGACCCGACCATGTCCGGTGATGCCAACCGCGGTCCGCGGTCCGAGGCACTGAGCTACTTCTTCCCGGCCCACAACGAGGCGGAGAACATCGAGCAGCTCGTGGCCGAGGCACTCGCGGAGCTGCCGGCGCTGGCGCAGCGATTCGAGATCATCGCGGTGGATGACGGCAGCACCGATGGCACCGGTGCCATCGCCGATCGCCTCGCGACGGAACACCCGGATGTGGTGCGTGCCGTCCACCATGGCGTCAACCAGGGCTATGGCGCGGCGCTGCGCAGCGGCCTCGGGGCCTCCCGGTATCCGCTGGTATGTTTCACGGACGGCGACCGCCAGTTTCGGATCGCGGACCTGGGACCGCTCCTGGACCGGATGCGCCAGCCGGCCGACAGTGGTTCGGCGGCCCTGCCGGACGTGGTCGTGGGCTACCGCATCAAGCGCGCCGACCCGCCCATCCGGCTGGCCTATGCGCGGGTCTATCGGGCATGCTTGCGGCTCCTGTTCGGGCTGCATGTCCGGGACGTCGACTGCGCCTGCAAGCTGTTCCGGCGCGAGGCACTGGAAGACATCCGGCTCACGTCCGGGGGAGCATTCCTGTCCGCGGAGCTGCTCATCAAGCTGCGGGCCCTGCGCAGGACCGTGGTCGAGGTGGGCGTGCCGCATCACCCACGCACAGCCGGCCGGGCGTCGGGCGCCGATCCGCGCGTCGTGTTCCGCGCCGTGCGCGACTTCTGGCGACTGCGGCTGCTGCTCTGGGCCCGGCCGAAAGAGGCCCTGGGCACCGGCGAGCCGGCCCTCCGGCCACTGGGTGACACCAGCGACGGCGCGACCGGCTGACTCGGGTCAGGCGGGGCCCTGGGCCTCCCGGTCCGACGTGCCGCCACCCAGGTCGACTTCCAGGGAGTTCACGAACTCCCGGAACATCGACAGACGTGCGTCCTGCTCGGCACCTGGTAGGACGCCCACCCGGTCAAGGATCGCGTCGGCGACGAAGATGGGCACGTCTGCCCGGAGCGCGATGGCGATGGCGTCCGATGGCCGCGCGTCGATCTCGTGATCCACGTCGCCCAGGCTGACCACGATGCGTGCCCGGTAGGTCTCGTCGGCGAGCTCCGTGACCACCACCCGTACCAGGCGCACGCCGAGTTCCAGGAGTGTCCGGGTATACAGGTCATGGGTCAGCGGCCGCTCCGGCAGGATGCCCTGCAGGCGGGTGGCGATGGCGCTTGCCTCCCAGGGGCCGACCCAGATGGGCAGGTATCGGTCGCGATGACGCTCACGGAGCAACACCACATGCTGGGCGGAGTCGGCGTGCACGTGCACGCTCTCGACGAACACCTCGCTCAGATCCGGGGACATGCCGCGCGCTCCCTGATGCCTCAGCGGGGCCGCTTCGTCGGCTTGGGGGTCTTGTTCGGCTGAGAGCTGGCCTCGGGCTCCGCGGTCGCGCCCGGGTCGGCGTCCACGACCGGCGTCAGCGTCGACCGGAAGATGCCCTCGGAGGTGGCCCAGGTCACCTTTGCCGGAGGAGCCGTCGATGACCCCTTGGGGGTGGCTGGCTGGGTGACGTAGATGCCCCGGGCATCGTCCATGGAGGGCAGAGCGCCGCGCGTCGACCACTGGTTCACGTAGCTGCCGTCCGCCTTCAGGAACACCAAGATGCGGTCCCACTTCTCGTCGTAGACGTAGAGCTTGCCGGCACTCGTGCCATCGATGAGGCGGTACGTATGACCCGGCCGCAGGTCGCCATCATCGGGCGGCCTGGCAAGCTCGAAGTCCTGGATGCGACCGTCACGATGCTTGACCAGGTTGGAGGGCGTGAGGGCGTACAGGTTGCCGTCGATGTACATCCGGAGGTAGTCCGTGACGCTCTCCTCGGCAGTCGACAGGTAGTCCTCCGGGTTGGTGAACTGGTTGCCGTCCAGGGTCGGCGCGTACTTCAGGATCTGGTCCAGGCTGGGGTCCAGGACATACAGGTTGAAGGAACCCTTGGTGAGCGAGGCGAGCAGGGTCCCGATATCACGCACGTCGGGGCCCCAGACCTGCCCACCCGGGATACGTCGCTTGGCGAGTCGTCCGCGATCCTTGTCGTCGTACTGCTTCCACTGCCACAGGTCACCGCGCGAGTCGACGATGAGCAGGTTGTCCAGCTGTGCCGCAAGCAGTCGAGGCGTGCCGATCCCCTCGCCCGTGCCGTCGCCGGTCTTGATGACCTCCCACACCCTGTCGCGCTTGGTGTCCAGGCGGTAGACCGAGTTGCCGGTGGCGTCACGTGCCGGCGCGATGTAGAACACGTCACCCCTGGACGGCAGCACGGTCATGGCCGTGACGTCCTGGGCATCCGGGAACGCGAACATCGTGGCGGTCTTGGGGTTGCCGTTCAGGTAGACCTGATCGAGGCCGGTCCTGATGGTCGCCGCGAGAGGCGCCGTGCGGGTCTGCGGGATCCCCGAGCTGGACGCGCGCTGCAGCTCCGACCAGGCCTGCTGCAGCAGGTCCGTCGCCTGGACCGGATCGCCACTCAGCAACCTGCTGCCCTGATCGGCTGCCGACTGGGCCGCCAGATACGCCTGTTCACCGGATGAGACGTCCGCTATGGGCACGTCGCGACCCTTGGGGACGAGCCACACAGCGAGCCCCAGGACCAGGACCACGGAGAGCAAGCCCAGCAGCGCGAACGCGGCACGGCGCTGCGACTCGCGACGCGATACCTGGGATACGACGCCGCGAGCGCTGCGGGCCCGGCGGGGCATCAGGTCCAGGACCCTGTCCACGGCATTGCCAAAGGCACCCGTGACGGAGTCAGCGGCCCCCGTGAAGGCCCCTGTGACCGCGGCGGCGGCACCCGCCACCTGGTCGCCGCCCGGGATGGGACCGCCGGGCATCTCCCCGAACGCATCCGTACCGGCACCGATGGGCGCCAGGCGGCGATCGCCGCGCGAGGACACCAGCTCCGTGGCCTCCACTGCCAGCACCGCGTCAGGCCCGTCCCCGCCGGCGGCCACGAACAGGTGGTGGAGATGCTCGACGGCGGATTGGGGGTGGAGCGTCACGACCGCGTTCTTGAGCTCCTCCGTGCCCACGACCTCGGTCAGGTTGCGGGACACCAGCAGCAGCGAGTCACCGACCGCGATCTCACCCCGCCAGACCTCGACGCGCAGTGCGTCGTCCGCGGGCAATCCCGGCTGCGGCGTGTGATCGGGGACCAGCAGCCGCGCAGCGCGCACGAGATACGCCTCGGCGCTGCCGATGGTCGCCACGTACAGCTCGTTGTTGCGGATGACCGCGATGGCGATGCCCAGGGCGCCCGGTGGCAGGCCGCCACCTTCTCGGCTGCCGCGTAGCTTGCGATTAGCGCTACGAACGGCCTTCTCGAGGCAGATGGGCACGCCCGCGGACTCGTCGTAGTAGTACTCACGCCGGATGGTGTCGGCCACCAGGGCGGCGGCATCCCGGGCTCGTCCACCGATACGGGCAGAGCTGACGACCAGGTACAGGTTCCCCTTGGAGCGGACCTTGGAGCCGGTCGCGGGTTCCGTGACCAGCATCGCGTCCGCGGAGGTGGACAGTCGGTCCGCTTCGGCGACCAGGCCGTACTTGAGTTCGAGGCGGGGACCCATGGGCCGCCTAGTCTACTGCGAGCGGGTCCCGCGTCCGGTTTACCGAACGTGGAGTTTTCGACACCGAGGCATCAGCGTGGCCGCACCACGACCTTGAGGTCGTCCAGTCGGTGGCCGTCGGGCAGGATCGCGAAGCCATCCAGCAGGACGCTCGCGTGGAGGCGCAGCTCCTGGGCCGTTGCCGCGTCGGGCACGCTCACGACCAGCGTTGGCGGCCGGACCTCCAGCACGTGGCAGGTGCCAGAAGCGTGTGGCACCAGGTCGGCCACCAGGCGCTCCCAGGTGAGTGCGTGGTTCGCGGCACGCAGCTCCCGGATACCGAGGTGGGTGGCGACGTCGGGCAGCAGGTCCGATAGCCGGCGCATCGGTCGGCGCGTCACCCGACCCGCTCCAGACGGCCCGGCACCACCTGCCAGGCGGTCGCTGCCGCGACGAGCGCCGGATCCAGGTCTGCGAGCGCGGTCGTGGTCACGAATGCCTGGGGCAGCCCGCCGATACGTCGCACCAGGTGCCCGCGTCGTTGGGGATCGAGCTCGCTGAACACGTCGTCCAGGAGCAGCAGCGGTGCCCGGCCATCGACACGCGTGAGGAGGTCCAGTTGCGCGAGCTTGAAGGCGAGGATGGCGGTCCGCTGCTGTCCGCGTGACGCGAAGCCCGAGAACTCCCGCTCATCGAGGTCGAAGGCGACATCATCCCGGTGCGGCCCGACGAGGGTGGCGCCGTTCCAGATCTCCTTGTCGGCGGTCTCCACCAGCCGCCGGCGCAGGGCATCCTCGAACGACTCACCGGCGCCTGGTGCTGCGTTCGAGATGCAGCGCAGGGTCAGCTGCCCTTCACCGGGCGCGATCTCGGCGTGCGCGTCGGCCAGCGGCGCGGCCAGTGCGCGCAGGGTTTCGGCGCGCCACTCCAGGATGCGGCCACCCTCCTGGACCACGACGTCGTCCCAGTAAGGCAGCTCATCCCGACCCGCGGCTTCCTCCCGGATGCGCCGCAGCAGGTTGTTGCGTTGCGTCAGGGCGCGGGTGTACGTCGACATCACGCCCGCCGCGGCACCGACGTGCTGGGTCACGAGCGTATCCAGGGAGTTGCGGCGGAGCGACGGCGAGCCGACCACGAGCTGCATGTCCTCGGGCGCGAACACGACGGCGCGCAACGCACCACTCAACGCGGACGTGCGGCGTGGCACGCCATTCACCTTGACCCGCTTGCGGGCGCCGGGGATCGAGCCGGTGGCAAGCATCACGACCTCGATCCTGCCGCTCGTGACCGTGGCGTCCAGGCGAGCCAGCGGCTCGCCCCAGGTGATGAGCTCCTGGTCCGACGTCGTCCGGTGGGAGCCGCCCTGGGACAGGACGACCATGGCTTCCAGGAGATTCGTCTTGCCCGCAGCGTTGTGACCGACCACGACCTGTGGTCCGCCCGGGAAGTCGATGTCCAGCTCGCGGTAGCTCCGGAATCCCCGGATGCTCAGGTGGTCGACCGGCATCGGAGCGTCGCGTGTCGCCCGTGCGCCGATAACGGGCGCGGGCGGTGCCTTAGGACGGGGTGCGGACGGGCATGATGACGTGGACGTAGTCGTCATCGCCGATGGGCTTGAATACACCCGACGACAGCGGCCCGTTCAACTCCAGCGCCAACTGGTCACCATCCACGTTCTGGAGTGCCTCCGTCAGGTAGCGCGCGTTGAACGCAACGGTCACCGGGTCGCCCTCCAGGGTCGCCTCCACCTGGCCCTCCGCATCGCCCACATCCGCGGCCGCCGCGATAGTGATGCCGGCAGAGCCCTCCTCGCCGATGCGCAGCTTGACCACATTGGCCGCCGATGAGGCGATGAGCGCCGACAGCCGGACCGCCTTCAGCAGATCGTCGCGGTCCACGATGACACGCGTGGTGTGACTGCTCGGCACGACCTGCTGGTAGTTCGGGAACTGGCCATCGATGAGCCGGCTGACCAGGTCGATGGTGTCGACATGGAAGATGACCTGGCTCCGGGCGGGTGCCAGGATGATGTCCACCGGATCGTCCGTATCGGACAGGATGCGCATCAGCTCCGTATAGGAGCGAGCCGGCACCACGAGGCTGGTGTCCTCGACCGGCAGCAGCGTCTGGAGCGTCTTGACCGCGATGTGGTAGTTGTCCGCCGCGGCCAGGGTCAGCTTGTCGCCAGAGAAACGCGTCAGCACGCCCGTCAGGATGGGTCGCGCCTCGTCGCTCGCCGCCGCGAAAGTGACCTCCGCAAGGGCCTTGCGCAGCAGCTTCTGGCTGATGCG
>JBBQNA010000031.1:0-20176 GCA_038329515.1 Candidatus Limnocylindrales bacterium | reverse complement strand
GGCCACGGCCGCGGCCATGACCAGGACATCCGCCGCCGGGAGTGCCGCCAGGACGGCATCCCGCATCTGCGCCGTGGTGGGCGCGCTGACGAGCGTCGCATCTGCCGGGAGCGCCACGGACGTCATGCCGTGGATGAGCGTCACGCGGGCACCCCTGGCCAGTGCCGCGTCCGCGATGGCGACACCCATCCGACCCGTGGATCGGTTGCCGATGTAGCGGACCGGATCGATGGGCTCCGCGGTCCCACCCGCGGTCACCAGCACGTGCCAGCCGGCCAGGTCCGTGGGATGCGCCGGCTCCTCGACAGGGGGCCAGAACGCGCGGTCGGCACGGGCCGGGCTATCGCCGATGGCGGCCACGACCGCGCTGACCAGTGTCGACAGTTCCGCGAGTCGGCCTTGGCCCACGCTGCCCGAGGCGAGCGAGCCGGTCTCTGGCTCCACGATGCGATAGCCGTATCCCTGGAGCGTGGCACCGTTCGCGCGGGTGGCCGGATGGGCATACATCTCGCCGTCCATGGCTGGCGCCACGATGACCGGCGCAGTCGTGGCCAGGCATGTGGCCGTGACCACGTCGTCCGACAGGCCGTTGGCCATGGCGGCCATCCAGCGAGCCGTGGCGGGCGCCACGAGGATGGCGTCGGCGGTGTCCGCCGCCACGATGTGGCCGATGCGTCGGTCGGGCAGCAGCTCCAAGGGGTCGAGCATCACGCGGCGTCGACTGAGCGTCTCGAGCGTCAACGGCCCGATGAAGGCACCCGCGGTGTGGGTCATGAGGACCTGGACCTCGGCACCGGCTGCTGACAGTGTCCGGACCAGCTCAGCGGCCTTGTACGCCGCGATGGAACCGGTGACGCCCAGCAGGACCAGGCGGCCGCCGAGGGGTCGGTCGATGGCGATGGTCATCGGGTCGCCGCAGCTCGACCAGCGAGCATGCCCAGGCCCCGCAGCAGCAGGTCCGCGTCCACGTTGTCGACGCCATCGATGGAGCCCAGTGCAGTCGATCCGCCACCGGTCAGCACCACGGTCGCCCGAGCCGGCGCATCCAGCTCGTCGATGATGAGCGCCAGCAGGCCTTCGATCGCCGTCAGGTGACCCAGCACGACGCCCGACTGGATGGCCTCCATCGTGTCGCGGCCGATGGCCCGCTCCGGCAGCTGCGGCACCACGGTGGGCAGGAGCGCGGTGTCGGATCCCAGCGAGCGGATGGCCAGTGCCGGTCCCGGCAGGATGGCGCCGCCCACGAAGCCGCCGCCGCCGTCCACGACATCGATGGTGGTCGCGGTGCCCACATCGACCACGATGACCGGCGCCCCGAACAGCTCCCGCGCGGTCCATGCGCCAAGGAGTCGGTCGGCACCGACGCGTTCCGGGTCCGGGATGCGCACCGTGATGGGGATCGATCCGGCCGTCGCCTGGGAGACCTCCCGGCCACGTGCGACACACAGCTCCCAGATCGCGCCCGTCCAGCGCGGTACGACGCTGACCAGTGCGACCGGCCCGGTGCTTCGGTCGAGGATGGTTCGCACCACGGATGTGTCCGGATACACGGCCGTCGGGATCCGGCTCACCTCGCCGACCACGCCATCGCCCACGTCCGCGACCTTGAGGGCGCTGTTGCCGACGTCGATGCACGTGACCATGTCGGGATGATAGGTCCCGCGCGTGGCGTTACCATCGCCGCGCGTCCACGAAGCAGGCGCGACGGGCCCCGGTCGAAGGAGAACGCACATGCCAGCCGAGCCCGCAGCCAGGTTCTTCGTCAACAGCGGCATCGTGTCCGGCAGGGCGGACATGCATCACCTGCTGCTGCCGCTGCTCAAGCAGACCATCACGTATCGCTACCTCCGGGGGACCACGCTGGTGAGCCACGGGGCCGGCTGGGTGGAGCGTGTCGTGGTCGACCAGCCGGGTGTCTCGTCCTTCTTCACGCCCCTGTCGATCTGCATCAACGTCGATTCCTGGGAGCATCTCGAGTTCGACACCCGGCCGGACCAGCTCCTCGGCTACACCCTGGTCCAGGGTGACGAGCGGGTCATCCTGGAGTTCATGCCCATGATCCACGGCGGTGCGGACGAGCCTGTCCAGCAGTCGCTGCGACTGGATCCGCTCTCGCAGTACATCCAGATGGAGCTGTCGGTCGCCGACGTCGAGGACTCCGCGGACGGGCCCAGCGACGACGCCGAGGGCCTCAGCACCGACGCCTGACGCGGGGCCGCCCGGAGCTCCCGTGTAGCATTCCCGCGATGTTCGAGCGTACCCAGATCCCAGACGGGCCGCGCGTCATCTCGGCCCGGATGCCGGGTACGCGCTCCCTCTCGGTCGCCGTGACGGTGCTGGTGGGTTCGCGTCACGAGCGACGCATCGACGCCGGTCTCGCCCACTTCATGGAACACATCACGTTCCGGGGTACCCAGGCGCTCCCATCGTCACGCGAAGTGTCGGAGGCGATCGAGGGTGTCGGCGGCACCTCCAACGCGTCGACCGACCGGGAATCGACCGTCTACTGGGTCCGGCTGCCCGTGCGCCATGCGGAACGCGCCTTCCACGTCCTGTCGGAGCTCCTGATCCGGCCCCTCCTGCGCGACGAGGATGTGCTGCGCGAGCGGGACATCATCGTGGAGGAGATCCGGTCCTACCGCGACGACCCGGGCCAGTACGTGTTCGACCTGTTCGACCAGTCGTTCTACGGCGCCGACACGCCGCTCGGTCGCGAGATCGCGGGTGACGAGGCATCCGTGGCCATCGTGGACGGACCGCGCATCCGCGAGTTCTGGGCGGCTGGGTACCAGCCCTCGAACATGGTGGTGTCGGTCGCGGGCGACCTGGCCCACCAGCACATCGTGGAGCTGGTCCGGACCGGGTTCGGCACTGGCGTCGGTGCGCCGGAGCCGTGGCTACCGGCCACACCTGCACCACGCGACCGGCTCATCGTCCAGCGACGTCGGACCGCACAGGCCCACCTGTGTCTCGGCATGCCTGGCCTGCCCCGGGACCATCCCGACCAGTGGACGCTGGAGCTACTCGATGCCGTGCTCGGCGATGGTTCCTCGTCGCGGCTGTTCCTGTCCGTCCGCGAGGACGCCGGCCTGGCCTATGACGTCCATTCCTTCCAGTCCGACTACGCCGACGCGGGCATGCTCCAGGTATATGCCGGGGTGGACCCGGATGACCAGGTGCCGGCACTTGGCGCGATCATGGCCGAGCTGTCGCGGTTGCGCGATGAGCGCGTGCCGGCAACGGAACTCGACAAGGCGCGCGCGTACCTGAGCGGCAGGATGGAGCTGCGTCTGGAGGAGACCCGCAGCATGTGTTCCTGGCTGGGCACCCAGGAATCGCTCCACGAGCGCGTCCTGACCCTCGACCAGGCCCTGGAGGCGCTCGAGGCGGTCACCGCGGACGCGGTCCAGGCGCTGGCCCAGCGGTTGTTCCAGGACGAGCTGCTGTCGCTCGCGGTCATCTCGCCCAGGACCGGGGCACGAGGGCTGGAGCGAGCCCTCCGATTGCCATGAGGCGCGCACGCAAGTCACGTGACACTGCGGCGGACGCAAGCGCCACGCTGGATGTCACCCCGACCGGATCCCTGGCCGTGCCGCAGGTCGCCGAGACGATGCCGGTCGCCATCGACATCGTGACTGACGAGGGTGGCGTCGAGCGACTCCCGACAGCCGAGCCCGTCCAGCGCGGGTCACGCGACGACCGCCCCGCAGCACCGACACGAACGGCCGATGCCCGCCTGTCACGGCTCCATCTCCGGGGTGGCCTGCTGACCCTGGCGCGCGCCGAGCTGGAGCAGATGGCCGGTGCCGGATCGCTCGACCGCGAGGCACTCGCGGACCTCGCCGAAGCACGCTGGCGGAGTGGTGACCTGGAGGGCGCCGCAGAAGCCGCGGATGCACACCTGGCGACCGGTGGCGACGAACCCATCGCGCACGTTATCGTCGCAGAGGAGGCCGAACGCGAGGGTCGCATCCTCGATGCGCGGCAGCGCGCGACCCTGGTCCAACAGCGCGTCGGCGAGGGCATCGAGCGACTCTTCGCCGGGGAGCGGAGAAGCACCGTGTGGCCCGTCGGGTCGGCGTCGTGGATGGATTCCAACGCAGCCCTGCCCGGTCGCTGGGGTCTCCTGGTCGGTGGCATCGAGGTTGCCGACCCGGATCCCGGCACCTGGACCGGGGCACCCGCGACGATGGGCGACGACATCGGGATGCCCCACACGAGCGCAGCCGGACGTGCGGCGCTGCGCACGCGTGCATCTGGTCTGGCGGGTTCCAGCGCGACCACGGAGCAGCTCCAGGAGGCAGGACGCGAGGCCGCCCAGCACCTGGACGCGGCCGAGCAGGACATGGCCCGGGGCGACCTTGGTGCGATGGCTGATCGCCTGGCACTGCTGCTCCGGCTCGATGCTTCGCTCGCACCTGTCATCCTGTCCATGGCCGAACGAGCCCTCGCCGCCACGGCAGACCTGCCAGGTGACCTGGCCCGGACCGCGAACGCTGCCTCGCTCCACCTGTTGCGAGGCGATATCTACCGGGGTCTGGGCCGCGATGTGACAGCGGCCGACGCCTACCAGGAAGCGCTGCGTGCCCTGCCCGGGCGCGCCATCACGGAGTCGACATGACCGAACGAACCCTTGTCCTCATCAAGCCCGACGGTGTCCAGCGGCTGCTGGTCGGTCGCCTGCTGGAGCGCTACGAGCAGCGTGGCCTGCGCATCGTGGGCCTGAAGCTGATGCTCGCCGAACGGGCAACCGCCGAGGCGCACTACGAGGAGCACGCGGCCAAGCCGTTCTTCGGCGGGCTGGTCGACTTCATCACCTCCTCGCCGCTCGTCGCCCTGGCCTTCGAGGGCCAGAACGCCATCGCTGTCTGCCGTGCCATCAATGGCGCGACTCGACCGCACGAAGCGGCCCCCGGCAGCATCCGCGGCGACTTCGCGCTCGAGACCGGCCAGAACCTGGTGCACGCATCGGACACCACCGCCAGCGCCGAGCGTGAGTTGGCCCTCTGGTTCCGGCCAGAGGAGCTGCTCGAGTACGACCGCACTATCGACGCCTGGATCGACTGACGCCCTGCGGTCGGCTGACGCCCTCGGGTAGCCTGCCCGCGTTCGCCCGCGCAGCCTTCGTCCGCAGCCTCCGACGAGCCATGATCCATGGGGTGGATCGTGGTGATCCACTGAACTGATCGCTCTTTGACGTCCGATCGGTTTGACCCAGCGCAGTGCGGGCCGGTACACTCGCGCCGCCCGCTGCCTGTGTGATCGTCCCGCCAGACCTGACCTCGTGGCCCGAGGAGACAGGTCCCGAACGGCCGACGTACCGACACTGATCGGCAGTCGAGGGCACGCCCGAACATGGGCTTCAGAGGGGGAGGCTGACCGCATCGTGGCTGACGCCATCAACTGGATCATCCCCATCGCCGGGATCGCCGCCATCATCTACGCGCTGTACCTGGCTCGGGATGTCATCTCGAAGGACCAGGGCACGCAGGCGATGCAGGACGTGGCGGCCACCATCTACGAGGGCGCGGTCGCCTTCATCCGTCGCCAGTACATCACCATCGCCATCCTGGCCGTCGTCGGCGCCTTTGCCATCGGCGCCATCATCGCCGTCGTGGATACCGAAGACGTCGCGGAATCCGATATCTTCGGTACCCAGTTGGGCATCTATACGGGCATCGCATTCATCGTGGGTGCAGCGTGCTCGATGGCGTCCGGCATCATCGGCATGTTCATCAGCGTCAAGGCCAACCTGCGTACGGCGGCGGCCGCGCGACATAGCCTCGTGGCAGCGGTCCAGGTCGCGATGCGTGGCGGGGCCGTCTCGGGCTTCCTGGTAGTCGCCCTGTCGCTGCTCGGCGTGTGGGGCATCTTCGTTGCCTTTGGCGGCTTCGAAAATCCGGCCCGGGCGCCGTTCCTGATCGTCGGCTTCGGCTTCGGCGCCTCCTTCGTGGCGCTGTTCGCGCAGCTGGGTGGCGGCATCTACACCAAGGCCGCGGATGTGGGTTCCGACCTCGTGGGCAAGGTGGAGGCGGGCATCCCCGAGGATGACCCACGCAACGCCGGCGTCATCGCGGACCTCGTCGGCGACAATGTCGGCGACTGCGCCGGCCGTGGCGCAGACCTGTTCGAATCCACCGCCGCCGAGAACATCGGGGCCATGATCCTGGGTGTCGCGGTCTACTTCATCGCCGTGGCGGCCGGCTGGCCAAACCCCGAGGCATGGATCTTCTTCCCGCTCGTGGTACGCGCCCTGGGCCTCCTCGGCACCATCGTCGCGGTCGCCTTCTTCATCAAGGGGAAGGAAGACGAGGATCCCATGAAGATCCTCAACCGCGGCTACTGGGCGACCACAGCCTTCTCCGTCATCGGCCTCGCCATCGCCACCTACGTGATGATGGACACCGGCTCGCAGACGGGCGCCAACGGTCTGCCGACCTGGGTCTGGTTCTTCTTCGCCGGCATCATCGGCCTCCTCACCAGCGTCGCCTTCGTGTTCATCACCCAGTACTACACCGCGGGTGCCTGGCGCCCGGTCAAGGAGATCGCGGAAGCATCCAAGACGGGTCCCGCGACCAACATCATCTCGGGCGTGGCCGTGGGTATGGAAACGACCCTCATCACTGCCGTCACCATCGGCATCGCGCTCGTCACCAGCCACTGGCTGGGTGAGCAGGCAGGCATCGTCAACGCCGAGGGCAAGAATGTCGGTGGCATCTTCGGCACCGCCGTCGCGACCATGGGCATGCTCATGACCACGGCCTACATCCTGGCCATGGACACCTTTGGGCCCATCACCGACAACGCCGGTGGTATCGCCGAGTTCTCCAAGTCGGAAGCAAGTGCTCGGGAGATCACCGACCGCCTGGACGCGGTGGGCAATACGACCAAGGCGCTCACCAAGGGCTATGCCATCGCGTCGGCCGCTCTCGCCGCGTTCCTGTTGTTCAGCGCCTACATCGACCGCGTCAACAACATCCTGCGATCGCAGGGCAAGGCGATCATGGACTCCGTCAACCTCGCGGATGTGCAGGTCTTCGTGGCCGCGCTCATCGCAGCGATGCTCGTCTACTTCTTCAGCTCACTGGCCATCCGGGCCGTGGGCACGACGGCGCAGGCGATCATCGTGGAAGTCCGACGCCAGTTCCGGGAGATGCCTGGCATCATGGATTACACGCAGCGACCGGACTACGCACGTGTCGTGGACCTGACCACACGAGCCGCCCTGCGCGAGATGATCCTGCCGGGTGCGGTGGCGGTGGCCACGCCCATCGCCGTGGGGCTGTTGCTGGGCTACCAGGCCGTCGCTGGCTTCCTGATGGTGGGCACGATCTCGGGCGTCATGCTCGCCACGTTCTTCAACAACTCCGGCGGCGCCTGGGATAACGCCAAGAAATTCGTGGAGTCGGGCAACCTCAAGGATGCCGCCGGGAACGTTTTGGGCAAGCGCACCGATGCGCATGCCGCGGCCGTCGTCGGTGACACCGTCGGCGACCCGTTCAAGGACACGGCGGGTCCGTCCCTGCACGTGCTCATCAAGCTCATCGCGACCATCACCCTGGTGCTGGCCCCGTTGTTCATCCGCTAGCCACCCTCCGGCCCGTTGCCGGGCATTCGCCTGAGGGGCACTTGCCCCGCAGGATGGCATTCGCGCTCCCAGCCGCCCCGGTCGACGTTCGACCGGGGCGTTCACTTGGGCGGCCGCGGCCGTTCTATCGCCGTCCAGGCCAACGTACCGACTCAGGGCACATTCTTGATGGACGAGAACTGGTCGTTGGCGCTAGATCCCACGTTCGCTATCCACGCACCCGTCGTCCACTGCCACCAAGGCGCGCCATAGCCTGAATCGCGATAGAAACGCGGGTGGCGGCCATTGCGGGACTTGAAGGAGGTCACCACATCGTTCCAGCCGATGACGGACAGATTCGGATAGGGCCCGGTCATGGTGAATGAGCCGCCGTCATAGTTCTCATCGGCGTAGACCGTGACGTAGTCTCCGATGTCGGACGCCGTCACACCGTGCGATTTGATGGCATCGTCGCGCTCTTCCTCCGATCTGTAGCATTGGATCACGGGCGCGCTGGCATCGTCGCAGTGCCACAGATGGATCTCATCGCCATCGATCTTGGTGCCATTTAGGTACGCCGCCATGGATGTCTGGTCCTGCGCATGCGCTGCGATGGAACCCATGGCGATCACGCCGATGGCCATGACGATGGAAGTCCAGATCCTGTGGAGCATCGAGTTCCTTCCGACAAGAGCGACGCAGTCAGTCCATGGGAAGCCTCACGACGCGCGAGCTTGTGCCGCAAGGCGTATTCCTACGCCATGCTTCAGCGGGATTACTCGCTACCATGTCGTGTGACGGGGCTTCGGGACGCGGAGGGACCTTGGGTGTCAGCACGGACCTTCCACCGAGCAGCGCCGCGACCCCAGTCAACCAGCGTGATCGCCGTCGTGGCCGGCGTGATGGCCATCGCCGCGGTCGCGGCCAGGGTGGGGGCGTCTGCTGCCTCACACGCCTCGACCTTGGTGGCGGGAGGCGACCCTGAACGTGTGATCGACGTGGTACCGGGCAGTCTGGCGTGGCGGCTCGGGGCCCGTCTCGGTGACCTGTACGAGCGCTGGCCGGATGACACCGGGGGGATCGTTCGCGGGCCGACGATGAATGTCGGCATCCCGGACCAATGGTTGCCCCTGCCATGGACCCCGGCCGCGATATCGGCCGCTAGCTTGGTCGTCGCGGTGCTGGTGGTCAGGTATAGCCCTGTCGGTGCATGGGTGCTGGCAACACTGGCAACGGTCGTCGCGGCCAGCGACCTGGGTGGGGTCGCTCTTGGACCGGTGGCCCTCGTCGCCCTCGTCGCGCCCGGACTGGCCGCTGGGGTGGTGGTGACCCGCCTGTGGCAGGACGCGGGTCGGCTGACCGGACCGGCTGCGGTGATCCTCGTGGCGACCCTGGGACTGGGACTCGTCGCGTTCGATCGTGACGGCGACGACGCCGTGGTCTGGACGGTGAGCGCACTCGTTCCCCTGCTGGTCCTGCTCGCCCTTGGCGCGGAAATCGCCGTGCTCGGTGCCGTGCGGCTCCGAGCTCGTCTGCGTGCTGGGGAGCCGGCCAGTGTCCAGTTGGTGCGCGCGACGCCTGTCGGGCGTCGGGCACTCATGGTAGCCACAGAGACGGAGCGCGACCGCATCGCCCAGCGTGTACATGACCGGGTCCTGCCGGGCCTCCGGTCCGGAGTGCTGGCTCTGGAGACCGGCGACACTGCGCGCTCCCGACTTGAACTCACGCGGCTCGCCAATGGACTCCGCGCAGACATCATGGGCGAGCAGCTCGTGGTCCTGCGCGAAGCGGGCATCATGGTCGCGATCGAGGATCATGTCGTCCGCATCGGGAGCAAAGATCCCAGGATCGACCTGAGCGGAGTCGGAGAACGAGGGCGTCGTGTACCTGCGGAAGTGGAACTCGCGGCGTACCGCGTAGCCCAGGAAGCGATCAACAACGCTGTCGCTCACGCCTCGGCGCGGGTCATCACAGTGACCATCGATTGGGCCGAAAGACACCTCGGCGTCACGGTCAAGGACGACGGCATCGGTGTCGACATGAGGCCAGCGGACTCAGCAACGTCACATCTAGGGCGCACGGTCATGGCGGCCCAGGCCGCTGCTGTCGGAGCGTCCGTCCAGGTCGCCGACGGACCCGATCGTGGGACGGTGGTGCGGTTCGCGTGGCCCGCATGACGCGAGCCGTCATCGTCGACGACGAGACCATCGTGGGAGAGGGCTTGGCTCGAATGCTCGCGGCCGCTGGCTGCGAGGTTGTGGGCACTGCCACAACCATCGCCGCTGCCGTGACCCTCGTGCGGGGCCTTCGGCCGGACCTCGTGGTGGCGGACCTCATGTTCGACGGGCGCCCAGACGGGCTCACATTGGTGCCGCTCCTGGCCCAACTTGACGGCGGTGCTCCTCCGGTAATGTTCCTGAGCTCATGGGACATGCCGTATCTCGTCGGCCGGGCTAGATCCGCAGGTGCGGCCGGCTACCTGCCGAAGACCATCGACCTGGGCGGACTGGTGCGGGCGATCGAGGCAGTCAAAGGCGGCCAATCGGTGTATCCGGCACAGTCCATGGCATCGGAGCAGGGTCCGTCGGCGCGCGAGATCCAAGTGATCCGGTTGGTGGCGGCCGGTTTTACCAGCATAGAGATCGCTGGTCGTCTTCGTCTGTCGCCGCGTTCGATCGAAGGGCACCTATCACGCCTGTTCGAGCGATACTCCGTCTCCGGCCGGACAAGACTCGTATCACTGGCGGTACAGCAGGGCTGGGTCACCACTACCGAGATCGCTGGCGAGAAGTGACCAGGCACGACTGCCTTGGAGACCACGCGCACGCGCGGTCAGGTGGGTCCGCCGCCTGCCAGGCTCTATGGCTCCCGGTGTGATGGGGTGATTCCACGCCTATGCGCAACCTGACGCGCCTCTCAGCATGGGATCGGACGCACTTTCCCTTGACCTTGCGGCAAGCTGCGGTCCCTGAGCATCGGAGGTCGACATGAGGACCAGACTCACACCCAAACGGGCTCTGCTGATGTAGGCAGCGACCCTCTCATTGATGGTAGGCGCCATCCCAGTGAACACCAGCGCTCTGTCTGCCGGCGAGATCGCTCTGTTTGGCGATACGTACTTCAACTGCCCAGACGGCGGCAAGGGTCTCTACACGACGGTCAACATCCCGGACCTGAGCGGATGGGGTTTCGACAACAACGCGTCTGCTTACGTCCAGAATGGCGGCTGGAAGCTGTACACCGGCTACAGCTATGGCGGCTCGCCCGTGATCACGACTGGAACGGGCTCGACCAACGATTGCGACCTGACCAACAACAGCGCCAACGACAACATCTCGTCACTCAAAGAGTACTGAGGCTAGGCGAAGATCCCGGAGCGATGCACGACTGGCGGCGGCACTAAGCTGTGGCCGTTCGCGCTACGCTCCGAGCCGCCCTCCCATTCCTGGCCGTGCTCGTTGCGGCCGGCGCACTCGGCTATGACAGGATCCGTGGGCAGGACGAGGTCGTACTCTACCTTGGAGAGCGCCGCCCACTCAGCGAGGCTGGATCCCATGTGTGCCACAGTCTGAACCTACCCGAAGTCCGTTGTTTCGATTCCTGGGACGGGGTCCTCGACGACATGAAGGAGCACTGGCCACGCAACTACGCGAGCCTCCTGAAGATGCTGGAGTCCACGGGCTGGAGCCCGGCACCGGGCGCCCCTCCGTGACTGACCCGATGACGAACGGGAGCGCGAGTCCGGGGTCGTCGACTCCAGGATTGGCCGCTCACGACGTCTGGCTGCGATACGGCCCCAAGCGGGAATGGGCGCTTGCAGGTGCCGAACTCAGCATCCCGACCGGCTGTCTGGCGGCCTTGGTTGGTCCAAACGGATCCGGCAAGACGACGCTGTTCCGTACCTGGCTGGACTTCCAGCAACCGGACCGCGGGTCGGTGGAGGTGCTAGGTTTGGATCCCACGGAGCACCAGCGGGACGTACTGATGCGCACCGCCTACGTCGCTCAGGAACCCGCCCTGTATGGCGCGCTCACCTGCCGGGAGCACCACCGATTCGCCGCCATCCAGCGGGACGGGTTCGATGTGGCGGCGGCCGAGGGGGCACTCGGGAAGGTGGCAGTACCGCTCGACGTGAAGGCCAGCACCCTGTCCGGTGGGCAGCGCGTGCAACTCGCGCTCTCGATCGCGCGCGGCTGTAACGCCCGTGTGCTGCTGCTGGACGAGCCGCTCGCCAATCTCGACCCCGTTGCGCGGCGCGAGGTCGTGCGCACGCTGGCCGACTATGCCCATGAGCGAGACGCGACCGTCCTGGTCTCCTCCCACCTGGTGAACGACCTGGAAGGGACGTTCGATCACCTGGTGGCGATGGGCAACGGACGCGTCCTGGTCTCCGATCCGATCGAGACAGTGCTGAACCGATATGTCGTCGCGCCCACACGCCTCGATGCCCCGATCGAGACGGGCGAGATGGGGCGCTTCGTGGGGCGGGATGGGACGCTCGTCCGGGTCCTCGATAGGGCATCGGCCAGCGGAAACCAAGACACTACGCAGGCCACCATCGAGGATGTGGTGATGGCGGTGCTCACGGCATCGCAGCCGACCGCGGCGGGTCACTGATGCGCTTGCTGGAAGCCATCCGGATCGAGATCAAGCTCAACCGGTTCCAGATCGCGACGGTCCTCGCGTCGTCGGTGGGCATCGTCATCGCCGCGGCCTACTTCATCACAAGATTCCACTCGATCCAACTCGATGCCGCATGCACATCGGTGTACGAGTACCCACCGGGACTCGTGTGTCCAGGCACGTCGATGCTGGACTGGGTCAAGATCACCCAGCAAGCGGAGGTCATCCCGCCACTCCTGGCTTTCCTGCCGTGGGTCGCCGGCCTCCTTCTGGGGGTCCCGATCGTGAGCCAGGAGATCGAGACCAAGACCGTCCTGCTCGCGTGGACTGTGGGTCCGTCGCGTTCCCGATGGCTGCTCCGACGCGTCGCTGTGGTCCTGCCGTTCCTACTGCTGGCAATGACGATGGCCATCGCGGCCGGGATCGCCCTGCTCGGGACCCAGAAGCCGCTGATCGACCCATGGCGGACCTTCGATCAGTACGATTCGCATGTGGTGCTGATGGGCCGGGCGATGCTGGCATTCGCCATCGGGGTGCTGGCTGGCGCATACCTCGGCCGTCTGCTGCCGGCGCTCATCGCCGGGGCGGTCGCCTGTGCCCTGGCCGCGCTGGTCGCGCAGGCGATCTTTCCCTCCCTCGCTCCACCGGTGGAGTTGGTGACCATCGACGAACCCCAGGGGACACCCGTGTCCCTGTCGCTCATGTACCGGCTCGACGACGGGCGCCTCGTGTCGTGGGAGGAGGTCTTGCTGACCGCCCCGGATGTTCCTGGAACCAAGGCGTATGACGACTGGGAGACGGCGTTGCAACTCGTCGGGTTGGGGTATCCGGCGTCCATGGCGACCGAGATCGCGATCCGCGAGGACATCGTTACCGTGCTCGCCTCCGGAGTCGTCCTCCTCGGAGCCATCTTCGTCGTGCGCCGGCGTCGTCCGTACTAGCCCAGCGCCACTGGCAAACTGACGAGACGCGAGATGGAGGCTACCGATGGCCTCCTGTGCGGCCCTGTCGGGCACCCCTGCCGCTCTCCTCGGGAGCGGCGCGGGACCTTCCGCTAGACTCGGCCGGCAGGCCCGGGCGCGCAGGCGACGGGGCTTCGGAGTGGCGGACGACCGAGCGTCCGTGCCCGAGTCAGGGGGTCCATGGATCTGCTCTTCCACGCGTTCGTCATCGGGGCTCTCCAGGGGCTCGCGGAGTTCCTGCCGATCTCGTCCTCGGCGCACCTCATCGTGGTGCCCCAGCTCCTGGGTTGGGACGACCCATTCCTCAACAGCGCCACGTTCGATGTGATGCTCCACGCGGGCACGCTCGTGGCGCTCCTGGTGTACTTCTGGCGGGACGTCCTGCGGCTGCTCTCGGCGGGCTGGGCGGCGCTCCGAGAACGGACACTGGCTGACGATCCCGATCGACGCCTCGCCGCGATGCTCATCGTCAGCATCATCCCGGCAGCCTTGCTGGGCGTCGCGTTCGAGTCCTTCTTCGACACCTATTTCCGGGACAACCTGCTGCTCATCCCGGTCATCATGGTCTTCGGCGCGCTTATCCTGTGGGCTGCCGAGCGGTTCGGTCGCGGCATCCGTGGCCTGGACCGGATCCAATTCAAGGACGCCCTGACCATCGGTGCGGCCCAGGCCCTGGCGCTGTTCCCGGGTACGAGTCGTTCGGGCGTGACCATCGCAGCTGGTCTGTTGCGCGGTCTCACCCGCCAGAGTGCGGCCAGGTTCGCGTTCCTAATGGGCATCCCGGTCATCGGGGGTGCCACGCTGTGGAAGATGCGCACCCTGATCGGCGACCCGCCAGACGGCGACGAGGTCGGGGCGCTCGTCGTGGGCATGCTCTCGGCCGCGATCTTCGGGTTGCTCGCCATCAGCTTCCTGTTGCGTTACCTCCGGACCCATGACCTGGGCATCTTCATCGCGTACCGGCTGGTGTTCGCGGCCGTGGTCGCCATCCTGCTGCTCATCCGGTAGTCGGTACGTGGAAGTGATGAAAGGCATGCGCCAGCAGGCCATCCGCGACCTGCTGGACCAGCGACCCATCCGCACCCAGCAGGAGCTCGTGGCCGCACTCCGGGAGCGTGGCTTCCGGGCGACCCAAGCGACCGTCAGTCGGGATGTCGCGGAGCTGGGCCTCGTCAAACGCGGCACCCGAGGCGTCCAGACATATGCGCTGCCCAGTCGCGCGGCGGAACGGGAGCAGACGGGCGAGGATCGTCTCGCCAAGCTGCTCCACGACCTGCCCGTGGAGCTCAAACCGGCAGGCCTATTGCTGGTCGTGCGCACGGTGCCCGGCAGCGCTCATGCCATCGCGGCCAGCCTCGATCGGTGCCGCTGGACGGAGGTCGTCGGCAGCATCGCCGGGGACGACACGTTGTTCCTTGCCTTCGCCGATCGCGTCGCCCTCCAGCGCGTCCGACAGCGATTGGCTCGACTCGCAGGCCCGTGAGCCCGCCAGGGGTCGTTCGGTAACCACCGGAGCGGGTCGGTCCGGTGCTCCGGTTTGACGCTGCGAGCACCGATCGTGTACGCTCCGCGCTCCGGCACGGACACCGAGTGGGCAACGCATGGGCGGCGCACCCTTGGGCCTGCCGTTTCGTCGTGAATCCCCCGGGACCGGACGTCTCCCGGGTGCATCCCTCCGTTCCAGGGGAAGTCGCGTGAACAACAAGCCCCAATACGTCTCCCGACAGGGCCTGACGGACCTGCGCGCGGAGCTCGAAGAGCTGACCAATGTGCGCCGGGCCGAGGTCGCCACGCGCATCCAGGAAGCCAAGGAACACGGCGACATCAGCGAGAACGCCGAGTACGAGGACGCCAAGAACGAGCAGGCGTTCATCGAGGGCCGCATCCAGGGCCTCTCCTCGCTCATCAAGAATGCCGTCATCATCGACGAGCACACGTCCACGACCCACGTCCAGATCGGCTCGACCGTGGAGCTCCAGGGCTCAGCGGGCACGGAGACCTACACCATCGTCGGTTCGGCGGAAGCTGCGCCAGCGTCGGGGCGCATCTCCAACGAATCGCCCGTCGGACGTGCGCTGCTGGGCAAGAAGAAGGGCGACAAGATCACGGTCTCGGTCCCCGCCGGGGACCAGGTGTACAAGATCCTCGGGATCAGCTGATCCCCGCGGGGGAGGAGGCCAGAACGATGTTCTGGGCAGACGAGCTGGCATCGGCGCTGAGCGGATCCCAGGTAGTGAACGATTCCAAGACACCGTCGGGCACGGTGCACGTCGGCAGCCTGCGGGGTGTCGTGCTGCACGACGCCATCACGCGCGCGCTGCGTGACCATGGCCTGGAGACCGAGTTCCGCTACGGCGTGGACGACCTGGACCCCATGGACTCGCAGGCGCTGCTGACACCCGATGCGGTCGCTCGATACATGGGCGTGCCCCTGGCCCACGTCCCGGCACCCGAGGGCAGCACCGCCGCTTCCTATGCCCGCTATTTCGTGGGCGAGCTGTTCATGGGCACGTTCGCGGGTCTCGGTATCTCGCCCACCATCTACTGGATGAGCGAGCTGTACGGCAACGGCTCGATGGATCCGTACATCCGCACGGCGCTGGACAACGCCGAACTCATCCGGCAGATCTACTCCCGCGTCAGCCATGTGGAGAAGGCGCCCGACTGGCTGCCGCTCTCGGTCATCTGCGAGAACTGCGGCAAGATCGGGACAACCCTGGCCACCGACTGGAACGGCTTCACGGTGGCGTACCAGTGCAAGCCCGACCACGTCACGTGGGCGACGGGTTGCGGTCACACCGGACGCATCATGCCCAGCAACGGCCGGGCCAAGCTGCCGTTCAATGTCGACTGGGCGGCCAAGTGGAGCCTGTTCGACATCACCGTGGAAGGCTGCGGCAAGGACCTCGCCACGGCGGGTGGGTCGCGCGACCGCAGCGATGCCGTGTCGCGCCAGGTCTTCCATCGCGAGCCGCCGCTCAATGTGGCCTACGAGTTCCTGAACATCGGCGGCAAGAAGATGAGCACCTCGAAGGGCACGGGTGCCACCGCGCATGCCATCGCGGAGCTGATGCCGCCGGAGCTGCTGCGCTTCCTGTTCCTGCGCCACAAGCCGCGCAAGGCCATCGAGTTCGACCCGGAAGGCGACACCATCCCGGGCCTGTTCGACGAGTTCGATCGGATCTGCGCGGCCATCGCCGGCAAGCCGGTGCGGGGCGAGCTGCCGCCCGACCCCAAGGCGATCCTGCGCCAGAGCCTGGTGCTGGCGGATGCGGATGTGGCCCTGGAGGCCGCCCGGTTCCGGCCGCCGTTCCGCCATCTCGCGTTGCTGGTCCAGGTGCCCAACGTGGACCTGCTGGCGCGCATGGAAGCCGAGAAGGGCGCGCCACTCGACGAAACGGAGCGCGCCATCCTCGACGAGCGCTCCCGGGTCGCCGTGACGTGGCTGGAGGCGTTCGCCCCCGATCGCTACAAGGTCGCGGTCCAGGATGAGCTGCCCGAGGCAGCCGCTGGGCTCACGGAGGCGCAGCGCATCGTGCTGGGCTCCCTGGCCGCCGAGGCCGAGGCGACCCAGCCCCAGTCCGGTGACGCGTGGCAGGACCTCATCTTCGGCACCGCTGCGACGTATGGCGTGTCGTCCGGGGATGCGTTTGCGGCCATCTACCTGGCGTTCCTGGGCCGACTGAATGGGCCGCGTGCCGGTTGGCTCCTGGCCAGTCTCGATCGTGGCTTCGCGGTCCAGCGGCTTCGTGATGCGGCCGGCGACTATCCCGACCGGACCCCTGCCGCGTTCGCCGACGCGGCGCCGGACCAGTGAGCGTCGGCGTCCAGCGGCTCCGCGAGGACGCCGCCGCGATCCGAGCCGGTGCGATCGCCAAGGGTGAGGATCCGGCGCGCGTGGACGAGGCGCTCCGCCACGATGCCCGCCGCCGGGACGCCTCGGGCGAAGCGGACAACCTGCGAGCGGAGCGCAAGACCGTCAGCGAGCGCATGGGTGCTGCCATCAAGGGTGGTGCCAGGCCGGACGCACCCGAGGTCGCCGAGCTGCGTGCCCGGTCCACGGAGCTGGGCGCCCGCATCACGGACCTCGACTCGCTCGTCACCCAGGCGCAGGGTCTGCTCGAGGACATGCTGCTCCAGATCCCGAACCCGCCCGACGCGGACGTGCCCGTTGGCGACGCCAGCGCCAGCATCATCGTGCGCACCTGGGGCGATCCCAGGCCCCACACCAACCCGGATGGCTCGGTCGTCAAGCCGCACTGGGAGGTCGGTGAGTCACTGGGCATGATCGACCTGGCCGCCGGTGCCAAGATCGCCGGCAGTGGCTTCCCGGTCTATCGGGGCGCCGGCGCGGCACTTCAGCGAGGCCTCATCGACCTCTTCCTCGAATTGCACACGCGGGAGCACGGCTTCACGGAGATCTGGCCGCCCGCCGTCGTGAACGCGGCGTCTGCGCGTGGCACGGGCCAGATCCCGGACAAGGAAGACCAGATGTACGCGGTCACCCGGGACGAGCTGTACCTGGTGCCGACTGCCGAGGTTCCGGTCACCAACATCCACCGGGACGAGATCTTCGAGGCGGATCAACTGCCCGTCCGCTACGTCGCCTACTCGCCCTGCTTCCGACGGGAGGCAGGTGCGGCCGGCGCCAAGACGCGCGGCATCCTGCGCGTCCACCAATTCGACAAGGTCGAGATGGACTGCTTCGAGCGGCCGGAGGATTCCGGTCCGGCCCTGGAGTGGCTCACGGAGCGGGCTGAGATCGCGCTCCAGCGGCTCGGTCTGGCGTATCGGGTCAAGCTCATGGCCACCGGCGACGTTGGGTTCACGCAGGCCAAGAAGTACGACCTGGAGGTCTGGGCACCGGGTGTCGCGGACTGGCTGGAGGTCAGCTCCGTCTCCAACTTCCGCGACTACCAGGCGCGACGGATGAACATCCGCTGGCGGCCGGAGCCGGGCGCCAAACCGGAGATCTTGCACACCCTCAATGGATCTGCGCTCGCGCTCGCCCGGACGGTCGCAGCGATCATGGAGGTCTATCAGGAGCCCGACGGCTCCATCCGCGTCCCGGACGCGCTGCAGCCCCGGCTGGGGGAGTGGATCAGCGCCTGATGGCTCCGGCAGACACGGTCGAGCTGGCGGGCATAGAGCCGCCACCGGGCCATCGACTGGTGACCTTCGCGACACGCCCGGACCTGATCCGCCCCTGCGACGACTTCAACGGCGCCGTCTGGGCCGAGTTCATGCTCAATGATCCGGTCGCCAACGGTCACTGGCACCACATGGAGCAGAGCTGGCCGGAGCTCCAGCTGGTGTTGCTGGACGCGGATGACACGATCGTCGCGACCGGCTGCGCCTCGCCCCTCGTGTGGGATGGCACGGACCAGGGATTGCCCGATGGGTGGGATGACCAGCTGCTGCGGGCTGTGGCGGACCACGAGGCGCGACGCGTGGCAGACACCCTGGGCGCGATCCAGATCGTGGTCGATCCGGCGCGACAGGGGAGCGGTGTCGCGGCCGTGCTGATCCAGGGCATGCGGGCACTCGCTCGCGAGCGCCGGATGCGCGCGGTCATCGCCTGCGTCCGTCCTACCTGGAAGGAACGCTACCCGCTGACGCCCATCGAGCGCTACGTCGCGTGGCGCCGCGATGACGGCCTGCCGTTCGATCCCTGGATCCGGCTCCACGAACGGCTCGGCGGCCGTGTGACCCATGCATCGCCACGTTCGATGACCATCGAGGGTACCGTCGCAGAATGGGAGTCCTGGGCCGGCATGGCATTCCCCGAGAGCGGTGAATATGTCGTGCGCGGCGGAGCGTCCGTGGTGACCATCGATCGTGATGCCGACCAGGGCACGTACCACGACCCCAACGTATGGATCATCCACGACCTAACGGGCGAGACGCCCGCCGACCCATCACCCTGACAACGGAGGATCGGATGGCAGGCAAGGCAGACTTCACGAACGACGAGTCGCAAGGTCTCGCGAAGGGCGTGATCGGCGCGGGCATGCTCGTGTCCCTGGCACACAAGGACTTCACCGACAGCTTTGGCGAGGCCACCGCCCTGGCCAAGGAGATGTCGGCCCAGCATCAGCACAGCCAGAGCCATCTGGTGCGCGAGCTGGGTGCCACGCGTGGCACCGGCTTCGGACTGACCGCATCGCCGGCCAAGGTCGAGGCCGAGACGATCGCTGCGCTGGGGGCCGCAGTGACCGTGCTGACCGCCAAGATCAGTGCCGTCGGGGTCGCGTAGCGAACCAGCTCCGCCTCTGGGGGCCGCCGCTGGGGATGGCCTGTCGTGGTCGGGTCCGCGATTCCCACCCCGTGGTCACGACCACCACGGAGCCTCCCTGGCAGTCCGTTCCCGCGTCGATATTCCCACCCGGTGAGCAAAATCGTGGCTGAGCTTGTCCTTTCGTGCCCGCCCAGCGGTCTAGATCAGCGCTCCGGTGTCGGATCGGCCGCTCCGTGGGAATCGTGCGGCCGGGCGCTCGGGAATCCACCCACCCCGAGCCACCCACCCCGAGCCACCATGTCGGGCCGGAGCATTCGGTCCGTCCCTCATCCTTGAGCGAACACCGCGATCGAACGCTGAGGCACTCGCGAGTACCGATCAGGGGTGACAGCGCCCGATGTGGGCGAAACCGGAGGAGATCGGTGGACCGCGATCTGGTGGATCGAGCGGCGGCCTCACCCGGAGGCTGACCTCTCACTTGGAAGGGCAACGCAGCGGCATCATCCGATCGGACTTCGACCCGCGGCGTGCCGCCGCCTTTTATGCGGCCATGGCGTCAACTCGCGTGGCGGTTGAGGCCACGGATGAGCGTTTCCAGGCCGCTGTCGAAGGCGGCGTCCACGTCGCCGCCGAGCCGGAACGCGCCGGCCAGCTCCATGCTCACGAAACCATGGGCGTACGCGACGAGGGTCCGGGCCGCCTCCAGGGCATCGTCGGGGCCGGCGAGCGCGGCTGCCAGACGGAGCACATCGCCGAGGCGGTTGCAGTAGCCTCGGGACGATGAGC
>JBBQNA010000030.1:0-20320 GCA_038329515.1 Candidatus Limnocylindrales bacterium | reverse complement strand
CAGGGGCTCATCCAGGAGCAGCACGGCAGGCCGGTTGATGAGCGCCCGCGCTAGTGCCACGCGCTGGGCCTGGCCGCCCGAGATCTGGCCCGGCTTACGCTTGTCGAAGCCGCGCAGCTGCACCAGCTCCAGCATCTCCGGAACGCGTTTCTTGACCTCCGCGTCAGCGACCTTGCGGCGGCGCAGCCCGAACGCGACGTTCTCATAGATGGTCAGGTGCGGGAACAGGGCGTAGTTCTGGAACACGGTGTTGACGTTGCGCTTGAAGGGCGGCAACCACGTGACGTCTTCGCCCTGGAGCTCGATGAGGCCACTGGTGGGCTCCTCGAAGCCCCCGATCATGCGCAGCGTCGTGGTCTTGCCGCAGCCGGACGGGCCGAGGAGCGAGAAGAACTCGCCGGCACTCACCTCCAGGCTGATGTGGTCCACCGCGACCGCATCGGGCCCGAACGACTTGGTGACGTCGACCATACGGACATCGATATCGGGCACGCGCCTCCTCCTCCTCCGAAGGGCGACCAAACGGGTCATGCCGTCCAGCGATCTGGGGGGACTGGCGACGCTTCCCGAGTGGCTCGAAGTCGGCAGTATAGGCCTAGGCGACACCCAGCCAGCGCGAGATGGCGACGATGGCCGCAGCGGCGATGAGGCCCGGCAGCAACGATCGGCGCCAGGCGACGACGGCGACGCACACCAGTACCGCCAGCAGCTCCAGGCCGAGATGGAACCGGTAGTGCCCATCGGGGTCCGCGAGCACCAGCACGTCCACCGCCGCCAGGGACGCCAGGATGCCCGGCCCGATCAAACGCAGGTACTCGTCCACGATGGGTGGCAGGCGGTCGAAGCCGGGCAGCAGCAGGGGCACGGCTCGCGACGGGTAGGTCACGGCGGCCATGAGCACCGCCAGAGCGACCAACTCCACGCTCATGGCAGCCCCACTGCGTGGTCAGAGGCCGATTCCTCGGCGGCTGCGTCGGCCGCGCTTCGGGGCACCATGAGGGCGAGGGCGGGTCCCGCCAGGCCGCCCGCGACGATGCCCACCGACGGACCCACGGCGAGCGCCACGCCCACCCCGATGACCACCCCCAGCACTGCCGCGACGGCTGCACGGCGTTCGACCACGAGCGCCACGGCGAGCCCGGCCATGGCGGCCGGGAAGATGACATCCAGGCCCAGGGTCGTGGGGTCCGGCATCAGTTCGCCGAACAGCATCCCCAGCATCGTGGCGCTGACCCAGGGCACGAACGTGAAGCCCGCCGCGATGAGATACGTCCGACTGTCGTGACGTCCGAGGACACGGAAGGCAGGCATCGCCAGCGCGTACGCCTCGTCCGTGAGGATGTACGCCGAGACTGCCCGCTCCCTTCGTGACGTGCCCGCGAACCAGGGCGCCAGCGAGGCCGAGTACAGCAGGTGCCGTGCGTTCAGGATCGCGGTCAGCACGATGATGCCCAGCCAGGGCACGCCCTGGGCCAGCAGCCCCAGCGCCGAGAACTGGGCCGCGCCCGCGAATGCGATGGCACTCATGGCTAGGCCCTCGACCAGCGACAGCCCGGCCTGGCGGGCCGCCAGTCCGTAGATGAGCGCGAACGCGATGACCGACACGGAGATGCCCACGCCATCGCTCATCAGCCGGCGCCGCACCCCGGCGGCGTCGGGTCCGGCCTCCGGGAGTGGTCCGGCGTCCTGCCCATCGGGCACGGGCGCCGGCACGACCGGGTCCGCACCGGGTGCTTCCGGCCCGCTGCCGGGGGTCGCCCGGTATGATCGGTCCATGCTCACTGAGTCCACCGTTTACGAAGTGCTGCGTCGCGTCCAGGAGCCGGAGCTCGGACGCGACATCGTGACCCTCGACATGGTCAAGGGCGTGACCATCGCGGATGGCCGGGTCGACCTGACCATCGAGCTGACCACGCCCGCGTGTCCCATGAAAGACGAGATCGAGCGTGACGTGCGATCCGTGCTGACGGAGGCCGGCGCGACCGGTGTCGGCATCACGTGGGGGGCCATGGTCCGGCGTGCCAGCACCAGCACGGGTCCCTCGATGGTGCCGGGTGTCAAGAACCTCATCGCTGTCGCCTCCGGCAAGGGCGGCGTCGGCAAGAGTACGGTGTCCACCAACCTCGCGGTGGCACTGGCCCTCGATGGTGCTGCGGTCGGCCTCCTGGACGCGGACATCACGGGTCCCAACATCCCGCTGATGATGGGCCTGGAGGGTGCCCCTGCGTCGAGCGCGGGCGGCAAGATCGTGCCCCTCGAGCGGTACGGCGTGAAGGTCATCTCCATCCAGTTCTTCGTGCCCCAGGGCCAGCCCATCGTGTGGCGCGGGCCGCTCGTCGGGGGCGCCATCCAGCAGTTCCTGCGGGACGTCGACTGGGGTGACCTGGATTACCTGGTCATCGACCTGCCGCCGGGCACCTCTGACGCACAGCTGACGCTGGCCCAGGCGGTGCCCATCAGTGGCTCGGTGCTGGTCACGACGCCCCAGGATGTGGCGCTGCTGGACGTGGACAAGGCACTGGCGATGTTCCGCCGCTTGTCGGTGCCGGTCATCGGCTTGGTCGAGAACATGAGCGCCTTCATCTGCCCCCACTGTGGTGAGCCGACCGAGATCTTCGGCCGGGGCGGTGGTGAGCGCTTCTGCCGGGAGCACGACCTGGAGTTCCTGGGTGCCATCCCGCTGGACATCAAGGTCCGTCAAGGCGCCGATGCGGGCATCCCCGCGGTGGCCCAACGCGAGCCGGGTCCTGCGGCGGACGTGATGCGTGCCCTGGCGCGCACCGTGGCCGCCCGGATGAGCGTCCGGGCAGCGCGCCAGGCGCCGGTCCTGAGCATCAGCTAGGGGTCGCGTCTGGTGCGTGCGGGGCGTGTGTAGGTTCGCGCGATGCGGTCGCGCGCATGTCACCTGCGCGTCTGCCACTTGCCGCGCGACACCGCACGGTGAGCAGATGCGCGGATGTTCAGCGGACTGCCGGGGATGGTCTGGCGCTTGAGCCGACCTGCGGAGCAGTCCAGGGCATCAGGAAGCCTGAGCCCCGGCGGAGACTGTGCCGAGGCGAGCCCCGACCCACGGCGACGGCCCCATCGCGTCCTGCGCAGGTCGCGGTTCTGGTACATGATGCGCCGCGGACGCGCCGGATCCCCTTGCTGTGGACCGTGCGCATCGTCCCCCATACCCAGTCCGCGCGACACGGATGGTGGCCTGCCGTGGCCCCACCGGTGACGCGCGTCAACAACATCAGGCGCTTCGTCGCCGTGTCACATCCGAAGAGGTCGCAGACACCATGCGTCTACGCTCAGGTGGCATCCGCCGTCCCCTTGTCGCGCTTGTCCTGGCAGCCGTCGCCGCATCGTCACTGAGCGCCACGTCGGTCCTCGCCCAGACACCCATCGCGACGCCGGGGGCGCCCCCGGCTGCCCTGACGATCAGTACCACGTATCCGTCGATCGCCGTCGATCCGGGCGGCACCGCCAAGTTCCCGCTGCAGGTCACCTCGCCGGTCGTCGAGCGGGTCGACCTGACCGTCGTCGGCGCGCCCGAGGGCTACGCCACGACCATCAAGGGTGGCGGCCTCATCGTGGGCAGCGTCACCACCACGGGCACGAGCGGGTCGCCGGCACTCGAGCTGGATGTGGAGGTGCCCGAGGGCATCACCCCCGGCGTCCAGCAGCTGACCGTCACGGCCGCTTCCCCCAGCGGCCAGGCGGACCTGGTGGTGGATGTCGTTGTCGCCGATACCTCCGGTGGCGATGTCACCCTGACCAGCGACTTCCCGGTCCTTCGGGGCGCCGCATCCCAGACCTTCTCCTTCGACCTGAAGCTGGGCAATGACACTGCCCAGGAGTTGACGTTCGTGCTCGAGGGCACAGGCCCCGAGGGCTGGGATGTCCAGGCCCAATTGAGCTCCCAGGCCCTTGCCGCGACCGCCGTCGTTGGTGCCGGCGATACGGAGAACATCAAGGTGACCGTGAAGCCAGCGTTCGATGCTGACGCCGGCCAGTTCCTCATCGATGTCGCGGCGACCGCGGGTGACTACCGGGCGACGACCCAACTGGGTGTCGAGATCACCGGCAGCTACTCCGTGCGCTTGACCACCGCGGACCAGCGCCTGTCGACGGGTGTGACCGCCGGCAGCAGCAGCGTGTTCCCGGTGCTGATCCAGAACACCGGCTCGGGCGACCTCACCAACGTGGTGCTCACGGGCACGCCGCCCACGGGCTGGACCGTCACCTTCGACACCCCGACGATCGCGTCCATCGCGGCGGGAGGCGAGGCGACCGCCAACGCCACCATCACGACCGGCAACGGCGCCATCGCGGGCGACTACATCGTGACCCTGGCTGCGAAGTCGGACGAAGTGACGACGCCATCGTCCATCGCCGTCCGGACCACGGTGGAGACCTCCTCCGTGTGGGGCTTCGTGGGTGTCGGGCTCATCGTGCTCGTGCTCATCGGCCTGTTCCTGGTGTTCCGCCGGTTCGGGAGGCGCTGACCGTGGCCAGCACACCGGTGGTCATCCGGACCCGGGGGCTGGAGAAGCGATACCAGCGGGACGACGGCACCCAGGAGAAGGTTGCCGTCCGATCGCTCGACCTGGACATCCGCCAGGGCGAGGTGTTCGGCCTGCTGGGCCCCAACGGGGCCGGCAAGACCACGACCATCCTGATGCTCCTCGGCCTCACCGAGCCCACCAGCGGCACGGCCCAGGTGCTTGGTTTCGACCCTCTCCGCGATCCGCTCCAGGTGAAGCGTCACGTCGGCTACCTGCCCGACAACGTGGGCTTCTACGGAGCCATGACCGGTCGCGAGAACCTGCGCTACACAGCCCGCCTGAACGGCATTCGTGACGACGAATCCGAGGCCACGATCACTGACCTGATGGCACGCGTCGGCCTGCCGGACGCAGGCGAACAACCCGTGGAGACCTACTCCCGGGGCATGCGCCAGCGGCTGGGACTGGCAGATGTCCTGGTCAAGGACCCCGCCGTCATCATCCTCGACGAGCCCACCACGTCCATCGACCCAGTCGGCGTCGTGGAAGTCCTGGAGCTGGTGCGTGGCCTTGCTCGCGACCAGGGCGTGTCGGTCCTGCTGTCCAGCCACCTGCTGCACCAGGTGCAGCAGGTGTGTGACCGCATCGCCATCTTCGTGGCCGGAGACGTCGTGGCCATGGGCACCGTGGAAGAGATCGCCGCCAGCCAGCAGCGGGGGACGCAGGTCACCCTCGATATCGGAGCGGATGGCGACGTCACCGCCGTGGGTGAGGTCATCCGGGCCGTACCGGGCGTGGCGTCCGCGGTCATCGACCCGCAGGATCGGCGGCTATGGACCGTGAGTGTGCTGCCGGAGAGCCGGTCTGCCGTCCTGTCGGCGCTCCTGGTGGCCGGCCATACCCCGTGGCTCGTGCGAGACCGGGGGATGGAGCTGGATGAGATCTATCAGCGCTACTTCGCGGCCACTCCGGCTGCGGTCCAGGAGCCTGCGGCATGACCGACATCGCACGCGTCGCCACCCAGACGTCCGACGCTCCCATGTTGACCCTGCCCGCCACGCGCTCCATCCCGGCTGGCTGGCGAGTCATCGGATCCCGGGAGTTCACGGAGCACATCCTGAGCGTGCGCTTCATCGTGCTGCTGCTCGTGCTCGGCCTGGCGGGCGTGCTCGCCATCTACGCCGTGGCCGGATCCTTCCGGGATGCCGCGAGTGCCATCGCCGCGGAGGCGACCAAGAGTCTCACCGGTCGTCCGGTCTCGGTGTTCCCGCTGCTGTTCACGCAGTCGCCGACGATCCCGGGCATCAGTGGCCAGAGCTTCCCGTCCTTCGCGGGGCTGGTGGCGCTGCTGGGTCCGGTCCTGGGCATCGCCTTTGGGTTCGACGCCATCAGCAGCGAACGCTCCGAGGGGACATTGCCGCGGCTGGT
The DNA here is from genome assembly GCA_038329515.1 of Candidatus Limnocylindrales bacterium. Lineage (GTDB taxonomy): Bacteria > Chloroflexota > Limnocylindria > Limnocylindrales > CSP1-4 > JAFMJV01. The sequence continues at coordinate 14,399 of JBBQNA010000030.1, read as the reverse complement.
ATCGCAGCCCATCCACCGAGACGACGTCATCAACGGCAAGTTCGTGGCCGGCCTGGCGGTCATCACCATGATCCTGGCCGCGGTCATCGTGCTGCTGTCACGGGTGGGCATCATCCGCCTGGGCATCGTGCCCGATGCCGAGGTGGTCTTCCGACTGGTGACCTGGTTCCTGGTCGCGGCCATCTACGTCGCGTTCTGGCTGGCCCTGGCGACGCTGGCGTCCGTGGTGTTCCGTCGAGCGGCGACGGCGGCCCTCGTGGTCATCGCGTTCTGGCTCATCCTCACCTTCTTTGGCAACCAGATCGTGAGCGTCGCGGCCGGGTACCTTCGCCCGGTGCCCTCCGGAGCGACCGCGACGGAGACGCTCGCCAATGTTCGGATGGTGGCTGACCTGGGCCGGCTGTCACCCATCACCCTGTTCACCGAGATGACACAGGCGATGCTGAATCCGATGGTGCAGTCGCTCGATCCGTTCTTCACGGACCCCACCCGCCGGGCATTCGCAACGGCGCTGCCCTACAGCCAGAGCCTGTTGCTCATCTGGCCCCAGGTGGTGCTGCTGCTGGCAGGCACGGTCATCTGCTTCGCCGCCGCCTATGTCTCGTTCATGCGCCAGGAGATCCGCGCCTGAGGGTTGGTACCCACAGCTGAGCTCATCGGGGAGTGGTGCCGCGTTCGCGGGGCGCCACTCCTTCCGCAGCTCAGCCGGGCGGTGTGGCCCCGGCGCCGAGCCAGTGCCACAACTCGGTGCAGGCCAGGTTGGCCGAGCGTCGTCGACCCTGGTCACCACCCAGGAACGCCGCCTTGTCCACGGTCGTGGCCTGAGCACCGTCCGTGATGGCGATGGTCACGTGCATGTCGCCGGCCGCCTCCAGCGCCCGCACGGCCAACCCGATGTCCGCGCCACCGAGCGCTCGCACCTGCGCCGCCAGGGCGGTCATGTCCGACTGGGCACGAGCGCCCGCGCTGTTGACGCCCAGCGTCTCGTCGAACACCAGCCACGGCTCGGCGCCCAGCAGCGCCACGACCTGGCCGCCGGTACCGATCTCCGCGACCGCGACCGAGCGACCCGCGAGTCGTCGACCGACCGCACCCGGCCAGCCTTCATCGCCGCGCGCGAACACGTACCTGCCGAGCGTCGGCAGGAGACGCTCGACCTCCGCGTCCACCAGCTCCCGGGCAGTCCGGCCACCCTCCGCGATGGCGCTCACGCGTACGTCCACCGCATCGACGCGGGCGTAGGTCGCGACCTCTGGGTTGCGCCGCCGCAGGACGTCCTCGCCGATGGCATCCACGAGCAACGACTCGCCCATGCCCGCCAGACGCAATGTCTCGACGGCGCGGTCGGCGCCCAGGCCGCGGGCCTGCAGGCGCGGCAGCACCTGGTCACGCCACATCGGGCGCATCTCCCGGGGCGGGCCTGGGAGCGCCACGATCACGCGACCGTCAGGGCGGTCCACCCACCAGCCGGGCGCGGTGCCGTTCGGGTTGGGGAGTGTGGTGGCGCTCGGGATGAGCCACGCCTGCTTGCGGTTGGCCTCGGAGAAGGCGAAACCGCGTCGGTCGAACAGGTCCTTGATCCAGGCCTCGATATCCGGGTCGACCTCGACGGCCTCGCCGCAGACGAGGGCGATCGCCTCGCGGGTCAGGTCGTCGGGCGTAGGCCCGAGCCCACCGGTCGTCATCACCAGGTCGGCATGCCCAAGGGCGTCGCGCAGTGCACCGGCGACCACCTCCAGGCGATCGGGCAGCGCCGAGATGCGCATCACCTCGACGCCCAGCGTCGTCAGCTCCCGGGCGATGTCGCCGGAGTTCGTGTCCTGGGTGTCGCCCACCAACAGTTCGGCGCCCACCGCCAGCAGCTCCGCACCCTCGATGCGTCGGCCTTCCGTCATGCGTCCGTCTCCACCTTCGATGTCACCGGGGCGGGGTCATGACCCGTATCCGCATCCAGGCCCCGTCGCCGTCGAGCGACCGAGACCCACATCCGGCGCGCGGCCAGCAGCCCCGGCCGCAGGAGGGGCAGTGTCTGGAGGTCGAACGTGCCCGGGTAGCGGACCTCTCGACCACCGAACCCGGCCTTGAACTGGTCGATACCGCCATGCGCGATGCCCCACATGTCGTAGTGCCGCGCGCCAGCCGCGGCAGCTTCGCTCAGGGCTTCCCACTTGAGCAGGTAGTTGGCGCGCGTCTCGGCGCCCTCGTCGTTCATGCCCCCGCTCGGCTCCGCGACCGTGTCGCCGCAGCGCACGATGAGCAGGCCGGCCACGGCCCGTCCCTGGCTCGTGCGTGCCATCAGCAGGTGCGCGTCTTCCGCTGCGAACGTATCCACGATGCGTTGATAGGACCCGGCATCGCGATAGATGAAGCCGGCACGGTCAGCGGTCGCTACCAGCAGCCCGTGGAACTCGTCCATGGCGTCGACACCCTCGCGCGCGACCGTGATGCCCGCCTTGCGGGCCGACTTGACGTAGCGCTGGGTCCGCGACCGGACATGGGCCCACATCCGATCCGGGTCGTCCACATCCACGATGCGCGTGCGGTCGTGCTGCAGGTCGTCGCTGCGGTGCCAGCCGGCCGCCAGCAGGGGAGTGGCCGAGTCTATAGGCGGCGCTGTGGTGGTCGCGGTGCGGACATCAGGCGCATGCGGCACATCCACGCCCCACCCGGGATCCATCGTCACATGGCTCAGACGCTCCTGGCGGCCGACCCGGACCAGCTGCTCGGTGAGCGCTCGGAGGCTCGCCGGGTCACGGGCACCGACCGGGCCGCGCGGGGCATAGCCCACACCCAGCGGGGTCCGCCACAGCCGCCGCAGGAGCAGCTGGACCCCGACCGGGCCATTGCCCGCATCGACCACGACTCGCCGAGCACGCCAGCCGTTAGCTGCCTTGACGGTCGCCCAGCCGCTCAGCTGGAGATAGCCGCCACCTGGCGCGGTGCGCACGAATGCATCCCAGGCTGCGGGATCGGTGCGCAGGCGGTCGACGTCGTGCCGCGGGGCATCGGTGGGCATGCCAGCCAGTATGGCGCGGCGACGCTCGACGCGGCCGCGCCCAACTGGATGAGCACTCGGCTGTGGCTGGGCGAGCGCGCAGCTTCGGTTAGCGCTCTACCCCGGAGAGTGCTAACCTGACGTCTGCTCAACGGCGTGAGCATGTCAATCAGGGATCGCCCCCGACCACCTGGGTCGCGCGGAGCAGTCCCGCCAAGGGTCTGATCGCAGCCGCGGCCAGACGATCGACGGAGGACACACGGCAGCATGCCCAAGCTCATCATCTATGACGAGGAAGCCCGAGGCGCACTGAAGCGCGGCATCGATGCCCTGGCGGACGCCGTCGGCACGACGCTCGGACCCAAGGGCCGCAACGTCGGCCTGGACAAGAAGTACGGCGCACCGACCGTGACCCATGACGGCGTCACCGTGGCGCGCGACATCGAGCTGTCGGACCCGTTCGAGAACATGGGTGCGCAGCTGCTCAAGGAAGCCGCGACCAAGACCGAGGACGTGGCCGGCGACGGCACCACGACCGCCACCGTCCTGGCCCGAGCCATCATCACCGAAGGCCTCAAGAACGTGGCCGCCGGCGCCAACCCGATGCAGATGAAGATCGGCATCGAGGCCGCCGAGAGGGCGCTCTCCGCGTCCATCAAGGCCGCCGCGGTACCCGTCAAGGGCCATGACGAGATCGCCCAGGTCGCCACGGTCAGCGCTGCTGACCCGGCCATCGGGGCGCTCATCGCGGACGTCTTCGACAAGACCGGCAAGGACGGCGTCATCACGGTCGAGGAATCGAAGTCGATGAACTTCGAGACCGAGTTCGTGGAAGGCATGCAGTTCGACCGCGGCTACCTGTCGGCATACTTCGTGACCGATCCCGGCCGCATGGAAGCCGCCCTGGACGACCCCTACATCCTCATCACGGACAAGAAGATCTCGTCCGTGCAGGACATGCTGCCGGCCTTGGAGAAGGCGCTCCAGACGGGTCGCAAGGACGTGCTCATCATCGCCGAGGACGTCGATGGCGAGGCGCTCGCGACGCTGGTCGTGAACAAGCTGCGGGGCATCATCAACGTGCTCGCCGTCAAGGCGCCGGGCTTTGGTGACCGCCGCAAGGAGATGCTGCGCGACATCGCGACGCTCACGGGTGCCCAGGTCATCAGCGAAGAGGTCGGGCGCAAGCTCGACGCCGTGGAGTTGACCGACCTCGGCCGAGCCCGTCGCGTGGTGTCCAACAAGGACAACACGACCATCATCGAGGGCAAGGGCGACCAGTCCGCCATCGATGCGCGCATGAAGGCCATCAAGGCGCAGATCGAGGAGACCACCTCGGACTACGACCGCGAGAAGCTCCAGGAACGACTGGCCAAGCTTGCGGGTGGCGTGGCCATCATCAAGGTCGGTGCCGGCACCGAGGTCGAGCTCAAGGAAAAGAAGCACCGGGTCGAGGACGCCCTGTCCGCGACACGTGCAGCATTGGAAGAGGGCCTTGTGCCCGGCGGCGGCGTGGCACTCCTGAACGCGCAAAGCGCGCTCGACGGCATCAAGCTGGAGGGTGACGCGAATACGGGTGTCAACATCGTGCGCCGCGCGCTGGATGAGCCCCTCCGACGTCTCGCCGAGAACGCCGGGCTCGATGGCAATGTCGTCATCGAGAACGTCCGACGTGCCCAGGCAGAGCAGAAGTCGACCTCGGTCGGCTACAACGTGATGACCGGCGAGTACGTCGACATGCTGGCTGCCGGCATCGTCGACCCGGCCAAGGTCACCCGCTCTGCCGTCGAGAACGCGGCGTCCATCGCGGCCATGGTCCTGACCACCGAGGTCATGATCACGGACAAGCCGGAGCCCAAGGGCGCACAGCCCCAGATGCCGCCCGGAGGCGGCATGGACTTCTAGTCCACCACGCCAAGGCGCCACGGGGCGCCTGACACGCCAGAAGCCCGGTCACCACGACCGGGCTTCTTCGTTGCCTGGACATCCGTGGTATCGAGGCTGGTCAGCCGGCGGCGAGTGCGGCCTTCACCGGTCCCAGGTGCCGCTGGCGATGCACCGACCGATCGAGCGTCCGCTCGAGTCCCGCATCCTGGGCTGCTTGCACCAGGGTGTCCGGCAGCTCCGCGACGTGCGCGTCGCAGTCCTCGGCGGCCAGCATGACCATCGCCCGGCGCACGTCCGTGGGGAGCGCCGCCCATTGGCCGACCTGGGCATCGTTGATGAGGTCCGTCAATGGCTCCACCACGGACACCGGGAGCGCGCGACCAGAGCGCACGGTCTCGTGCCATCGGAGGAGCGTGAAGCGGTCCCAGAAGGCGAGATGGGCAAGGTGGACGCCGACGGGCCAGCCATCCACCTCGAGCGTCAGCTGCTCCTGCGTGAGGCTGTCGACGAGCTGTTCCAGGTGTGCCCGTGATGCGTCATTGCGCGCGATGTAGCTGTGGTCCATGGGTCTCCCTATCCGGTCGCGGGCATACGTGGCTCGGCGCGACGTTCGGAGGCTACCAAAGCCCGGCGTCCGGCTCGGCGAGGTCCAGCTCCCAGAGCGTCTGGTCGAACTCCCGGGCCCGTGCGCACGCGCCGCACATCGGACCTTGGGGCGCGCTCAGGACGTCATCCGGGTCACCCACGAGGGGGCTGCCGCACACGCCGCAACTGCCCGACGCTCCAGGGTCAAGGGCGCCGGACGCTGCCCACCACGGGCCCGGGATGGCTGGTCGATCGGTCATGCGAGCAGCCTCCCATACGGTCGTGCCAGCTTGCGTGTCATCGTTACGTCCATGGGACTCATCCGGTCGTTCCTGCTGGCCATCGCGCTGCTCGCGTTCCTGGTGCTTGCGCTCGTCGCCAACGTGGGTGTCTGGTCGCTCACGACGCTCGTCGACAGCCAGGCCTTCGCCGCCACGACGAGCCGTATCATCGCCCGGCCCGAGGTGAGGTCGCTGCTGGCCGATCGACTCGCGGTGCGACTGACGGAGCTCGTGGTGCCAGTGAGCGGTCGTGTCCCGACCGTGGTCCGGGCGCCGCTCGGCCTGCCCCGCGCAGCCACGTCGGACGATGTCCGGGTGGCACTCGCCGAAGTCATCGAGGCCACCCTCGCCCGGCCCGGCATCGTCGCGATCCAGCAGGGTGCGCTGGAGGAGCTCCATCGGGCGGTGCTGGAGCTCATCGAGGGCCGAGATGTCGCGGGCGCACAGGACCCTGACATCGTGCTCGATCTCGACGCCGTGGTGTCTGCCGTCGCCGAGCAGTTGGACCCGGGGGGCACGGGATTCCTGGGTCAAGTGGTGCCAACGGGCCTGGGGACGCTCACCGTGGTGGACTCGGAGCGGCTGACGACACTCGCGGGCGCGGTGCACCTGATGGACGCACTGCGCGGGCTGCTGCCGGCCCTGTGCGTCCTGGTCGCGGTCCTGGTGCTGCTCCTCGCGCGTGCCCGTCTGCACGCGGTCGCGTGGCTGGGACTGTGTCTCCTGCTAGTGGGCTCGTTCTGCCTGCTCGCGACCACGGCGGCCCCCATCGTGGCAAGTCGGCTGTTCGACACCCATCCGGACGCGACTGCCTCCACGACCGCGACCCTCGACGGGCTGACCGCCGGCCTGGTCACCCAGTCGGCGGTGCTGGCCGGCCTGGGCCTCGCGATGCTCGTCGTGGGCATCACCGCCAGCATCGTCATCAGCCATGGGGACGGGCGGCGCCACGTCGACGGATACGTCTGACCTGCCTCGGTAGGGCCCGACCCGCTATCCTCTGCACGGTGACGACCCGCGAGCGCGGACACCCAGGGTCGAAGCCGGGGGCATCGTCCGCAGACCAGAACTGAGGTTCCCGCTGAGCGCTGACCCCGGAGCCCCGCCACCCAAACACGATCGCACCGGTACTGACCCGGCCACGGCCGGTAGTGGGGCTGCCGCTGACGATGCAGCGGATGACCCGGGGGTTGGCGAAGCCCTCGGCGGCGCGCGGGCCGGCCTGCTGCGGCTGGTCACGGCCCACGTGGACCTGCTCAAGGCGGAGCTCGCGGTCACGGGTCACGACCTCGCGGTCATCCTGGGCATGGTCCTCGCGGCACTGTGCTTCGTGGTGGTGGCACTGCTGCTGATCGCCATCGGTACCTTCCTGTTCCTGGGCGAGTGGCTCTTCGGCTCGATGGCCTGGGGGATCCTGCATGGCACGCTGTTCCTGGTGTTGCTGTGCGTGCCCATCGGCGTCAACCTGGCAGGCGGCTCTGCGTCGGCGACGATGCGGGGCGTGGCGACCGGCGTCGCCGTGACGTTGCTGCTCTGGATCGTGTTCGCCAGCAACGTGCTGCGTGATGCCGCGGTCCGGGCGGGCGGCTCGCTGGAGGCGTCCATCGGCCTGGAGCCGGCCCTGCTGCCCACGCTCGTGGGTCTCGTGGCAGGTGCTGTCGTCCTGGGCGTGATGCTGGCGCTCGTCGGCAGTCGACGCGCCATGGGTGTGGGACTGGGAATCAGCGGCCTGGCGCTCGGTGCTGTCGTGGGCGCCCTGCTTGGGTCCGTGACATTCGATACCAAGGGCGCGCTCGCTGTGTCCTTGACCATCGGGCTGCTGACCTCCATCGTGGTCATCTTGCTCGTCGCCGTGCGTCAGGGCTTCGATCCCGAACGCCGGTATGAGCGCCTGGTGCCGCGTGAATCGATCGCGATGGCGGAGGAGTCCAAGAAGTTCCTGATGCGCCAATGGCGCCGACAGCGACGAAAGGTGATCGGCAGATGAGTCACGGCCATGCCGCACCCGACGCCCTGACGCCCATCGCCGTCGCTGAGCAGGGATCGCTGGCCCACAAGCGGAAGCTGACACCGGAGGTGGCGCGCGCCCGCAAGGAGCTGCTGGCCGCTCGCGGATCGCTGGAGACGGACCTTGACGCACTGTCCGAGGCGACCCGGTCGGCGCTGGACATCCCGGCGAAGGTGCGCCGCAATCCCATCAAGTCGGTCGCGCTCGCAGGTGGCGCTGGATTCCTGCTGCTCGGTGGGCCGCGACGCATCCTGCGTTCGGCGACCTCGCGTCTGATGCCCAAGCGGCGCGATCCGTACGACGGGTTGCTACCGGACGAGGTGGAGCGGATCCTCAAGCGCTCCCGCGCCTACCAGGAGCCCGGGGTCCGGGAGGCCCTCGAGCAGGACTTCGCCGACTACCTTCGACGGAAGGGCCGGCAGCCCGCGCCACCAACGGCGGCGACATCGCTATGGCGTACATACGACGCGCTCGTCGGGCCGTTGGGCACGGTCGGTGCGCGGATCCTGGTCGAGCGGTTGTTCGCTGCCGGTCGGGGTCGGTCGTCGAAGGGCCCGGGCTGACCTCGGCCATCCGCTGACCCGACCCGTTCGCGGGTCCTGAGCATCGGAGCCCCTCATCAACTTCGCCACCACGGGCTACGGCCTGTTCCTGCTCGTATCGGTCACGGGCTACTGGCTGGTGCCCCGACCTGCGCGTCGCTGGTGGCTGCTCGCCGCGAGCGTCCTGTTCTACGCTTCCTGGAACCTGTGGTACGTGCCAGGACTGCTTGGCCTCATCCTGGTCAACCACCTGCTGGCCAACGCCATAGCCGTGCGCGCCGGGCTGGCGCGGCGGCGGCTGCTCATCAGCGCCGTGGTCCTCGATCTCGCGGTCCTGGGCCTCTTCAAGTACCTCGACTGGCTGCTGGGCAGTTCCAGCTCGGTCATCCGCTGGCTGACCGGCCGGCACGTGGACCTCGGCGGCCTGGGCCTCATCCTGCCGCTGTCCATCAGCTTCGTGACGTTCACCATCCTCGCGTATGTCATCGACGTCTATCGGGGGCGAGCCCCGGAGCGCCGGCTCTCGAGCGTGGCCCTGTTCATCACCTTCTTCCCGCACCTGGTGGCAGGGCCTATCGTGCGCGCCGGTGAGCTGTTGCCCCAGGTGCGTCATCCACGGCCCTTCCGGACACTGTACTTCGCGGCGGCAGCGCCACAGCTCGCCGGGGGACTGCTCAAGAAGGCGCTCGCCGACCAGCTGGCGCCTGCGGTGGGTCTGGCACTGGCGCATCCTGGCCAGCTGTCGTCGGGTGCCCTTGCCGTCGCACTCGTGGCATACACCTTCCAGCTCTATCTGGACTTCTCGGGCTACACGGACCTCGCACTCGGGTCGGCACGCCTCATGGGGTTCCGGCTGCCGCGCAACTTCGACTGGCCGTACCGCTCCACGTCCATGTCCGAGTTCTGGGGACGCTGGCACATGACCCTGTCGCGCTGGCTCCGGGACTACGTCTTCTTCCCGCTCGGCGGCACCCGGATGGGCGAACGACGCACGACCATCAACATCATGGCCACGATGATGCTGTGCGGTCTGTGGCACGGCGCGGGCCTGACCTACATCGTGTGGGGCGCGCTGCAGGGTGGGGCGCTCGCGGTCCATCGCTGGTGGCGCCGACGACCCGGGCGCCTCGTGATGCCGGTGCTCGTGGCCTGGATCATCACCTTCAGCTTCGTGGTCCTGGTGCGCATCTTCTTCGTCTCCCCGGATCTCGCCTCGGCGTTCCGGTACCTGCGTGAGATGTTCTCGCTGCAGGGTGGTATCGGGGCCGAGCCGATCCTGGTCGCGGCTGTGATCGTGGGTATCGTGGGCCAGTGGCCGGCCCTGGAGCGCCTGGCGCGCCGGGCCCTGCCCCCAGGGTCCGGGCGCCGCTGGTTCGCCGTTGGCGCCACGTTCGCGGCAGGGCTGGTGCTGTTGCCCACCGGCGCCCCCGACTTCATCTACTTCGCGTTCTGATGACCGCTCGAGATGGCGCACGGCTCCGATCTCGGCGCTCCATCGTCATCGCGCTGTGTGCCCTGCTGCTGCCGCTGCTGGCGATGGAGGTTGGGGTCCGGGTCCTCATCGCGGCCGGCTGGGTGACGGCCGCACCGTCACGCGACGCGCAGGTCGACGTGGGTGTGTTGATGCGTGCCGCGGAGCCGCGCCAGGACGTGCTGCTGCTGGGTGATTCCCTGGTCCGGCGGGGCGTGGATCCGGCCGTGCTCGCGACCCTCATCGAGCAGGCGACGGGTCGTCCCGCGGCCGTGGCCTCGATGGCCCAGCTGGATGTCGATGTGCGCTCGATGTCGCTGCTGGCCAGGCAGCTGGGCACGGCGGAGCGGTTGCCCAGGGTGATGCTGCTGGGGCTCTCGATGGGCAACTACGGTGGTCCCCGCGCGAACCCTGGTGCGCGCGCCATCGAGCATTCGCCCATGGGCCAGCTGGTGGTCGGCTGCGGCGCCGAGGAGTTCCCCGTGGCGTGGCTGGAGTGCCAGCTGGGCCAGGTCTCCGCGGCGTGGCGCTGGCGGGGACAACCGTCACGGCTGTTGGACCGGCTCCTGGCGGCGGGTACGCTGCCAGAGTTCGCGACCCCCGACGGGACGCTCCGCCGGGATGGCTTCGAGGCGACCCCGGGGATGACCCAGACCGAGCTGGACCGGCTGGCTGCCACAAGCTACCGGGGGCAGGTCGTGGACATCACGCCTACGCGCCTCGAGACGGCATCGACCGCCCTGCAGGAGCTCGTGGCGTACCTGGAAGGGGAGGGCGTGCAGGTCGTGCTGTTCAGCGTGCCGTACCCGCCGCCGCTGCTGGATGCCATCCGCGCACGGACCCCGGATCTGGCCATCCAGGACGCCGCGGCACTCGATGCGTTGGCGAGCGCTGCAGGCCTGCCCGTCGTGCACACCCGGGAGATGGCCGACTGGTGGAGGCCCCAGGACTCGAGCGACCTGAAGCACCTCTCCGCCAGCGGCGCGGACGCGTTCACGCATCAACTGTGGGCGATGCCCCTCTTCCGGGAACGCGTGCTCAGGCTGCTCGACGACCAGGTGACAAGCGTTCCACCCTGAGGGGTGGTGCGGGAAGGGGGATTCGAACCCCCACCAGGTCACCCTGACTGGCTCCTAAGGCCAGCGTGTCTACCGTTTCACCACTCCCGCGTCGGGGCAGTGTAGGACGAGCGCCCGGCGGGCAGCGGCATCCCTCCGTATACTTGGACGTCCATGTCGCACAACTTCCGAACCACTCGACCGTGAAGGTCACGTCCACCCCTGCCGACCGCAGCACCGTGGTGCTGGAGGTCGAGGTCACCCCAGAGCAGCTGCAGCGCGCCATCGATGAGTCGGTGCGCCACCAGTCGCGTCGCATCCGCGTGCCCGGGTTCCGGCCAGGCAAGGTGCCGCGCTCGATGCTGGAGCGTGCCATGGGCATCGACCGGTCCGACGCCAGCGCGCCCGACCCGATCTATGACGACGCCCGCGAGCACCTTTACCAGCGCAGCGTCGTGGACGCCGTGCGCCAGGAAGGCATCGATATCCTGGAGCTGCCGGCGGCTCCGGAGTGGATCCAGTTCGAGGAGGGCGTCGGCGCGGCCTATCGCGTGACCGCCCCCATCCGGCCCTCGGTCGAGCTCGGCGACTACGCCGCGTTCCCGTTCTCACCCGAGATCGACGCCCCCGACGACGCCCGTGTGGACGCGGTCGTGGAGCAGCTGCGCGACCAACAGGCCAGCCTCATCCCGGTCGAGGACCGAGGCATCGAGGCGGGTGACTTCGCGGTCATCGCGTTCGAGGGCCGCAAGGACGGCGTGGTCATCGAGGGGGCCGCATCGGAGCGGTTCCCACTGGTCGTCGGCAGCGAGCGGATGGTGCCTGGCTTCGAGACGGCGCTCATCGGCATGCGCGAGGATGAGCAGCGGACCTTCTCGGTCACCTTCCCGGAGGATTACCGCGAGACGGAGCTCGCCGGCCAGCCCGTCGAGTTCACGGCCACGCTCAAGGAGTTGCGCCAGCGCAAGCTGCCGGAGCTGGATGATGCCTTCGCCCAGTCGATGGGCAACTTCGCGGACGTCGCGGGCCTCCAGGCGGACATCCACTCCCGGCTGGTGCGCAACTCCTTCGACCGGGCCCGCCACGGCTTTGCTGACCGGATCATCGAGTACGCGGTCGCCAACGCGACGGTCACGCCCCCGGACCTCCTGGTGGAGCGCGAGGTCGACGTCATGATCGACGAGCTGAAGGTCCGTCTGACCCAGCAGCAGATCGAGTACGAGGAGTACCTCAAGGTCACCGAGCGGGACGAGACGAAGTTGCGCGAGGAGTCCCGCGAGGGTGCCGAGCACCGGGTCAAGGTGCTGCTGGTGCTGGGCGCCGTCGCGGACAAGGAAGGCGTCGAGATCCCTGACGCCGTCGTGCAGGCAGAGATCGACAAGACACGGCGCTCGAACCCCGAGGACCGCCGGCTCATCGAGTACTTGGAGTCGCCCCGCGGCCGGTCGTACGTCCGGTCCACGCTGCGGCGCTCGCAGGTCATCGAGGGCGTCATCGACCGCTGGATCGAGGCCCACCCGGTGTTCTCGGACGTGCGTCACACGGAAGACCAACCGGCACAGGCCGTGGACCAGGTGGAGGCCGCGACCGACGCCCTGGAGCCTGCCGAGCTGGACGAGGCGGACGAAGCACTCGAAGCCGAGCTGGCCGCCGTCGGCGTCGGCAGGGGCGATCCCCCAGTCGTCGATCCGGAAGAGGAGAGCCAGGCATGACCGCAGCCCAGGTCCCCAGCCAGCTGACGGCACTCAGCGCGGCGCGCCACACGAGCGCGGCGCTCGAGACAGCGCTGGAGGCGCGGGCGATGCTCGTGCCCATGGTCATCGAGACGTCCAGCCGCGGTGAGCGGGCGTACGACATCTACAGCCGACTGCTCCGCGAGCGGATCATCTTCCTGGGCGATGCCATCGAGGATCACGTCGCGAACCTGATCATCGCGCAGCTGCTGTTCCTGGACGCCGAGGACCCGGAGCGAGACATCAGCCTGTACATCAACTCGCCCGGTGGCGTGGTGACCTCGGGCCTCGCCATCTATGACACCATGCAGTACCTGCGTGCCCCCGTGAGCACCATCTGCATCGGCATGGCCGCGTCCATGGCGTCCGTGCTCCTGGCGGCGGGCGCCAAGGGCAAGCGCTACGCACTGCCCAACTCCCGGATCATGATCCATCAGGGGTCCGCCGGCTTCCGCGGCAACACCCCGGACGTGTTCATCCAGGTCAAGGAGCTGGAAGAGCTCAACAAGCGCCTGAACAAGATCCTTGCCGACCACACCGGGCAGACCGAGGACAAGGTCATCAAGGACACGGACCGGGACTACTTCATGTCCGCCGAACAGGCACGCGCGTATGGCATCATCGACGAGGTCTACGCCGAGCGGGATCGCCCCCCGGTCGCGGCCCCAGCGCGTGAGCGCTCGACTGGCCGCTCGACCGAGAAGCGTTCGCATTCGGACGAGCCGGAGAAGGGTCCCCGCTGACCACCCAGGGTCAACGGTCGGACCGATAACAGGGGACAAGGATGTCGACCGCCGGCAGCAAGGGCACCAAGGTGCCGTATCGATGCAGCTTCTGTGGCAAGAGCCAGGAGCAGGTGCGCAAGCTCATCGCGGGCCAGGGCGTCTATATCTGCGACGAATGCATCAATCTCTGCCAGGAGATCATCGAAGAGGAGATGCAGGAGACGCCGCGACCCCGACCGCACGCGGCGAAGCTGCCCAATCCTCACCAGATCAAGAACGCCCTGGACGAGTACGTCATCAGCCAGGAGCGCGCCAAGCGGGTCCTTTCGGTGGCGGTCTACAACCATTACAAGCGCGTCAACGCCGGCAACCAGATCGACGATGTCGAGCTCCAGAAGTCGAACGTGCTGCTGGTGGGTCCCACCGGCAGTGGCAAGACGCTCCTTGCCCAGACCCTGGCGCGTGTCCTGGACGTGCCGTTCTGCATCGCGGACGCCACCTCCCTGACCGAGGCCGGCTATGTCGGTGAGGATGTCGAGAATATCCTGCTGCGGCTCATCCAGGCTGCGGATTTCGACGTGGCGCGGGCCCAACGGGGCATCATCTACATCGACGAGATCGACAAGATCGCGCGCAAGGCGGACAACCCGTCCATCACCCGCGACGTGTCGGGCGAGGGCGTCCAGCAGGGCCTGCTGAAGATCCTCGAAGGCACCGTCGCCAACGTGCCACCGCAAGGTGGCCGCAAGCATCCCCACCAGGACTTCATCCAGATCGACACCACCAATGTGCTGTTCATCTGTGGTGGTGCCTTCGAGGGGCTCGAGCGCATCATCGAGGAGCGGGTCGGCCGGCGGTCCATGGGCTTCGGCGCGGAGGGGGGTTTCAGCCCCCTGGAGCGGGAGCGCATCCTGGAGCACCTGATGCCCGAGGACCTGCTCAAGTTCGGGCTCATCCCCGAGTTCGTGGGGAGGCTGCCCGTCACGGTGACCCTCAGTGCGCTCACTCGCGAGGACCTGATGCGGGTACTGACCGAGCCACGCAACGCTGTCACGCGGCAGTTCCAGAAGTTCCTGCAGCTGGACAAGGTGGACCTGGTGTTCACCGATGGCGC